>JACRIV010000110.1 GCA_016220005.1 Deltaproteobacteria bacterium
GGGGCCCACGCGGACGCCCCCCGCCCGAACAGGAAGAAGATCTTCATCATCGGAGGCATCGGGGCGGCCGCGGTCGCCGCCGTCGGGATCGGGCTTTTCTTCTTCCTCAACTCCGGTAAGGGCGGAGCGACGAAGGAAGCCGCCGCGCACAACGCCCCCGCCAAGGAGGGGGCACACGGGAAGGAGAGAGGAAAGGAAGGGAAAGGCGGAAGCCCGCTCTTCTTCCCCCTGGAGCCGTTCATCCTCAACCTCGCCGACATCGACAGCAACCGGTACCTCAAGATCAGCGTGACCCTCGAGCTCAGCGAGCCCCGAGCGACCCAGGAAGCGGAAGGGAGGATCCCCCAGATCCGGGACGCGATGATCCTGCTGATGAGCAGCCTGACCTACGGAGACATCCACTCCATCGAGGGGAAGATCACGCTCCAGAGCGAGATCCAGAACCGCCTGAACAAGATCCTCGAGACCGGCACCGTGAAACGGGTGTACTTCACGGACCTCGTCGTCCAATAAGGGGCGCTTTGGCCGTGCGGGAAATCCTGACACAGGAAGAAGTCGACGCCCTTCTGGACGCCTACGACAACGGGGAGATCGAGGACAGGCCTTCCTCGGCGCAGCAGACCTTCTGCACCCCCTTCGACTTCATGTCCCGCAAGCTGATCGGCGGGGTCCAGCAGACCATCCTCGAGATCATCCAGGACGGGTTCGCGAAAGGCACGAGCGGACACCTGTCGGGGGCCCTCCACCGGGAGATCACGGTCGTCACCACGTCGAGCTACAGCGAGACGGTTTCGAGCTTCCTATCCCATTTCAAGGGGCCTTCCTGCCTCGGGCTGCTCACCGCCGAATCGGCCGGCGGCCGGATGTTCCTGGCGATGTCTCCCTACCTCGCCTACGCCCTGATCGACCTGATGCTGGGGGGCGAGGGGAACATCGAGGACCCGGAAGGGCGCGAGTTCTCCACGCTGGAGGTCCGGCTGATCCACAGGCTAATGACGGGGATCACGACGGAGCTCACGAAGGCCTGGTCCCAGATCGCCCCCATGCGGTTCGTGTTCGAGAAGGTCGAAACCCACGCGAAGAAGATCGCGGTGGCGGACGGCCAGGACCAGCTCTACATCATCAACCTCCGCCTGGCGGCGGACACCGCCCTCTCCCGCGACTTCTGCGTGGCCCTTCCGATCGCCCTGATCGAGCCCCTCAAGTCGCGCCAGGTCAAGTCCGAGATCGACCCCAAGTCCGGGGAGTTTGCGGCCAGGCTGCGCGGAATGCTCCATGGGATCCCCGTCGAGCTCTCCGTCATGCTGGGGGAGGCGCAGATCCCCATACGGGACATCCTCTCCCTCAAGCCCGGAGACGTCATCGCGACGGACCGCGAGGCGAACTCCCATGTCAGCATCCTGGTCGAGGGAAAGCCCAAGATGGCCGGGCGGGCGGGGATCTCCCGCGGGAAAAGGGCGATAAAAATCACCGTCGGCTAAAGGAGCGGCCATGCAGGACAGAATCGGCGAGTCGAGCGAAACCGAAAAGGATCCGAAGCAGGAGCTGGCGCGGGACATCGATTTCCTCCTGGACATCCCCGTGAAGGTCATCGTCGAGCTCGGGAAGACCAAGGTGCAGCTGGGCGAGCTCCTCCGGCTGGGACGGGGATCGGTCCTGGAGCTTTCGAAGGCCGCGGAGGAGCCCCTGGACGTGCACGTGAACGGAAAGCTGATCGGCCGGGGGGAAGTGGTGGTGGTGAACAACAAGTTCGGGATCAAGCTGACGGAGATCGCCCCGACGGACGAGCGGGTGGAAATGCTCAAATGAGACGGACGGCCTGCCTCGTCGTCGCAACGGGAATTCCGCTCCTCCTGGCCGCCGGTCCGGCGGTGGCCGCGGGCGCCCCGGAAGGGCCTTCCTTCCTCTGGGCCGCCGTGAAGATGCTGCTGTCGCTCGCCGTCGTCCTTGGCATCCTGCTGGCCATCTCGCACTACTCGAAGAAGTACATGGACCGGCTCTCCCAGGCGGGGGGAGCCGGGAGATCTCTCTCCGTCTCCGAGATTCGGCGGATCGGCCCGAAGGCCCAGATCGTCGTCCTCGAAGCGTTCGGGGCGAGGTACCTGCTCGGCCTCTCCCCCGCGGGGTTCTCGCTCATCGACAAGGTTCGCGACGACACTGCGGAAAGGAGCAGCTGAATGCCCGGAAGCCCTGCCGTCCCGACGCGGGGACCCCTCTTCCTCGGGTGGCCTGCACGCGTGCTCAGCCGCCTCACGGGGTACCCCGTTGCGGCGGTTCGCACGCGGAATCCCGGCGGGGTTCTCGCCTGTCGCCACCGCGCCTGGTTCGCGATCGCGCTCCTTGTCATCGGGGCGGTCCTCTCCCTGTTTCCCGCGGCCTCGGCCGCGCAGCCGATCCCGCTGCCGAGCATCAGCATCGGCGTGGCCGACGGCAACCGCCCGGGAGAGGTCGCCACTTCGGTGAAGGTGCTCATCCTCTTCACCATCCTGTCCCTGGCCCCCTCGATCCTGATCATGACGACATCGTTCACGCGGCTGATCGTCGTTTTCTCGTTCCTCCGCCAGGCGATCGGGACGCAGCAGACCCCCCCCAACCAGGTGCTGGTGGGTCTGGCGCTCTTCCTGACCTTCTTCATCATGTCGCCCGTCATCACGAAGGTGAACAGCGAGGCGTTCCAGCCGTTCCTCTCCGGGAAGATCACCCAGGAGGAGGCGTGGGAGAAGGGGACCGGCCCCCTGAAGACCTTCATGGCGGCGAACACGCGGGACAAGGACCTCGCGCTGATGGTGAACCTGTCGAAGACGCCCAGGCCGAACAACGTGAAGGACCTGGGGATGTCGGTCATCACCCCCGCCTTCGTCCTGTCGGAGCTGCGGACCGCATTCCAGGTCGGCTTCCTGATCTACATCCCCTTCCTGGTCATCGACATGGTCGTCGCCTCGTCGCTCATGTCCATGGGGATGATGATGCTCCCCCCGATCATGATCTCGCTGCCGTTCAAGCTCATGCTCTTCGTCCTCCTGGACGGCTGGAACCTGATCGTCGGATCGCTCATGAAGAGCTTCACGGTCTGAAAGGAGAAAGGCGTTGACGCCCGACCTGGTCACGGAGATCATCCGGAAAGCCCTCTACGTGGTCCTGCTGTGCTCCGCCCCGATGCTGCTCGCATCGCTCATCGTGGGCGTCCTGCTCTCCATCTTCCAGACCGTCACCTCGATCCAGGAGCCGACCCTGGTGTTCGTCCCCAAGATCGTGTCCGTCTTCCTCGCTCTGGCGATCTTCTTCCCATGGATCACGAACACGTTCCTCGACTTCGCGCGCTGGATCTTCGAAGCGCTGCCGACGCTGGCGAAGTGACTGTGGACCTCGCCGTTCCCAGGCCGGAAATGATCGGGACCTTCCTCCTGGCCTTCGTGCGCGTGTCGGGGCTGGTGTTCGCCACGCCGGTCCTCGGAAACCGGAACGTTCCCGCGATGGTCCGGATCCTCCTGTCCCTGCTCATCACCATGGCCGTCCTGCCGCTCCTGCCGGTGTCCCCGATCGCTCCCGAGTCGGAAGGGTTCATCCCGGCGATGATCGCCGAGGTGGTCCTCGGAGGGTTCCTCGGCTTCGTCGGCGTGCTCCTCTTCGCCGCGGCGGAGCTCGGCGGGCAGCTCGGCGGCTACCAGATGGGGTTCGCGATCGCCAACGTCATGAACCCGGAAAGCGAGCTGCAGGTCTCGGTGTTCTCCTCCCTGATGGGGCTGACGGCGCTGCTCACGTTCGTCATGAGCGACGGGCACCACCTGTTCGTCGCCGCCCTCGTGAAGAGCTTCCGGTCGCTCCCCCTGGGAAGCTTCGCCGTCGACGCGGTCCGGACGGGAAGCCTCGTCCGCATGGGCACCGCGACCTTCGCCTACGGGCTCGCCCTCTCCGCGCCGGTCCTCGCCATCACGATGTTCATCACCATCGCGCTCGGCATCCTGTCCCGCTCGATGCCGCAGATGGACGTGTTCTTCATGGGATTCGCGGTCAACGCCGTCGCCGGGGTGCTGATGTTCGTCCTGTCGGTCCCGTTTTTCCTGGCGGGCGTCCAGAAGCTGATCGGGATCCTCGATAACGAGCTGCTGGTCATTCTCAACATCGCACGGTAGGGAGCACGATGGCCGACCCCGAACGCACGCAATCCGCGACGCCCAAACGACGGGAGGAGATGCGCAACAAAGGGAACGTCGCCCGGAGCCGGGAGATCCCCTCGGCGGCGGTCCTGCTCGGCGGGTTCGCGGCCCTCTACTTCTTCTCCGGGCACATCGTGGGCGGGCTCTCCGGCATCATCCGCGACTTCCTCACCGCCTCCCCCGCCAGGGTGGAGTCGGTGGACGGCCTGCACACCCTGATGATGGACCTGATGCTGCGCTGCGGCATCGTCCTTTTGCCTGTATTCGCGATCACCCTCCTGTGCGGGGCCGCAGCCAACTTCGCGCAGGTGGGCCCCCTGTTCACCCTGGTCCCGCTCACACCGAATCTGGAGAGGCTGAACCCGGCGGCGGGATTCTCCCGGCTGTTCTCCCTCCCCTCCGTGGAGGAGTTGGGGAAGTCCTTCATCAAGTTCTCCCTCGTCGGGTACCTGGCCTATAAGATCGTCCGGCGCGAGATCCCGACGCTCCCGGCCATCATCGAGCGGCCCCCGGCGGAGATCATCGCCTACATGGCGCACATCTCCGGGACGCTCTTCCTGCAGTGCGGTGCGGCGCTCCTCGTCCTTTCCTTCGCGGACTACGCGTTCCAGCGGTGGAACTACGAGAAGTCGATCCGGATGACCACGCAGGAGATCCGGGACGAGATGAAGGCCTCCGAAGGGGACCCGATGGTGAAGGGGCGGATCCGGTCGATCCAGCGGGAAAAGGCGCGTCGAAGGATCATCCAGGAGGTCCCGAAGGCGGACGTCGTCATCACGAACCCTACCCATTACGCCGTCGCCCTGAAGTACGAGCGCGGCGCGATGAGCGCCCCGCGGGTGACCGCCAAGGGCGCCGACCTCATGGCCCGCCGCATACGTACGCTTGCGGCCGAGCACAACGTCCCTGTCGTCCAGCGTCCCCCCCTCGCCCGCGCCCTGTACGAGGGGGTGGACGAGGGGAAAGAGATCCCCCCCGATTTCTACAAGGCCGTGGCGGAGGTCCTGGCGTACGTCTACAGGCTCCGTGACCGGCGGATGACGGGTTAGGAAGGAGACGACTCCCCTTGGCGGCCACACCGACCCTCAATCCCGCCCTCCGGCCAGCGGCGGCAACCCGCGGGAAGGACGCGCTCGTCCCCCTGGGGATCGTCGGGATCATCTTCCTCATGATCATCCCGATCCCGCCGTTCCTGCTCGATATCTTCCTGTCCTTCAGCATCACGATCGCCATCGTCGTCCTCCTCGTGTCGGTCTACATCGTGCGGCCGCTCGAGTTCTCCGTGTTCCCTTCCGTCCTGCTGACCACCACCCTGTTCCGCCTCTCCCTCAACGTCGCCTCCTCCCGCCTGATCCTCCTGCGGGGCAACGAGGGGGCCGACGCCGCGGGCGCGGTGATCAAGGCGTTCGGCCAGTTCGTCGTGGGGGGCAACTACGCGGTCGGGATCGTCGTCTTCCTCATCCTGGTCGTCATCAACTTCGTCGTCATCACCAAGGGCGCCGGGCGCATCGCCGAGGTGGCGGCCCGCTTCTCCCTCGACGCCATGCCCGGCAAGCAGATGAGCATCGACGCGGACCTGAACGCCGGATA
>JACRIV010000109.1 GCA_016220005.1 Deltaproteobacteria bacterium
ACCACGATCTTCTCCTTGTGCACGTCCATGCCAACGAATAACCTGTTCATGACCGGCCTCCTTTGCGTGGGGTATGCCATCTGCCGACGGCTAATCCACGTTATCGCAATCAGTGGGGCCGGTCAGTCATATCGTCTATCTTGTTTTATAAATGATATTCAATGGATTTGGCGCACAAGGCGCCGACGGCACCCGGCGGGTGGGGGAGAACCAGCGCCACCCGGGGACTATTTCCGCCGGACCGGTGTCGAGCGGTCAATCTTGCACCGCGGGAGGCTCCCATGAAGAAGATGCTCGCCCTGTCGGCGCTTCTTGCCGCCGCCCCCGTCCTGGCGCAGACGCAGCTGACCATCTACAACCAGAACTTCGCCACGGTGAAGGAAACCCGGACGATGGACCTTCAGGAAGGCGAGAGTGAAGTCCGCGTCACCGACATCTCCGCGCACCTCGAGCCCGACTCGGTGGTCCTGCGCGACCTGAAGAACCCCGAGGCCATCCGGATCCTCGAGCAGAATTATGAGAGCGATCCCCTGAGCGAGGGGCTGTTGCTCCGCAAGTCGGAGGGGACGATGCTGGATTTCGAGATCACCGTCCCCCAGACGGGCGAAAAGAAAATCGTCAAGGGGAAGGTCCTGCGCAGCGGCTACGTCCCGCACACATCGGCGTTTCAGCGATACGGCCAGCAATATTCCATGCGGCAGATGGTCTACAGCCAGCCGCAGGGAGGCGGTCAGCCGATCGTGGAGGTGGACGGGAAAATCCAGTTCGGCCTGCCGGGGAAACCGATCTTCGACGCCCTCGACCCGAAAGCCTTCCTGAAGCCGACGCTGTTGTGGCGCCTGTGGACCGACGCGGGGGGGAAGCACGACGTCGAATTCTCCTATCTTACGGGCGGGATGCGTTGGGAGGCCACCTACAACGCCGCCGCACCGGAAAAGGGCGACGCGTTCGACATCGTCGGATGGGTCACGCTCGAGAACATGAGCGGAAAGGATTTCGAGAGCGCCAGCGTGAAACTCATGGCCGGAGACGTGGCGAGGGCGCGGGCGGAAGGCGCGCAGGCAATGGAGTACGGGAGGCTGGACAGGTCCTCCGCCCCGGCGCCGGGGGCGGTGACGGAGCGGACCTTCGAGGAGTACCACCTCTACACGCTGCCCCGGCCCACGACGGTGCTGGACCGCGAGATCAAGCAGGTGGAGTTCATCCGCGCATCCCGCGTTCCCGCTGAACGCATTTACGTCTACGACGGCTTCCAGCCGGACCAGAGGTATCGTGGGTGGGATTACCAAAGCATCCGGACGCGGCCCGAATACGGAACGCAGTCGAACCCCAAGGTCTGGGTGATGCTCGAGTTTTCGAACTCGGATAAATCGGGCCTCGGCATGCCGCTGCCGAAGGGGAAGGTGAAGATCTACCGTCGCGACATGGACGGCCGGAACGAGTTCATCGGCGAGGACGCCATCGACCACACTCCGAAAGACGAGACGGTGCGCCTCTACACGGGCAACGCCTTCGACCTCGTCGGCGAGCGGCGCCAGACGAATTTCCGGCTGGACACGAACCACCGCTGGGCGGACGAATCGTTCGAGATCAAGGTGCGCAACCACAAGAAGGAGGAGGTCGAGGCCCGGGTGGTCGAGCACATGTACCGCTGGATCCAGTGGGAGCTGAAGGAGAGCTCGATGCCTCACGGGAAAACCGACGCGCGCACGATCGAATTCCGCCCGAGGATTCCCGCCGGCGGCGAAGCGGTCATGACCTACACGGTCCACTATTCCTGGTGACGCCCGATCCCCGACTGCCGGGTCCGGGAGTACAATTCATGGAAGGAAGCGAAAACGCCAGGAGGAAGGTCTATGATGCGTTTTCGAATTCTCGCGGCCGCCCTGTCCATTCTGCTCGCAGCCTCGTCCGGTTTCTCGGAGGAAAGCATCAAGGAGGGGGGAAAGCAGGTCGGGCATGGCTTCAAGGAGATGGGGAAGGCGACGGGAAAAGCCGCGAAGAAAGGCGGAAAGGCCGTCGGCAAGGGCGCGCAGAAGGCGGGCAAGGCCACGGGGAAGGCATTCAAGGAGGCCGGGAAGGAAACGGGCAAGGCGTTCAAGGAACTGGGAAAGGACCTGTGCGTCATCGGAGACCGGTAGTGTAATATAGGTCTGTCCGGAAAAGCCGACCTCCATGACATCGCCGACCCGCAGACCCGCATGCTGACCGTAAACAACCTGTGCAAGGCATTTGGAAAGCAAACCCTCTTCGAGGACGTGTCCTTCCAGGTGGGTCCCGGGGAGCGGGTGGGAGTCGTGGGCCGCAACGGGCACGGCAAGTCCACCCTTTTCCGCATCCTCCTCGGAGAGGAGGCGCCCGACGAGGGGACGGTGACCGTCCCGGCCGGGTACCGCATCGGGCACCTCGCCCAGCACCTGCGTTTCCGGCGCCGGACGGCGCTGGAAGAGGCGGCGTCCGCGCTGCCTCTCCGGGAGGACGGCACGGACGAAACCTACCGGGCGAAGGCGATCCTGACGGGCCTGGGCTTCGGCGAGGCGGACCTGTCCCGCGACCCGAACGGCCTTTCAGGCGGCTACCAGGTGCGCCTGAACCTGGCCCGGGTGCTGCTTTCGGGCGCAAACCTGCTGTTGCTGGACGAGCCCACCAATTACCTGGACGTCGTCTCCATCCGCTGGCTGCGGCGCTTCCTGCGCGGCTGGAACGGCGAGTTGCTGCTCGTCACGCACGACCGGGACTTCATGGACAGCGTCACCACCCACACGATGGCGATCCACCGCTGGCGCGTGCGGAAGCTGCCGGGCGGCACGGAGAAGATCTCTCGGCAGATCCTGCAGGAGGAGATGATCCACGAGCAGACGCGGATCAAGGACGAGCGCCGGCGGAAGGAAGCGGAGGCGTTCATCGCGCGTTTCCGCGCCCAGGCCACCAAGGCGCGGGGCGTCCAGTCGCGCATCAAGGCGCTGGCCCGCCACGAGCGGCTGGAGAAACTGGAGGAAATCGGGGGCCTCGACTTCTTCTTCCGGGCCCCGCCGTTCCCGGGCAAGTGGATGCTTGCGGCGCGCGACCTGTCCTTCGGGTACGACGCGCGGCGGTCGCTCATCGAGGGCCTCTCGCTTTCCGTGGGGCGGCGCGACCGGATCGCCGTCGTGGGGCCCAACGGCCGCGGCAAGACGACCCTCTTAAGGCTCCTCGCCGGCGAGCTCGCTCCGGTTTCCGGCGCCGTCGATCCCGCGCCGAACCTGAAGATCGGCTACTTCGGGCAGGCGAACTCGGACAGGCTGAACCCGGAGCTGTCGGTCGAGGAGGAGGTCCGGCAGGCGAACCCGGCCCTGACGCGGACGCAGGTCCGCACGCTCTGCGGCGCGATGATGTTCGAGGGAGACGCGGCGGAGAAGAAGATCTCCGTGCTTTCGGGCGGGGAGCGCAGCCGCGTGCTGCTGGCCAGGATCATCGCCGCGCCGGCGAATCTTCTCCTGCTGGACGAGCCGACGAACCACCTCGACCAGGAATCCGTGGACGCGTTCCTTGCGGCGATCTCCGCCTTCGAGGGCGCGGTGGTCATCGTCACCCACGTCGAGCGCGTGCTGTCGGCGCTGGCGACGAAGCTGGTCGTCTTCGACGGCGGGAAGGCCCTGCCGTTCGACGGCGGCTACGCCGACTTCCTCGAGCGCGTCGGCTGGCAGGCGGAAGCGCAGGAGGATCCCCCGCCCCGGGCGGCACGCGAGACACAGGCGAGCCGGCGCGGCATGCGGCGGCAGCGCGCGGAGATCGTGGCCCGCCGTTCGAAGGAGCTCGGGCGGTTGAGGCGCGCGATCGAAGCGCTCGAAGCGGAGATCATGGAGATGGAAGGCCGGCTCGCGCAGGACGAAGCGGCGCTCATCGGCGCCACGACGAAAAACGACGGCGCCGCCGTGCGCGCTCTTTCGTCGGCCGCATCCGCCGCGCGGGAACGGATCGAGACGCTCTTCGACGAGATGACGGCCCTTTCGGAGGAGCGCAACGAGAAGGAGCGGGCCTACGACGAGGAGCTTGCGGACGGAGGCGGATGAGGCGGACGACGGCCGTCCCGGCGACGGCTGCGGCGATGCGCATCGCCTGCCGCAATGGTATAGTCTCCGTTCCCCCTGCGAATGCAGGGTAATCGGCGGTGCGATACGGAGGGAACATGCCGTCATTCGACATTGTGTCGGTGGTCGACATGCAGGAGGTCGACAACGCGGTCAACCAGGCGATCAAGGAGATCGGCCAGCGTTACGACTTCAAGGGTTCGAAGAGCGAAGTCACCCTGGAGAAGGACGGCATCAAGGTGCAGACCGATGACGACTTCAGGCTGAAGGCGGTCGTGGACGTGCTCCAATCCAAGTTCGTCAGGCGTGGGGTCTCCCTCAAGGCTCTCCAGTACGGGAAGGTGGAGCCCGCGTCCGGCGGCCGGGTCCGCCAGGCCATCACCATCCAGCAGGGGATCTCCAAGGAGAAAGGGAGAGAGATCGTCGCCCTCGTCAAGGGGACCAAGCTGAAGGTCCAATCGCAGATCCAGGACGAACAGGTCCGGGTGACAGGGAAGAACATCAACGATCTGCAGGAGATCATCCGGCTGCTGAAGGCGAAAGATCTGGGCGTGGAGATGCAGTTCGTCAACTTTCGCTCATAGGGAATCCCTGTTCGAGAGGAACTTCGAGGAGGACCTGAAAGGGTACCTTTCCCGGACGTTCGGCTCCGGGACGTCGTGGCGATGGGGCTCGCCGGCCCCTTCCACCGATACGGCAAGCGCGGGGAGTCCGGCAGGGTCCTTTAGCCCGCCGCCGCAGCAGAAGCCTGGTGAGAAATGCGGGCTAGTAAGGGACCTTGACGATCTTGTCCCCCTTTCGGAGGAAGTCCGCGGAGGTCATCATGTTCAACGGGGTCGCCCGGGCGATGCTCACGGAAACCCGGTCGCCTTCCTTGAACGCCTTGAGGTCGATGTCCGCGTCGGGCAGGACCTTGAAGTTCCAGCGGGCCCCCTTCCCGTCGGCGACGGAGAGCGTGCGGGCCTGCGGGTCGAGCCCCACGATCGTGCCGACGACCGTCCGCTCCTCCGCGGCGGCCGGCGGCGCGGAGAGCGAAAAGGCAAGGATCGCGGCGGCGAGGGGCAGTAACGTTCTCACTGCCGATTTCCCCCTGAGGATGAACAATTTTCAGATGTCGGGTTCGGGCCGCGCAGCCTGAGTTTCCGGGCGGGAGAGTACCGAGCCCGCGCGGAGCAGGGCCGCAATGGTCTTGCCGTCGGTGATCCTCCCGTCTTCGGCCATCCGCCGTGCTTCCCCGATAGGAAGACGCACCGTCTCGATCTCCTCGTAGTGCTCGGGGTCCGCCTCCTCCTGGGCGAGCTCCGTGGCGAGATAAAGATGGATCAGCTCGTCGAAGACCCCCGGTGACGGGTGGAAGACCCCGAGCGGCGTAAGCCTTTCGGGAACCAGCCCCGTCTCCTCGGACAGCTCGCGCCGCCCGCAGGAGGCCGGTTCTTCGCCGGGATGGAGACGCCCCGCGGGCACCTCCAGCAGATGAGCGTTCGCGGCCGGGCGAAGCTGGCGGATCAGCGTGACCGTACCGTCGTCATGGAGCGGCAGGACGCCCACGCCCCCCGGGTGCCGGACGATCTCGTAGACGTGCCATCCCTTCTCCCCGATCCTGACCTCCATCCGCTCGATGTCCACCACCAGACCCTTGAAAAGCTTCCTGCGGTTCCGCGTCTCCATGGCGTGTATGGGACTCCTCGCGCCGCAGCGTGATCACGCGGATGCTTCGAGCGCCCTTTCTCCGAGCCGCTCCAGTATCCCCTTCAGGAGCTCCTCCCTGTACTTGAGGCCGTCCCGCATGGTCCGGGTGTCCGTCTTCGCGATCTCGTGGAGCAGGGCGGACAAGTCCGCCTCCAGGAGTTCCCTCAACAACGTCACTTCAGGACGGGTCAGCTTCAGTTCCATGGGCCACCTCCGGTTTCCCCGGCTGGTTCATTGCGCCGCCGCGCCCAAATCCCGTTTCCCCTGCGCTTATCATATTTATTATAGCGTGTTGCGGAAAAAGGGGGATTTGCCGGGTCGGATTCGTAAAAAATGCCTGTTCCACAAGCATTTTTTCGAGGGCGCGGAGGGGTCTTCGCGCCGCCCGTCAATACTTCCTGTTGTCGAAGATCCGCTTCGTCTTCTTCTCGGACCGCGGCAGGGCTCCGTACGCCAGCATCTCCACGGAGCACGACACCATCAGGTTGCGCTTCATCTCCGCCGCGATCGCCCGGGAGAGGGGACCGCCCGCGCTCTCGCCCACGTGGCTCGCCCGCTCCACCTTGATGGTCATGTAGTCCTTTCCGTCCTCCCTCCGCTCGATCAGGACCTGGTACTCGCTCCCGATGCCGTCCACCTTCGCCAGCACCTCGTCCACCTGCCCGGGGTAGATGTTGACCCCCCGGAAGACGACCATGTCATCGGAGCGCCCGAGGATCTTGTCGTGGCGGGGAAGGATGCACCCGCAGGAACAGACGCCGTCGATGAGCCGCGTCAGGTCCCGCGATCGGTAACGGATGAGCGGGGCCGCCTCCTTTGCGAGGGTGGTGAAGACCATCTCCCCGATCTCCCCCGGAGCGACCGGCTCAAGGGTTTCCGGGTCGACGACCTCCAGGATGTAGTAGTCGGCCCAGTAATGGATACCGGCCTCGTGCCGGCAGGAGAGCCCGGTCCCGGGCCCGTACAGCTCGGTCAAGCCGGGAATGTCGTAGACCTCCTTCACGGCGAGCAGCTCCTTGATCGTCGCGATCATCGCCTCGCTCGTCCGCTCCGCACCGAGGATAACCTTGTTCAGCTTGAGCTTGCCGCGGATCCCCCGGGCGTGGACCTCCTCCGCCAGGAGGAGCCCCATCGAGGCGGTGCAGCACAGGACCGTCGTCTGCAGGTCCAGGAGGAAGGCGCACTGCAGGTCCAGGTTCCCCGGGCCCGAGGGGATGGCCATCGCGCCGAACCGCTCGGCCCCGAGCTGGAAGCCGACACCGGCCGTCCACAGCCCGTACCCGACGCAGATCTGCACCCGGTCCTCCCGGGTGAGGCCCGCCATCTCGTAACACCTGCCGAACATCTGGAGCCAGTCGTCGATGTCCTTCCGGGTGTAGCAGAGGATCTTCCGCTTTCCCGTCGTTCCCGAGGAAGAATGGATCCGCACGATCTCCTTCTGCTCCACCGCCCTCAAGGGGAGGGGATATCCGTCCCGCAGGTCCTCCGCGGTTGTGAAGGGGAGCCGCGACAGGTCCGTAAGCGTCCGGATGTCTCCGGGCGACACGCCCGCCTCGTCGAACCGGCGGCGGTAGAAGGGCGAGTTCTTCCAAGCGTGGGACACCGTCCACTGCAGCCCCTTGAGCTGGTGGGCAGGCAGTTCCTCGGGGGTCGCGTATTTCGGCGGGAACCGTCTCAACATGGTAAATATTCTTATCGCTTTCCGTGGAGCATTCCAAGAGCGACGGCGTCAAGGGACGCCTGGAGGAGGCTCCCTTTCTCCCCCAGCCGTTCCGCAAGCGCTTCCCGGACCCCTTCGGCGGTGCAAAAGAGCAGGCCTCCCTCGTCACGGGCGCCCAGGCGGGAGAGGGCGAATCCCAGCAGGACCAGGTTGGCGGCCGGGCCGTTCCCGGCCGAAAGCGCCAGCCCGTCTGCGTCGATCGCGTGGATCGCACCTCGCGGCTCGTCCTTGCGACCCGGCCGGGCGTTCACCACTGCCCAGCCGGCGGGGCGAAGGAACGCCCGGTGGTGGGGAAAGTTCTCCTCCGAAAGGACGAAGAGGCCGTCCGCCTGCCCCGCCCGGACCAGCGGGCTCGCGAATCCCCCGACCTTCAGGTGGGAGACGACGACGCCGCCCCGCTGGGCCATCCCGTGGGTCTCCGAGGTGAGCACCGGCTCCCCTTTCCGGATGGCCGCCTCCGCCAGCAGGCGGGAGACGAACAGCACCCCCTGGCCCCCCAGGCCGCTCAGGACGATCTGCTGCCGGGGGAACGGCATCGCTTCGTTCTTCCCGTTCATCTGGAACCGCCTTCAGGCAGCTGTTCCTTGATCGCCTGGATGGGGCAAACGTGGAGGCAAACTCCGCATCCGGTGCAGAGGAGCCCGTCGACCTCGACCCTCTTCCCCTCTTCGTCATACACGAGGGCGGGGCACTCGAACTGGCTCGTGCAGTACCGGCACCCGTTGCATTCCTCCGTGATGTAAACGTGCTTCCGCGGGGGGAGACGTTTCGCCTGGGCGCGGTCCATCACACAGGGCTCCCGGGCGATGACCACCGCGGGCCCTTCCGCGCGGCTTGCCGCGAGCGCTTCCTTGAGGAGGGCGGTGAATTCGGGGAGCCGGCTGGGGGTCCCCACCTTGCAGTACGAGACGCCGCAGGCCCGTACCAGCCCTTCCATGTCCACGGCGGTCGTGGGCTCGCCCGAGGCCCCCCTGCCTGCGCCAGGCGTGGGCTGGTACCCGGTCATCGCCGTCGTGGAGTTGTCGAGGATCACGAGGACGAACCGGGCCCCCTGGACGACGGCGTCCATGAGGGGCGGGACACCGGCGTGGTAAAAGGTGGAATCCCCGATGGTGGCCACGATGTCGGCCTGTTTCCCGGACAACCGGTAGGCCTGGTAGAACCCCGCGGCCTGGCTGATGGCGGCGCCCATGCAGAGGACGGTGTCGACCCCGCCCAGGTTGAGGCCCAGCGTGTAGCACCCGATGTCGCTCGGATAGATACCCTTCGGCGCCGCCTTCTTGATGGCGTAGAAGCTCGAGCGGTGCGGGCATCCCGCGCACAATGTCGGCCGCCGCCCTCCTCCTTCCGCGGGCGGCGCGACCGACCCGCCTGCGACGCCGGCGAAGGAAGCGATCAGCCGCTCCGCGATTTCCGGAACGAGCTCGCCCGCCTCGGGCACCGTCCCGGAGAGCTTCCCCCGCACCCGGCTTCGGTCCGCCATCTGCATCTCGATCACGCCGGCCGTCTCCTCGAGCACCAGGATCTCTTCGTAGGAGGAGAGAACGTGGGCGATGAACTCCGCGTGGAGCGGATAGGGCTGAACCACCCGGTAGAAGGCGACGCGGTCGATGAGCCCCGACTCGGAGAGGATCTCCTGCGCGTGGGCCGCTGCGATGCCGGACGCCACCACCGCCTTCTCGGCCTTCGTTCCGGGGTTCACGCGGACAGGGGCGGTGCGCGGCCAGGCGGCGATGGCCGCAAGTTTCTGCGTCAGCTCCTTGTGGAGCACATGGCGGTATTTCGGGGTGGCGGCCCATCGGTCGGGGAACTTGCGGAAATCGGCCTCCCGCGAAAGAGGTCGGATCTCCCCGGGCAGGATGTCCTGGCACGCGTGGCAGATCCTGGTGGTGGGGCGCAGCATCACGGGGATCTCGAAGGCCTCCGAGAGCTCGTACCCGAGGCCGACGAGCTCCATGGCATGCGCCGGGGAGGAAGGGTCGAGCACCGGGATCTTCGCCATCATCGCCATCAGCCGGCTGTCCTGCTCGGTCTGCGAGGAGTGGGGGCCGGGGTCGTCCGCGCTGATGACGAGGAATCCTCCCTTGACCCCCATGTACGCGGCGCTCATCAGGGGATCGGAGGCGACGTTCAGGCCCACCTGCTTCATGCTGACCGCCGCGCGCAGCCCGGTGAGGCTCCCGGTGTAGGCGATCTCGAAGGCCACCTTTTCGTTCACCGACCACTCCGCGTGCAGGCGCAAGGCCAGGGCGTTCCGCCACCGGACCACGGAGGAGAGGATCTCCGACGCCGGCGTCCCGGGATACGAGGCGGCGATCGCGCAGCCGCTTTCCACCAGGCCGCGCGCGATGGCGTCGTTTCCCAGCATGAGGAGAGGTCGGCTCACGGGAAGGCTCGCTGTCGTTATTTCACCAGGTCCGACAGCACCAGCACCGTCCAGTACGGGGAAAACATGAGGATGCCGACGGAGAGGATGTAGGAGGGCATGTAGTAGAACCCGCCCCGGAAGACCGTGGCCAGGGGGATCCCCGACATGCCCGAGACGACGTAGCAGCAGATGCCGATGGGCGGCATGATGGAGCCCATCGTCGTGACGATCGTGATCACCTGGCCGAACCAGATCGGATCGTAGCCCAGCTGGACGACGAGCGGATAGAAGATCGGCAGGGAGACGAGCAGGAACGCCAGCGCATCCATCACGCACCCGCCGACGATGTAACAGAGAAGGATCACCCACAGCACCATCCACTTGGGCAGGGCCAGCGTCTGGATCCACTCGGCCGCCTCGTAGGGCAGGCGGGTCAGGGTGAGGAACCGCGCGAAGATCACCGCGCCGGCCACGATCATGAAGACCATGCACGAGATGCGGAGGGTGTCGACCATCGAGTCGACGAACTTGCTCCACGTGAGCTTGCGGCGGGCCAGGCAGATGACCAGGGCCAGGAAGCAGGAGACGGCCGCGGCCTCCGTGGCGGTCACCACCCCCGTGAACAGGGCGAACATGATGATCCCGAAGAGCGCGAGGATGTCGATCGCCTCCGGCAGCGCCAGGAAGCGCTCCTTCCAGCTGAACCGCGGGCCGCCTGCCCCCCAGTCGGGATGGCGGCGGCAGATGAACACCACCGTCGCCAGGATGAGGACGGTGAGGATGGCGCTGGGTATGACGTTCCCGAAGAAGAGCTTGCCGATCGACTGGCCGGTGTAGAGGCCGTACACCACGAGGACGATGGAGGGCGGGATGAGGACGCCGAGCGTCGCGCCGGCGGCGACCGAGCCGGCGGAAAGCATCGGATGGTACTTGTATTCCTTCATGGCCGGGATGGCGACGGCGCTCATGGTGGCGGCCGTGGCGGTGTTGGACCCGGAAATGGCCGAGAAGGCGGCCGACGCCATGATCGTCGTCATCGCCAGCCCGCCGCGGTAGTGGCCGAACCACTTGTAGGTCGCGTCGTACAGGCTGAAGTTGTAGCCGGCGTAATGGACGATCTCGCCGACCAGGATGAACAGGGGGATCACGGTCAAGCCGTAGTTGGAAAAGATGTTCCACATCTCGCCGCCGATCATGTTGAAGGCGGCGTCGAGGGAGGTCACGAGGGCGATCCCGGCGAACCCCACGAGCGTCATGGTGAAGGCGGCGGGCACCCGCAGCACGAACAGGATGAAGAACATGGCCGCGATGCCGTAGACGCCGACGACGGGGCCGCTCACTTCGCGTCTCCCTTGCTCCAGACGGTCGCAAGCAGGTCGAGGAACAAGGTCAGCGCAAACACCGCGAATCCCAGCGAAACGCAGAACACGAAGGGGTAGTAGGCGATCTTCAGGGTCTCCGAAAGCTCGCCGTACTGCCACAACCTCCGGCCCCACGCGAAGGTCTGCCAGGAGACGACGGCGAAGAGCGCCGCGGTGAGGGCGTAGCTGACCCCGTCCAGCGCCCGTTTGACGGGGCCGGGGAATTTCTCCGACAGGATGTCCACGACGATGTGGTCCTTGCGCTTCTGCGTGTAGCCGAGGGCGCCGGCGGTGACGATCGCGCCCAGGAAGGAGACGATCTCATAGGTCCCGCCGACCGGGACCCGGACGATCCGCAGCGCCACGTTCGCCGTGGCCAGAAGGACGAGCGCCAGGAGCGCGGCGCCTCCCGCGATCATCAGGAGCTTGCGCAGCAGGGCGGAGATCCGTTCGAGATCCAAGCGGGCCCCGGGCTACTTGTGCTTCTGCTCGTGCTTCTTCTTCAACGCCAGGGCGTCCGCGACGATCTGGTTTCCGGGGATGCCCTGCGCCGTCACCCGCTTGACGTAGTCGTCCACCATCGGCTTGAGCTGGGTCTTGATGCTTTCCGCGTCCTCCGCCGGCAAAGTGAAAACCCGGTGGTCGTGGTTCTTCTTCGACCAGGCCAGCGCGTCGGTGACGTGGTTGTCCACGTAGGTCCCCGTCCACAGCGCCTGCTCCCGCCGCATGTCGTCGAGCACCTTCTTCACGTCGGCAGGAAGGGAGTTCCACTTGTCCTTGTTCATGACGACCGCAAAGGTGACCACCGGGAGGTTGGCGACGGTGGCGTAAGGCGTGTAGGCGGCGAACTTGAAGTCCTGGAGGATCTCCAGCGAGGAAACCATCCCCTTGACGACCCCCTTTTGGATCGCCTCCGGCGTCTCCGACTGGGGCATGGCGACCGGGATGCCGCCGAGGCGCTTCACGACTTCGGCGCTCGTCCCCGCGACCCGGAGCTCCAGCCCCTTCAGGTCCTTGAGGGACTTCACGGGTGTCTTCGTCATGAAGTTGGTCGGCGGGCAGGTGAAGAGGGTGAGGATCTTGACCTTCTCGAACTCCTTCGGCTGGTACTTCTCGACGAGGTCGTAGAGCGTGAGGCTCGCGACCTTCGCGCTGGTGAAGCCCAAGGGCAGGTCGACCGCCTCCGATACCGGGAACCGCCCCGGCTGGTAGCTCATGGCGAAGTTGCCGATGTCCGCCAGGCCCGAGATGACCCCGTCCAGGATGTTCTTGGCGGGCAGGAGCGTCCCCCCGGGGAAGGTCTGCACCTTGACCTTCCCGCCCGTCCGTTTCTCGACCTCCTTTGCCCAGTGCTCCATCTGTACGCAGGGGAACGTCGCCGCCGGCGGGAAGTTGGCGTAGGTGAGCTTGATCGACGCCTCCGCGCGGGCGGGCTCCGGCGCCGCGAGCGCCGCCGACAGGACCGCCGAAAGGAACGCGAGAAAGACCGGTAGGATGATCTTGGGGCGCATATGGAGACCTCCTTCAGGGGAAAGTTCCCGTACTCTCCGTGAGCGGGAATTATGGCCATTTCCGCGGCATTTTTCAAGGCCGACGATCCTCGGGAAGGCCAAGATCCCTGCGCCGGGAAGCCGGAGGCAGCGCCGGTATACCCAGCCTCGCCGCGATCGCGGAGGCGATGGATTGAAAGACGCCCGGTAAAAGGGAGTTAAAGTTTAATAAAATAGCTCCGAAAGGTATAAAGGAGAAAAGCCGGGCATTGGGGGGGGGAATTTCCGGGACGTGGGTAAAGAAGTAGATTTTTGCAAGGGTAACTGGGGAAAGATCTTCGACGGGATGCTCGACCCGGTCGCCATCGTCGACTCCGGGTACCGTTTCACCTGGGTCAACTGCTCCATGGTGGCCTTCCTCGGCCTCCCCAAGGAAAGCATCGTCGGTGAGACCTGTCACTCCCTGATCCACGGCTCTTGCGGACCCATAGGGGCCTGCCCACTCCAAAAACTCAAGGATGACCCTCTGCGGCAGACGATCGAGCTCGAGATCCCCGACCGCAATCTCTGGCTGCGGGTCGCCGTCGATCCGCTGTTCGGCGCGGACGGAGAGCTCGCCGGGGCGGTCCACGTCCTCACCGACATTACGGCCGCGAAACAGGCGGAGCATGCCGCCCTCCTCCAGTCGCGGCGGCTGGAGCTATTGAACCGAATCGCGACGTCCGTGCTCGAGGAGCCGGACCTCGAGACGGTGATGCGGGATGTCATGCGGGAGGTCTGTCGCTTCCTCGACCTTCCCCGCAGCGCGGTACGCCTCTTCGGCAAGCCCGACAGGTTGATCGAGCATGCGGAGCCGGGCTTCCTCCCCCTGGACCCGGACTTTTATTTGTTCCAGTTACAGTGCTGCAGCGATTCCGGGAGGGTCTACAAGGAGGGGCGGAACGTCGTCGTCGACGACATCCGCCGGTGCCCTGTTTACGAAGACCGGAAAGAGGAGATCGACCGGGTCCGCCTCGGCGCGTTCGTCGAGGTCCCCCTGCGGGTCCAGCAGCAGCCGATCGGCGTTCTCTTCCTCTGCAGGGCGGAGCCTCACTCCTGGACGGAGAGCGAAATCGCGACGGCGGAGGCGGTGGCGCGCCAGCTTGCGATCGCCGTACGCCATGCCCAGGTGTTCCGGGACCAGCAGGAGCTGGCCGGCCGCCTGTTCTCCCTGATGAACAACGTTCCCGGAGTCGTATACCGGGGTTTCCGGGACTGGTCCGTCTCCTTCGTAGGGGCCGAGATCGAACGGACCATCGGGTATCTGCCCGAAGAGTTCCTGAGCCGCAGCCTGGATTGGCGCGAGATGATCCACCCGGATGACCTGGATTCGGTGAAACGCGCGTTCCGGGAAGCGGTGCGGGCAGGCAGGAATCTCCTGCGTGTCGAGTACAGGGTGAGACACAAGGCCGGCGGGTACCGGTGGCTCTCGGACAGGCGCCAGTTCATCTACAACGGGGACGGCTCCTTCGCGTACGTCGACGGCATGCTGTTCGACATCACCGCCCGGAAGCGGGCGGAAGCGGAGGCCCGGGAGGCGGGCGAGACGTTCAGGGGGCTGATCCAGGCCTCCCCCCTGGCCATCTTCGGCCTCGACCTTTCGGGAAACGTCACGTTCTGGAGCCAGGCGGCCGAACGCGTGTACGGCTGGAGCGAGCAGGAGGTGCTGCACCGTCCGCTTCTCATCGTCCCCGAGGACAAGCGGGAGGAGTTCCGCGGGCTCCTGGAGATCAACAGGCAGGGGATGTCGATCTCCGGCATGGAGGTGCGCCGGCGGAGGAAGGACGCCTCGCTCATCGACATCAGCGTCTGGACCTCCCCGTTGCGCGACGACAAGGGGAATGTCGTCTCCATCATGGTCCTTTCCGCCGACATCACCAAGCGCAAGCAGATGGAGGACGCCCTGCGGCAGAGCGAGGAGCAGCTGCGCCACTCCCAGAAGATGGAGGCGGTCGGGAGGCTGGCGGGCGGCGTGGCCCACGACTTCAACAACCTCCTGACGGCGATCCGGGGGTATTCCGACCTGCTGCTCGGCCGGCTCGACGGAAACTCCTCGATGCGGAAGGATGTGGAGGAGATACAGAGGGCGGGAGAGCGCGCCGCGTCCCTCACCCGGCAGCTCCTGGCATTCAGCCGGAAGCAGATGCTGCAGCCGAAGGTGCTGGACCTGAACGCGGTGGTGGCCAACATGGACAACATGCTTCGCCGCCTGATCGGAGAGGACGTCGACCTGGTGACGGTCCTTACGCCCGCCCTGTGGAAGGTCCAGGTGGATCCGGGGCAGATCGAGCAGGTCCTCATGAACCTCGTGGTGAATGCCCGGGACGCCATGCCCAAGGGAGGCAAGGTCACCATCGAGACCGCCAACGTCCGGCTGGCGGAGATCTACGCGCAGAAGCATCAGACCGTTCAGCCGGGGCCGTACGTCATGGTCGCGGTCAGCGACACGGGCGGGGGGATGGATGAAGTAACGAAGAATCGCCTGTTCGAGCCCTTTTTCACCACCAAGGAGAAGGGGAAGGGGACGGGGCTCGGCCTGTCCACGGTCTACGGCATCGTCAAGCAGAGCGGCGGCCACATCTGGGTGTACAGCGAAATCGGCAGGGGGTCCATGTTCAAGGTCTACTTCCCGCGGGCGATCGGGATGGCGGTGGAAACGGCGAGCGTGGAGGCGCAGGGTCCCCTGCAAAACGGACAGGAGACCGTGCTCCTGGTGGAGGACGAGAACGTGGTGCGGGAGCTGGTCCGGGACATCCTGCAGGAGAACGGCTACACGGTGCTTGCGGCGAGCGATGGGGCCGAGGCCCTGCAGGTGTGGGGGAGCTATCCGGAGCAGGTCCACCTGATGATCACGGACGTGGTGATGCCGAAGATGGGAGGGCGGGAGCTGGCGGAGTCGCTGGAGAAGCAGCAGGCGGGTTTAAAGGTCCTCTACATGTCCGGTTACACGGACGAGTCCATCGTGCATCACGGCGTGCTGGACTCCGGCATCCCGTTCCTCCAGAAGCCCTTCACGCCGGATGCCCTGCTGCGGAAGGTGCGCGAAGTGCTCGATACGCCCCGGAAGGATTAACGGGTCGCCGTGATCGTCGTCAACCGCACCAAGGGCAAGGTCCTGGGAGACCGGGTCGGCCGGGCGGAGACCTTTTTCCGGAGGCTGCGGGGGCTCCTTTTCGCCCCGCCGCTC
Organism: Deltaproteobacteria bacterium; assembly: GCA_016220005.1. Lineage (GTDB taxonomy): Bacteria > Desulfobacterota > Deferrimicrobia > Deferrimicrobiales > Deferrimicrobiaceae > JACRIV01. The sequence continues at coordinate 15,925 of JACRIV010000109.1, forward strand.
GAAGGGGGGGAAGGCCTGTGGATCGCCCCCTGCGGGAGCGTCCACACCTTCGGGATGCGCTATCCTATCGACGTCCTCTTTCTCGACCGCCGCGGGGAGGTCGTCGGCCTTTACCCGAACCTCGCGCCGAACCGCTTCACGAAGCATACCGGAAGGGCGAAAGGGGCGCTGGAGCTTCCGGCGGGGATGATCTCCGGCACGGGGACCGAGCTTTCGGATCGCCTGGAATTGCTGGGCGGCATGGATGACTGACGAGACGATCTCGGAAAAGGCTTTGCGGCTCGCCGCGCGGCTCGCAAGCTGCGACATCTGCCCGAGGATGTGCCGCGTCGACAGGACGAGGGAGGAGCTTGGTGTCTGCCGCATCGGGAGGGCGGCGCGCGTGGCGTCGTACGGCCCCCACTTCGGCGAGGAGGCGCCCCTGGTGGGGACGAACGGGTCGGGGGCCGTCTTCTTTTCGGAGTGCAATCTTCGATGCGTGTTCTGCCAGAATTTCGAGATCAGCCACCTGGGGGAGGGCGAGAATGTCTCGACGGAAAAGCTTGCAGCCATCTTCCTTTCGATCCAGCGGATCGGATGCCACAACCTGAACCTCGTCACCCCGACGCACGTCACCCCCCAGATCATGGAGGCGCTCTCGCTCGCCGCGGAGCGCGGGTTTTCGCTCCCGGTCGTCTACAACTGCGGGGGCTACGAGCGGGTGGAGACGCTCAAGGAGCTTGAGGGGGTGGTGGACATCTACATGCCCGACATCAAGTTCCTCGACCCCGGGCCGGCGGCGCGGTACTGCGACGCTCCCGACTACCCCGAGGTCGTCCGTGCCGCGGTCCGGGAGATGGCGCGCCAGGTGGGCCCCCTCGTCCTTGACAGGCACGGGATCGCGCGCCGGGGGCTTCTCGTCCGCCACCTCGTGATGCCGGAGGACGCCTCCACGAGCCGCAAGGTGATCGACTTCCTCGCGGAAGAGATCGGGACGGACACCTTCCTGAATCTCATGGACCAGTACCGGCCGTGCGGCAGGGCGATGGAATTTTCCGAGATCGGGCGGCGGACTTCCCGGGAGGAGTGGCGAGAGGCGCGGGATTACGCCCTCCGAAGGGGCGTGACGCGCCTGGACGGGGAATGAACCTCCTAGGCAGGGAGTACCTCGAGGGGATCTTCCGGGCTGCGGTGGCCTCGGCGGATCCGGCGCGGCTGGTCCGCGAGGCGTTGCGGGTCGACGCGGACGGCGTTTCCGTGACGGGGATGGAGGGGTCCGCTTCCGTTCGTTTCACTGACGTGAAGAAGGTCTTCCTGGTCGGGGGCGGGAAGGCAGGCAGGGCGATGGGAGAGGCGGCCATGGCGGCCCTTGCCGGCCGGGTGGCAGCCGGAGCGATCTCGGTTCCGCCGGGAGAGGGCGGATCGGCCGGCCGGGTCCGGTTCGTGGAGGCGGGACATCCGGTTCCCGACAAAGGGAGCCGGGAGGCGGCGCGGGAGATCCGCTCCCTCCTTGCCGGGGCCGGGGAGAAGGACCTCGTCGTGGCGTTGCTCTCCGGAGGCGGTTCGTCGATGATCTCCGCCCCCGCCGAGGGGGTTCCTCCGGCGGACAAGGAGAGCGTCCTGCGGCTCCTCCTGCGGTCGGGCGCCGACATCGTCGAGCTCAACACGGTCCGGAAGCACCTGTCCGCCGTGAAAGGGGGCCTGCTGGCCCGCGCCGCTCGGCCGGCGCGCGTTCTTGCGCTTCTCCTGTCCGACGTTCCCGGCGACGATCCCTCCGTCGTCGCCTCGGGCCCTTTCTCTCCCGATCCCACGACGTTCGAGGACGCACGGGAGGTCCTGGCCCGGCGGTGCCCCGGCGGAAGGATCCCGGCGGCGGCCCGGGCTTACATCGATAGCGGGATCGAGGGGGGAGCCCCGGAGACGCCGAAGCCCGGAGATCCGGCCTTCGAGAGAGTGGCCTGCGTCGTCGTCGGATCCAACCGGACGGCCCTTGCTGCCGCTGCGGCTGAGGCGGAAAAGGTGGCGGCGGCGACGGTGCGGGTCCTTCCCGGGTTCCTCCGCGGCGAGTCGCGGGAATGCGCCCGGGAGTTCGTGGCCAGGCTGCGGCAGGCCCGCTCATCCCTCCCCCCGGGCGGGACCGTCGTGCTCATCGCCGGCGGGGAAACGACCGTCACCGTCCGCGGCGGCGGCAAGGGGGGGCGCAACCAGGAGTTCGCCCTGGCGGCGGCGATCGAGATGGAGGGGGAGGGAGGGATGTCGCTCCTTTGCGGGGGGACCGACGGCATCGACGGGCCCACGGACGCCGCGGGCGCCGTCTCCGACGGGTCGACGTGCGCGCGGACGGAAGCCCTCGGGTGCCGGCCGCGGGAACGGCTGGAAGACAACGACGCGTACCGGGTGTTTTCGGCCCTGGGGGACCTGGTGCGCACGGGCAGGACCGGCACCAACGTCGCCGACCTGGCGATCGGGGTGGCGGCGTCTTGACACCCCCGTTCCCGGGTTGGTAAATTGAAACTTAGCACTCGAATGCTTGGAGTGCTAAAACGGGCGTCGGAAAGGCCGCAGTGATCGGTTCCCTGGACGAACGCGGGGCGCAGGTATTGCGCCACGTGGTCGACGACTACATCGAGACCGCCGAGCCGGTCGGCTCGCGCACAATCTCCAAGAAAATGGGGCAGACGCTCTCGCCCGCCACGATCCGCAACATCATGGCGGACCTCGAGGAGATGGGATACCTGGCCCAGCCCCACACGTCCGCGGGACGCGTGCCGACGGGGGCGGGCTTCCGTTACTACGTCGATTATCTCCTGGCGAGGCGCCGGCTTGCCCGGCCCGAGCGCGACCAGCTCCAGCGGATGGCGGGGGAGGCGGGGACCTCCGCCGACGAGCTGGTGCGCCAGATGAGCCGCCTTCTCTCGAATCTCTCCCACCAGGCGTGCGTCGTGGTCGTCTCCCGGTTCTCGAACCAGCCGCTACGCTCCCTGAGCATGCTGCGGGCGGGGGTCGACAAGGTCCTGCTGGTCTCCGTGATGCAGGGGGGATGGGTCGAGCACCGCCTGATCGAGGAGGAGACGAGCCTCACGGGCGACGACATCGAGCGGATCAACAACTACCTGAACGAACTGGCCGTCGGCCTGACCCTGTCGCAGCTCCGGGCGAGGATCCTCCAGGAGATGAAAAAGGAGAAGGCGCGGTACGACCGACTGATGCAGCGCGCCCTGCTGCTCAGCGCCCGCGCGCTGGACGAAGGCAGCCCCACCGAAGTGTACGTGGAGGGCCGGGCCAACATCCTCGAGCAGCCCGAGTTCGTGGAGGACGTCCAGAAGCTCAAGCGGATCCTCCGGGCATTCGAGGAGAAGAGCGTCATCGTGCGGCTGCTCGACAAGGCGCTCGAAGGCGAGACCATCCAGGTCTCGATCGGCGCGGAGAACCCCGTGGAGGGGCTCCCCGACATCTCCGTGGTGGCTTCCGGGTACCGCCTGGGAGAGGCGACGGCGGGAAGCATCGGGCTGATCGGGCCCGTCCGGATGGATTACTCGCACGTCATCCCGCTCGTGCAATATACCGCCAGGCTCCTGGGCTCCGTCTTCGAGCACCGTTAGCCCGCAGCCGTCCTGTTGCCGTGCAATACCTTAACGTCTGCAAGAGAGGGGATCGTCATGGAGGATAAGGAAAAGGATCTCCCGGAGGAGACGCCGGCCCGCAAGCCCGATCCCGCCGCGGAGGAGAGCGCGACCGAAGAGCGGCCGCCCTCCCCGGCGGAAGGGGCCGACGAGCTGGCGGAGGTCAGGAACCGCCTGGTCTACCTCGCCGCGGAGTTCGACAACTACCGGAAGCGGATCGCCCGGGAAAAGGAGGCACTGGTCTCCTTCGGGAACGAGCGGCTGCTCCGGGCCATCCTGCCGTTCCTGGACAACCTGGAGAGGGCGATGGCGCTGGCCGGGGCCTCGGGATCGCCGGAAGGGCTCCTCTCGGGGGTGCGGATGACCTACGAGCAGTTCCTGGCCGAGCTGCGGAAGTTCGGGCTTACGCAGATCTCGGCGGAGGGGGAGATGTTCGATCCCAACCTCCATGAAGCGATCGCCCTGGTCCCCTGGGAAGGGAAACCGGACGGGACGGTCCTTTCCGAAGCCCGGAAGGGATACCTTTTGAGCGGCCGGCTGCTTCGGCCCGCCCAGGTGACGGTCGCCCAGGCGCCTCCGGCGGCGCAGGCCCCGAAACGGGACGACGGCCTCGACGAGGACCTCCCCGGCGGGGAGAGCTGACGTGGCCAAGCGCGACTACTACGAGGTGCTGGGGGTTTCCCGGAACAGCGGTCCCGACGAGATAAAGAAAGCGTTCCGGCAGCTTGCCCTCCAGTACCATCCCGACAGGAATCCCGGCGACAAGAGCGCCGAGGAGAAGTTCAAGGAGCTCAACGAGGCCTACTCCGTCCTCTCGGACCCCCAGAAAAGGGAGCAGTACGATACTTTCGGCCCCGCCGGTCCCGCGGGGCAGGGCTTCGGCGGGTCCGACTTCGGGTTCGGGGGGGTCGAGGACATCCTCAACGACTTCTTCGGCTTCGGGACCATCTTCGGCGGGGGCCGCCAGCGGTCGCGCCGGGGGGCGGACCTCCGCTACAACCTGGAGCTCAAGTTCGAGGAGGCGGTGTTCGGGACGGAGAAGGAGGTCGTCATCCCCCGGACGGCGGCCTGCCCGGAGTGCGGCGGGAGCGGGGCGAAGAAGGGTACCAGGCCCGAGCGGTGCGCGGCGTGCAACGGGCGGGGACAGGTCGCTTCCCAGCAGGGGTTCTTCACGATCAGCCGGCCGTGCGGCCGCTGCCGGGGGACCGGGCAGGTGATCAAGGAGCACTGCCCGAAGTGCGCCGGCGGCGGCACGGTGCGGGAGAGCCGGCCGCTCAAGGTGAAGATCCCCGCCGGCGTCGACAATGGGACCCGCCTCAAGCTCCGCGGGGAAGGGGAGGCCGGGCAGAGCGGCGGCCCGCCGGGGGACCTGTACGTAGTCGTGTCCGCCCGGGAGCATCCGTTCTTCGCGCGCGACGGAGAGCACCTGCTGTGCGAGGTGCCGATCACCTTTTCCCAGGCGGCGCTGGGGGACGAGATCGAGGTCCCCACCCTCACCGGCAAAAGGAAGCTCACGATCCCGCCGGGGACGCAATCCGGCCAGGATTTCGTAATGAAGGGGGAAGGGGTCGCCGTCCTGAACGGGCACCGCCGGGGGAACCTCGTGATCCGCGTCATCATCGACGTCCCGAAGAAGCTCACCAAGCGGCAGAAGGAGCTGCTCCTCGAGTTTCAGGAGATTTCGAGCGAATCGCCCGGGCCCATCTCCCGGAGCTTTTTTGAGAAGGTGAAGGAGATCTTCGGTTGAGGGCATGGATGCCCTCATGCCGCGAAGCCCGGGGACGGGCGAGAGCGGCAAGAGGACGGTTCGCGGGCGCACTCGTTTTCCTCATCGCGGTTGCGCTCGGCGGCCACTCTACGTGGGGCCAGGAGCCGCCGCCGCTCTCGCCCGCGGCGGGGGAGACCATGCCCGTCGCCCGCCCGGGGGGGCCGGCCGCGGGCCGTTCCCTCCCGATCCTCCCGTTCTGGCGGGCGGAGACGGAGTACCAGGCCGGGCGGACCGAGGAGGCCCTCTCCCGTTTCCTCGACCTTGCCTACAACTATTCCGACGACGAGCGCAAGGGGTTCGTCTGGATGCGGGTGGGGGAGATCCTGCTCGCCAAGGGGGAGCTCGACGCGGCTCTCTCCTCCGCGGACAAGGCGGTCCTCCTTTCCAGGGCGAGTTTTCTGGCGCTCTCCGCGATGGACCTCAAGTTCCGCATCTACCGGCGGATGAACTGGCGCTCCGAGGCCAGACAGCTCGCGGCCTACCTGCTGGAGAAGCATTACGTCAACGCGGACCCGCCGAAGCTGCTCACGGTCATGGCC
>JACRIV010000111.1 GCA_016220005.1 Deltaproteobacteria bacterium
CCGCCGTCCGCGGCCTCGAACCGCCCTACCTTGTCCGCGATCGCCCCGGTGAACGCCCCCTTGACATGGCCGAACAGCTCGGATTCCAGGAGCGTCTCCGTGAGGGCGGCGCAGTGGACTTTGACGAACGGCCCGCCCCGGCGCGGAGAGAGGTCGTGGATCGCCCGGGCGAACAGCCCTTTTCCTGTCCCGCTCTCCCCCGTTATGAGGACGGTGGAATCGGTGTCCTTCACCACGTCGATCATGTCGAAGATCCGCTCGAGGCGGGGAGTCTTCCCGACGATATCGTGGTAGGGGAATTTCCCCTTGCGCTCCTCGGCGAGCCGCTCGATCTCCTCGTAGCTGCGGAACGAGATCACGAAGCCCAACGTATCTCCCGCCTCGTTCCGGAAAAAATCCCAGCTCGCGCTGACGGGGACGATCCGTCCGTCGCTGCGGACGAGCGTCCCGTCGACGTCCGTGCGCGGCTTCCCCTCCTCCGTCAGGTCGCCCATCGGGCAGTCGTGCTGCGCCGGCCCGAAGCTCGCCCGCAGGATCATCCGGCAATCCTTGCCGAGCGCCTCCCCTGCCGAAAGGGCGAAGAGCCGCTCCGCGGAGCGGTTGAACGAGGAGATCCGATGGTCCCGGTCCACCGTGATCACCGCCTCCCACATACTGTCGAGAATCGCGGAGAACATCTCCTCTCCGGGAGACGCGGTCAGGCCCCCGCCCGGCTGCAACATTCCGTCGCGTTCCATGCCTTGAAGTGTATCACATCAGGTTTTGCGCAGCGCCTGGTCCAGGTCCTCGAGGATGTCGTCGATGTTCTCGAGGCCGACCGACAGGCGGATGAAGTCGTCGGTCACCCCCGTCTCGAGCCGCTCCTCGGGGGTAAGCTGCTGGTGGGTCGTGGAGGCCGGGTGGATCACCAGGCTTTTGGCGTCCCCGATGTTGGCCAGCAGTGAGAAGAGCTCCAGGCTGTCGATGAACTTCTTCCCCGCCTCCATCCCCCCCTTGATGCCGAACCCGAGGATGGCGCCGTACAGGCCGCGGTAGTGGTACTTCTTCGCCATCGCATGGTCGGGATGGCTGGGAAGGCCGGGGTAGTTCACCCAGGTGACGTTGGGGTGCTTTACCAGGAATTCGGCCACCTTCTGCGCATTGGTGCTGTGCCGCTCCATCCGGAGGTGAAGGGTCTCCAACCCCTGGAGGAAGAGGAACGAATTGAACGGCGAGAGCGCGGGCCCCAGGTCGCGCAGGAGCTGGACGCGCAGCTTGATGATGAACGCCACGTTGCCCAGGCCGGGGAAGTCCCCGAAGACCTCCCAGAACTTCATGCCGTGGTACGAAGGATCCGGCTCCGTGAACTGCGGGAAGTTGCCGTTCCCCCAGTCGAACCTGCCCGAATCGACGACGATCCCGCCGATCGAGGTGCCGTGGCCGCCGATGAACTTGGTCGCCGAGTGGATGACGACGTCCGCCCCGTGGTCGAAGGGGCGCAGCAGGAAGGGCGTGGGCATCGTGTTGTCGAGGACCAGGGGAATTCCCGCCCCGTGGGCGATGTCGGCCACCGCGCGGATGTCGAGCGTGTCCAGCTTCGGGTTCCCCACGGTCTCGCCGAAGATCGCCTTCGTCTTCTTCGTGATCGCCTTGGCGAAGTTGGCGGGATCGGCCGGGTCGACGAACTTCACATTGATCCCGAGCTTCGGGAAGGTGTAGTGGAACAGGTTGTACGTCCCTCCGTACAACGACGCGGAGGAAAGGATCTCGTCGTCCGCATGAACGATGTTCAGAAGCGCCAGCGACTCCGCGGCCTGGCCGGAGGCGGTCGCCACCGCCCCCGTCCCCCCCTCGAGCTGGGCGAGCCGCTGCTCGAAGACGTCGGTAGTTGGATTCATGATCCTCGTGTAGATGTTTCCGAACTCCTGGAGTCCGAAGAGCCGCGCCGCATGGGCGGTGTCGTGGAAGACGTAGGAAGTGGTCTGGTAGATCGGCACCGCCCTCGCCGTCGTCGCGGGATCCGGTTTCTGCCCCCCATGCAAGGCGACCGTCTCCGGCCTGTACGTTTTCGACATGGTTTTCTCCTCCCCTTTCCGCCGATTTCACCGCTTTTCGTATGCTAATGACGATGGATTTTATGGATATTATGGTCCATGCTTTCGCCCGTCAATCTTTTTCGGCATATCGAAAAATATCGATAGATTCCTCTTGACAGGCGTGGCGAATATCCCTAGACTTTGTGTATACAGTATGCAGAAGGGAGCCCCCCTTTCCTTCTGCATCATCTCCTTCCTTACCCCTTCGCCTGAAGGCTTCGCCGCCGGGTCCCCCCCGGGCGGCGAAGCCTGTCCGACCTATCCCTTCTCCCTCAACGCCCCCGCTCCTTCCGCCGTGAAACACCCGCGTCGCGACCGGGCTTGCGCCGGAGAGAAAGCGGAGGCTTCGCGGCTTACTTGAAGGTCTTCCGGATGTACTGCGCGATCTCCTTCGCCTCCTTGTCCGGGATGGTCTTCTCGTCGAACTTGTTCATGCCGGGGCCGGGATTTCTCATCACCCTGACGATATCCTCCGCCTTGGTGATCTTGTTGGCCTTGAGGTCCTTGGCGTGGAGGGTCTTCTTGGCGTTGATGATGTTCCCCCCGTCCGGATGGCACATCGCACAATGCTGCTTGAACAGCTCCTCTCCCTTGGTCGCCTTCTTGGCCTCCCCCTTCTTGGCCTCGGCCGCATAACCGGAAAGCGCCAGGCACAAGGAAATCACCGCAATCCCGACCGCCGTCATCCAGGTGCTCATCTTCTTCCCTCCCGAGTTTATGGATTCGAGCCGGGGAACCTCGGCTCGAAGAAGCTTCTTCCGTTTTCCGAACACTGGATGACCGCCGTGTGGTCGCCTTTTCGAAGGAAATGTGTCGACGGCTGACCGGGTTCTTTGGAAGCGATTTTAGGATTCAATTCTACGGGAGATGTTTCGTACGTTCAAGGGAAGGAGGCCGGGCGAGCCCCTCCGGCGCGCGCACGCCCAAGCCGGAAGGCGCAGCGCCTTCCGGCCGAGCAATGCGCGATTTCGCGTTTGTGGCAGGGAGCGCTTACGCCCGCTCGAACAGTCCCGCGGCCCCCATCCCGCCGCCGATGCACATCGTGACCACGCCCAGGGCCGCCTTGCGGCGCTTCATCTCGTGGAGCAGCGTGGCGGTGAGCTTCGCTCCCGTGCAGCCCAACGGATGCCCGAGGGCGATCGCGCCGCCGTTGACGTTGACCCTGTCCGGGTCCAGGGAAAGCTCCCGGATCACCGGGAGGGACTGGGCGGCGAACGCCTCGTTGAGCTCGAAGAGGTCGATCCGGGTCTGCTTGACCCGCAATTTCGAAAGCAGCTTGGGCACCGCCGCAACCGGGCCGATCCCCATAATGTCGGGGGGGACCCCCGCCGCCGCGAACCCGAGGAACCGCGCAAGCGGCTGGGCACCAAGGGTTTTCAGCGCCTTCTCCGAGACCACGACGGAGGCGGCGGCGCCGTCGCTCATCTGGGAGGAATTGCCGGCGGTCACCGTCCCCTTGGGGTCGAAGGCGGGCCGAAGCTTCGCGAGCGCCTCGATCGTGGTGTCGGCGCGGGGGCCCTCGTCGACCTCGAAGACGATCTCCCTCGGAACCGGCTTCCCGCCGTTCTCCGAGGTGAAGACGACCGTCGGGACCGGGACGATCTCGTCCTTGTACTTCCCGGATCGGATCGCCGCCAGCGCCTTCATGTGGCTCCTGTAGGCAAACTCGTCCTGGTCCTCCCGGGTGACCTTGTACTTCCTCACCACCTGCTCGGCGGTGAGGCCCATCGGCATGAACACCTCCGGGCGCGTTTCCAGGATCTCCGGGTTGAACGACGGCTTGTTACCGCCCATGGGGACCATCGTCATCGATTCGGTACCGCCCGCCACGATGATGTCGGCGAACCCCCCCATGATCCGTTCCGCCGCAAGGGCGATCGCCTGGAGGCCGGAAGAACAGAACCGGTTGATCGTCATGGCGGGGACCGAGTCGGGCAGCCCCGCCTTGAGCGCGCAGATCCGCGCCACGTTCATCCCCTGCTCCCCCTCGGGCATGGCGCACCCGAAGATCACATCGTCCACCCGGGCCGGATCCAGGTTCCCGACCCGTTCGATCGCTCCCCTGATCGCGATGGCCCCGAGGTCGTCCGGCCGCGTGTCCTTCAGGCTTCCCTTGTACGCCTTCCCGACCGCCGTGCGCACCGCGGAGATTATGTATACTTTCGCCATCGGCCTACCCCCCCTGACTTCTAATTGCGCAACGGTTTTCCCTTCATCAACATGTATTGGATGCGCGCTTGGGTCTTTTCCTCTCCGCAGAGGGAGAGGAACGCCTCGCGCTCCAGGTCCAGGAGCTCCTGCTCGGAAAGCCTCGTGCCGGGCGGGACGTTGCCGCCGGTCAGCACGAAGGCGATCTTGCGGCCGATCAGCTCGTCGTGCTCGCTGATGTGGCCGGCAACCTTCATCGTGTAGAGGCCGTAGACGAACGAGGGGTACGCCGAACGTCCCGGAAGGGCAATGTCCTTGCGCGGACGAGGCGGATCGTACCCTTCGAGGTTCATCGCCAGGCCCGTCTCCTTCGCTTCGTGGATGAGGAAGTCGCGCTGGATGGTTATCTTGTCCCCGGGGCGCAGGAAGCCCAACTCCCTTGCCTCCTTGGCCGATGTGGCCACTTTCGCCATCCCGATCGTCTCGAAGGCCTTCCTGAGGAACGGGAGCGGGTCGGCGGTGACGCCGTCCGGGATCCCGTCAAGGTGCCGGATCGCCATCTCCTTGATCCCGCCCCCGGCCGGGAGGAGACCCACGCCCACCTCCACCAGTCCCATGTAGGTTTCCGCGGCCGCCCGGATCCGATCGGCGCCCAGACAAATCTCGGCCCCGCCGCCGAGCGCCATCCCGGCGGGGGCCGCGACGACCGGGATCGAAGAGTAACGCAGCCGCATGCAGGCGTTCTGGAACTCCCGGACCATTTTCTCGATGTTGCCGAAGTTTTTGTTCTGCGCCTCGAGGAAGACGAGCATCAGGTTCGCGCCGACGCAGAAGTTCTCGGCGTGGTTGGCGATCACCATCCCGGCGAACTCTCTCTCCGCCAGGTCAACCCCTTCGGTCATCATCGCCACGATGTCGCCGTCGATCGCATTCATCTTGGTGCGGAACTCCAGGCACAGGACGCCGTCGCCGAGGTCGTAGAGCATGGCCCCCGGGTTCCGGCGGACGATCTTGTTCCGCTCGGCGAGCGAAGGCAGGAAGAGGACGTCGGGCGAGATGGGGGCGGGCCGATAGGCCCCCGTGGCGAAGTCGTAGTATTCCAGGATCCCCTCGCGCCTGCGGTAGAAGGAGGTGATGCCGGCGGAGAGCATCTTCTCCACGTTCCCCGGGATCGCCTTCCCCTCCTTGCGCATCCGCTCGGCGGATTCGGGCAGGCCGATCGCGTCCCAGGTCTCGAAGGGGCCGAGCGCCCAGTTGAACCCCCACTTGATCGCGTTGTCGACGTTCACCACGTCGTCGGCGATCTCGGGGATCCGCTTCGCCGAGTAGAGCAGCGTCTCGGAGAGGACCTTCCACGCATACGCGGC
>JACRIV010000114.1 GCA_016220005.1 Deltaproteobacteria bacterium
CTTAGCTTCCGCCCTGATCTGGCTCTTCAGGTGCGAGACGCACGCCCTGATCCCGCTCTATGCCGTCGGGGTCTTCGTCTCCTTTACGCTCTCCCAGGCCGGAATGGTGCGACGCTCGCTGTCCCTCCGCAGGTCGGGCTGGCGCCGGTCCGTGGCCATCAACGGGCTGGGTGCCGCCTCCACCGCGGTCGTACTCACGGTGATCGCGGCGACGAAGCTCCTTCATGGCGCCTGGATCGTCATCGTGATGATCCCCATGATGATCATCGTGTTCCGCAAGATCGAGGAGCACTATGCCCTGGTGCCCCGGCAGATCTCGTTGCACGGCTTCGCGCCGCAGGAATCCCGGCAGCAGATCGTGCTGGTGCCGGTCTCGGGAATCCACCGGGCCGCCATCACGGCCTTGCAGTACGCCAGGACGCTCTCGCCCCAGGTGGAGGCGATCTACGTGGACCTGGATGTCGAGGAAACGGAGGCTCTCCGAGCCGCGTGGGAGGTGTGGGGCGGAGGCACCGAGCTCGTGATCCTCGATTCCCCGTACCGCTCGCTCCTGGGGCCGCTCCTGGAGTACATCGGGGGGGTGGAACAGCGATATCCGGAAGCCCTGATCACGGTCGTCGTGCCTCAGGTTGTGCCGGCGAAATGGTGGCACAACCTGCTCCACAACCAGACCGCCTGGGTAATCAAAGGCGCACTCCTCTTCAAGAGGCGGGTTACCGTGATCACCGACGTTGCCCTTCACTTGGCGCGGTAGGAGGGCACCCGTGAGCAGCTCCCCACCCGCAGGCTACCCCAAGACGATCAGGCTGAAGGACGGTAACACGGTTCTCGTCCGGTTCATGGAGCAGGGCGACCGGGATCTGCTGCTCGAGTTCTTCCGGGGCGTCCCCGAGGAAGAGCGGATGTTCCTGCGGGAGGACATTACCCGGCCGGAGGTCATTGACACTCGGGTCCGTGCCGGGGAGCGCGGGCGCCTCGTCTGGCTCGTCGGGGAAGCGGGAGGGAAGATCGTCGCCGACGCCACCCTGCAACGCCGCTTGACGAACTGGCTCCAGCACGTGGCGGAAGTGCACGTGGTCGTCGATTCCGCCTACCGCCGATTGGGGCTGGCCTACCGCCTGCTGTACGAGCTGTTCGATCTCGCAAGAGAGCAAGGGATCGAGACCCTCCTGGGGGAGGTGATGGCCGAACAGGAGGCGGTCATGAGCCTCCTCGAGCGGCTCGGCTTCAGGCGGGAGGCGACCTTGCGGGGGTTGGTCAAGGACCTTCAGGGAAGGAGGCACGACCTTGTGATCATGACCCGCGACTTGACCCGCAAAGGGGAGACCCTCCTGCGGTGGTTCTCGAGTCCCCTGGATTAGGGCTGGCTGTCTCACTCCATGGAATACGCGGCCCCCATGACTTGCAAGCCGCCCCTCAGGCGTTGGCCACGAGGTAATCGGCGACGATCTTCGCCGACCCCTCGGCGCGGAAGGCATGGAGGAGCTGCAGCGCTCCCTGGTAGGCATTCCTTTCGATCTTCTCCGCGTATTCCGTGGGGATTGCGTCGATCTCCTGTTTGAACCGCTTCGTCGCGAACTTGCTGTCCTTGCCGGCGGTTTTCGCCCAGTCGCGCATCTTCCGCATGAGCGCGGGGGAGAGGCCCTTATGGGCGATGTTCTGCCATTGCGTGCCGACGTTCCCCTTGCGGATGCCGTAGTCGGCGAACCGCACGACCAGAAAACCGGCAAGTCCATCTGACACCTCCCGATTCGATTTGTGTGCTTGTTGCGAGTTGGGAGCCCGGCCGGAACGACGGCCGTGACGTGGCCCACGACTGGCCTTGGTGGAGGAAGACGATGCCTGTTTTCTAAAGGAACTCGGTTTCTGATCCGATAAGATATAATATCGAGTTTGTCCGGCGGAACATTCGGGGTTCCACGGCTTGCCGCCGTTTCCCGTTCGGTAGAGCGGCAATGTGCGACTGGTTTGTCGCGGGGAAATCACGCATCATCACAGCATGGAGCGACCACGGTGAATATCGAATACCACAAGTGGTGGAGCCCGAACCTGGCCCAGGAGATGGAGCTGAAGATCTATGGTCACGCGGGAAAACCTGCCCTCGTGTTCCCCTCCATAACAGGAAGGTTCACCGAGTTCGAGGATTGCGGCATGGTGGAGGCCTGCCGACCCTTCCTGGACGAAGGCAGGATCCAGATGTTCGCGGTGGACAACATCTATTGCCAGACCTGGCTGAACGACGGCGCCTCGTTGGCAGACCGCGCGAAGCGGCACAGTCAGTATGAACGGTATGTCCTCGAAGAGGTCATCCCATGTATCCGGTGGCGCCGCGGCGAGGGCGGGATCATGGCGACGGGGTGCAGCTTCGGCGGGTTCAACTCGGCCAACGTCTTCTTCCACCGCCCGGACATCTTCGACACCGTGATTTCCCTGAGCGGCTTCTATCAGTTGAAGCACTTCGTCGGCGCCGTGGACGACAACGCGTATCCTTACGAGCCGCTTGCCTACTTGCCCGATATCACCGACCCGTGGTACCTGGAACGGTACCGACGCGGCCGCTTCGTCGCCTGCGTGGGCCAAGGGGAGTGGGAAGACAGGTTCCTCGCGGACACGTTGGAACTCCGGCGGATTCTGGGAGAGAAGCAGATCCCCGCCTGGGTGGATGTCTGGGGCCAGGATGTGGCGCACGATTGGCCGTGGTGGACAAGGCAGATGCCCTACTTTCTTCAGCGTCTCGGCTTCTGACCGCTCAACGCGCAGCGCTCCCGTCCGCGACGACGCTATGGGCTCGCGCTGTTGAAGAACACGGCTGCCAAGGGAGGCACGGCCAGAGTCAGGGTGTAAGGGCGTCCATGCGAAGGCATGGGGGCGGCTTGGACGCCGCCCATGTTGCCCTGGCCGCTTCCGCCGTATTCCCGGCCGTCGCTGTTCAGGATCTCCTGCCAGAACCCGCCCCGCGGGACGCCGACCCGGTAGTTGTGGCGTGGGATGGGGGTAAAGTTGCAGACGACGAGGACGATCTCGTCCGTCGAACATCCCCGGCGGATGAAACTGAGGACGCTCTGCTCCATGTCGCTGCAATCGATCCAGTCGAAGCCCGCCGGATCGAAATCGAGTTCGTGGAGAGCGGGCGTGCCCCGGTAGGTCCTGTTCAGATCCTCCACCCACCGGGCGACTCCGGCGTGCGTTGCGTGCTGCAGCAGGTGCCAGTCCAGCGACTGATCGTGGTTCCATTCCCGCCGCTGGCCGAACTCCCCTCCCATGAAGAGGAGCTTCTTCCCCGGCTGGCCGTACATGTACCCGAGGAGTAGCCGCAGGTTGGCGAACTTCTGCCATTCGTTGCCGGGCATCTTCCCGAGGAGCGAACCTTTTCCGTGCACGACCTCATCGTGGGAGAGGGGCAGGACGAAGTTCTCGGAAAAGGCGTAGATCCTGCGGAAGCTCAGTCTGCCGTGGTGGTATTTCCGGTAGATCGGATCCTCGGAGATATACTCCAGCATGTCGTGGAGCCACCCCATGTCCCACTTCATTCCGAAGCCCAATCCTCCGACGTACGTAGGACGCGAAACCATGGGCCACGCCGTGGATTCCTCGGCGAACGTGATGATTCCCCCGTGGTCCTTGTGGACGTTTTCGTTGAAGCGTCGCAGGAAGGCGATGGCTTCGAGGTTCTCCTTGCCGCCGTACCGGTTGGAGAGCCATTCTCCGTCATTCCGGGAATAGTCGAGATAGAGCATCGAGGCGACAGCATCCACGCGGAGACCGTCGGCGTGGAAAACGTCCAGCCAGTAATAGGCGCTGCTCAGGAGGAAGCTCTGCACTTCGTACCGGCCGTAATTGAATATCTTCGTATCCCAATCGGGGTGGTGCCCCAGGCGCGCATCGGCATGCTCAAACAGGTGGGTTCCGTCGAAGTAGGTCAGCCCGTGGCCGTCCTTCGTGAAGTGGGAAGGCACCCAGTCCAGGATGACGCCGATGCCGTGCTGGTGAAGGTAGTCGATCAGGTACATGAAATCCTGCGGGGTCCCATAGCGGCTGGTGGGGGCGAAGTACCCGGCGACCTGGTATCCCCAGGAGCCGTAAAACGGGTGTTCCATGACGGGGAGGAACTGCACGTGGGTGAACTTCAGCTGGCGTAGGTATTCCGCCAACCGCGGGGCCACCTCCCGGTAGGTGAGCATCCGATTCCCTTCCTCCGGTACGCGCATCCAGGATCCCAGGTGCATCTCGTAAATGGCAATCGGACTCTGCAGGGGGTTGTGCCTGCGTCGCTCCTCCATCCAGGCGCGGTCCCCCCATTCGTACCGCAAGTCCCACACGATGGACCCCGTGTCCGGGGGGACCTGGCTATACGATGCGAACGGATCTGCCTTGTCGAAACGGTATCCTCCGTGCTGAGAGACGATATGATACTTGTATACGGCTCCTGGGCGCACGCCGGGAATAAATCCTTCCCATATCCCGGAGTCCCCCTTTGGCCTCAAGGGCTTGGCGGCCGGGTTCCATCCGTTGAACTTCCCAGTGACGAACACGTTTCCCGCGTTAGGGGCCCAGACGGCAAAACAGGTCCCTTCCTCTCCGTCCACGGTCATCGGGTGGGAGCCGAGCCTCTCGTAGAGTCGGCAATGGGTACCCTCGTTGAAAAAATGGAGGTCCTGGCCGCTCAGCAGGGATACATCGTAGCGCATGGTGTTCTCATACTCCTTCTATCGAGATTTTTCTCAACATCAGCTTTTTCTTCCCGCCGCCTTCCCGCGTTTTCGAAGACGGTTCATCATTTGAAGTGTGTCGGTCAACCCGGGCATCTCGCTGAATGCGCGGAGTTCAATTTCCGGAGGCTTTCCCTACCACGCCACGACAATCGGCTCGCAGCAGCGCCGCAGCCTTTCGCGCTCGCACTCCCGCAATGCTGCGGGCACGTCGCCCAGCGTCTCCACCGGCGCTCCCAGCGCGCGGAGGACCGCCAGCAACGTCTCTGTGGAAATCTGTCTCCGGCGATGGGAAATGTCGTAGTAGGCGGTTTGGACACCGTATAGGTGCGCCAGCCTGTATAGTTGTCCTGCCTGCTTCGTTCCAGCCCCGGTCATTCCACGGTCTCCATCTACAATAGCGACCTCGCCCACGCTTCCAGCGACTTTCCTCCGAGTGGAAAAGGCCCTTCGCTTGACCCCCAAGCCGCCCCTCAGGCGTTGGCCGCGAGGTAATCTGCGACGATCTTCGCCGTCCCCTCGGCGCGGAATGCACGGAGGAGCTGCAGCGCTTCCTGATACGCCGCCCTCTCGATCTTTTCCGCATATTCCGTCGGGATCGCATCGATCTCCTGCTTGAACTGTCTGGTCGCGAACTTGATGTCCTTTCCCGTCTTCTTGGACCAGGCGCGCATCTTCCGCATCAGCGCGGGAGGCAGCCCCTCGTGGGCGACGTTCTGCCACTGCGTACCGACGTTTCCCTTGCGGATTCCGTAGTCGGCAAAGCGTCCGACAATGTGCAGGGGGGTGCCGGTGATCCCATGCTGCGCGATATCGACACCGAATCGGCCATGAACGGCCTCATGAATCTGGCCCGTCCGTTCCAGGTCGATGAAGATCCTCTCCCCCTCAAGGTAGTTGCCGTGCTTCGACCCGTTGTTGATGGCGAGCAGGTCCGCCGAGACACCTTCTGCGGAAAGCCGCTCCAGCAGGTCCACCGCCTCTTCGACGGTGGACAGGGTCGACTCGCTCCCGGCGGACTTGATCTCCCCGACCTCCACTTCGAGCCCCAGTCCCCGCTCCCGGATCGGCGCCCCAAGCTCTGCGGTTATCCGCGCATTGTCCGGAATCGGATTGAAGGAGGCGTCGATCGCGAACGAGGTGTACCCGGCCGCAATCTCCGCGGCAATCAGGGCGCGGCCTTCGTCGATCTCCTTGGGGGAGATATTCTTGACCGTGATGTGGTCGCCGTGGATAAGGAACGGACGCGCAAACTGCACCATCCACGCGTAGGTGAGGATCGTGTTGGCGAAAACCTCCGGGGTCATCCCCGTGTACCCGCCATCGATGTTTCCTTCCGTCTTGGCCAGCTCGAATGCGACCACCGCGTTGAGCTCCTGCGCGGCCTTCATGATTCCGGGGATCACCGAGGGGATTCGGATGTTGCAGGCCATCACGATCACCTTGTGGGGGGAAAGGGCCTTGTAGACATCGCGTCCGTTGAGCGGACATGCCGGGTTGTCGAACGGGATCTTCCAAGCGATGTTCGGGGGAACGTACCTCTTCAATGCGGTCCAGTCCATAGAGTCACCTCCTTCGAGATCGCGCGTCCTTCCAATGCCTTCTCTTCGAATGCGACGTGCGGAACGCCTCGTTACCGGGAATCGACGCACTTTCCGTCCTCTTCCGCCACGAGGCATCCGAGCGGGTTCCGGGATACGTACTCGATGATGCGGGAGTCCCACTGCGCTTCGTGTGGGGCGCCGGTGATCCACTCATCGACCCGCAGGACCGCTTCCGTATCGCGAATCGTCATCCTCCGGACGTTGACGTTCCTGCGGCCCTCCTTCTGCGCTCCTTGAAATAGTTTCTGGTCACATCGGCAAGGACGGACGCGAATACCGCCGGAAGATGTTCTTGAACAAATCGTGACCGGACACCGCATTGAAGAGGGCGTCGTGGACGTGCTGATCGACGCTGGCCATAGAGAGGATAGTCCCGAGCGTGCCCGCGTATTCGCTGACCTTGCAGAGGTGGCGCATCCAGGTTCCGTACACGTAGTCCTCCCGAAGCGTCCGCGTCCTTTCCTGGTATCGCCTGAAGGACGCCGCCGAGAGGCCGCACTCCACCATCGTGTCAGCGGCCAGGATGCCCGTCTGGATGGCCATGTTTATCCCTTTCCCCTTGAAGGGGCGCAGCCACCCGGTGGCATCTCCCACCGTCGCGACCGTCTTTCCGTGTATCTGTCCCGCCATCGACCGACCTCCACGACCGCGAGGAGCCGCCCTCACTCTATCCGGGAAACCTGTGCCAGCCCGAAGCCCCGGCCCATCGGCCGGAGGCCTCCGTGGTATCTCTCGTCCGGTCGGCGGCCGGACGGATCCAGCCCATACCGGGAACGGTTATTTCAAAGATAGGAGATACAGGGAGTGCGGTCACCCTCCGAAAGGAGGGAAATCAACCGGTTGTTCAATGTCGTCGAAAAACAGCTGCAGGACGTGCTCCCAGCCGTTCTTCAAGTCCGCAGCCGGTCCGCGCAACTCAATGGCCCTGGAGTCATCTAAAATGGGCGCCCCGCCTACAATCGATTACGCCCGAACGAGCGGAGGCTGCCCGGACGCCACACGTAAGCAAGCGTCATGACGCCTTGAACCTCCGGCCGGAGGTGAAACCATGCGGGCAGCAAGGACGGGCTCCGACAATGGGATCTGCGACCCATCTGGGAGGGAACACACATGACGACCGCGATACTTCTAGTGAATACGGACCCGGGGAAGGACCAGAGCGCCGCCCAGTCGCTTAAGAAAATCGAAGGCGTGGAAGGCGTATACCTCGTCAGCGGTAACTATGATGTGGTGGCAACGGTTCGGGGGGAGAGTTCGGAAGAGATCCTCAAGACCGTCTACACCAAGATCCGGCCGCTGGCGGGGGTCCGCAGCACCCACACCATGTTCTGCCTCGGAGTGTAAGAAGGACGAGCCGAATCGCAGGATTCCGCTCAACCGCGCGAGTCAGGCCGAGGAACCCGGCCTCCCGGGCGCCTCCGCGACGCCGATGGCAAGAGCCGCGTAAGGGATCCCCTCCCGCAGGGGTGTCCGAATCGCGATCTTCCCCCGCTCCGCCCGCTCCACAACACCCAAAGCCAGATCCCTGTTCGTCCCGTCGCGAAACGACACCAGCCGTCCTGCAAGGCACCCCAATCCGACCCCATGGCACGGGATTGGCTTGGGCAAGCCTCGGGCGTTGCTATCACTGGCGAATATGCAGATCGGACCCCTCCATGGACCGAAAGTACAACGGGTGGACAGATCCAGAGTTCGAAAATGCATCGGCCCTCGATCTCCGGTATACTCAACTTGAATTTTTCCCCTTTGACCGCAGGAGCAACATGGCGCATACGAAACGATACGGCCAATACTTTACCCCCCAGGACGTCGCCCAAACTTTGGTGCGTTGGGCGGTGCGGCGACGGAAGGATCGCATTCTTGACCCGTCCTGCGGGGATGGAGAGTTCCTGGTTTGCCATCCTTACTCGGTGGGAATCGAGATCGACAGCAAGCATGCGGCAACCGCTCGGGAGCGTGCCCCGGCGTCACTTGTTCACGAATCCGATTTCTTCGCTTGGGCGGAGCAGACGCACGAGAGGTTTGACGCCGTCGTAGGGAATCCGCCGTTCATCCGCTATCAAGGTTTTGCCGGGGACATGCGGATGAGGGCGCTCAAGTTGGCAAAGCAAATTGGAGCCGATCTGCCTCAGCTCAGTTCCTCTTGGGCTCCATTTATCGCCGGTGCCGCAACCCTCTTAAGGCAAGGTGGGCGGTTGTCTTTTGTCGTTCCTGCCGAAATTGGACATGCGAATTACGCCATTCCGCTGATTCGGGCTCTTGCAAAATCCTTCGCGCGAGTTCACATCGCGGCGATAAGGGAAAAGGTGTTCAGAAATCTATCCGAAGACGCATGGATATTGTTTGCGGACGGGTTCGGTGGTACTGCGCAATATATCGAATTATCGATCTTGGATCGTTTTGAGGCCTCCGCCGATCCCCCTCAACCCTTGCGTCGCGTCTCGCTGGAGGCATGGGAACGATCTCGCGGACGGTTGCGCCGTTGGCTTCTGCCCGAAGATGTGCTGACCTTGTATGAGGCACTGGAGGAATCCGATCAAACCTACCGTCTGGGGAGTATCGCGGATGTGGGTATTGGATACGTAACCGGTGCCAACGACTTTTTCCATCTGCGACCTTCGGTGACGCGTGCCCTCGGGATTCCTCCAGAACTGCTGAAGGTCACCGTCCGTAAAGGAGAGCTTCTCCCTCCGGCGTCCAATCTGACGCGTCAGCACGTTCGAAATTGGATTGAAAACGATGAGGCCGTCTTCCTGTTACACCTGGAAGCGAAAAAGTCTCTGCCGAAGAGCGTTTGCGCTTACCTCACAAGCGCGGCAGGCCGGGCCGCCCAACAGGCATACAAATGCCGGATTCGCGATCCATGGTACGTCGTCCCGAACGTAACCGTTCCGGATGCCTTCCTTACCTCCATGTCCGGAGAAAGTGCCCAGTTGGTAAGGAATGGAACGGGGTGTGTGGCAACCAACTCCGTTCACGTGGTTTCCCTGCGAAATAAGCGGTCGTACTTGCCTTTGCAACAGGCGTGGGGAAAAACCCTGACAAGGTTAAGTTGCGAAGTTGAAGGTCATCCCTTGGGCGGCGGAATGTTGAAAATCGAGCCGCGCGAGGCTCAACGCATTCTCCTCCCTAAGCCGCCGTTGGGAAATGATTCCTTGGTCGAGGGCCTTCTCAACGAAGGAGTCATGACGATGCGGCAATGGAGACACTGTTCAAAATGATTCCCGTGAGGCCCACCAATGCCGATCAATGATGCGATTCGGGCTGCGGCCCCGCGCCCCGGCGATCATACTTCACGGCCCGAGAAAAAGAATTACGCCGAGCGCTTGTCAAACGAAGTCGCAAAGGTGGTGGCTTTGCGCCTCAGGGACCTTGGTGTTGCGGAGTGCCAACCGGGGTTTGAAGGGGGCAAAGAGAGGCAGTTTGCCGGCGGGATTGGCGCCAAGAAGGTCGATGTCAGTTTTGCTACTGAGACAGCCGGACTCGTTCTCGGAATTTCAATAAAGAGCATCAGCTTCCCGGATCCTAGAACGAAGAATTACTCGAAGAATCTGACGAACCGCCGCGGCGACCTTCTTGCCGAAGCAACGACTCTCCACCAACGTTTTCCGTATGCGGTACTGGGAGGATTGTTCCTCTTTGACATCGGCGCTTCCCTTGACGGCACGGATCGTCGTCCGGGGACCGTGACAAGAGCGCATGAAATATTTGAGGCCTTCACCAACCGCGACAGTCGGTCGAATGCCGTTGAAAAGTACGAGCATATCGGGATCGTTGTTTACAAGGCATCGGACCCGATAGGGTACGAATATTTCGATGTTGGAGCTGCGGCACCCTCCTCGTTGGATTCCTTCCTGTTGCATCTGTTGGAGCGGGTCGCAGAACGCAATTCAGACCATTATCGGTTTGACGGCAAGAAACTGGAGCAGATCAGGTAGGCAGGCCCGAGAATGGCAACTCCAACCGGGGGGCACAGGAGGGCCCCCCAACCAGGAGCGGAAAGACTTCGCTTGCGCATCAGGAACCGAAGTGGTACGGTGACCGCAGTTCGAAGAATCCCGAGACACATCCTCTCCCCAAGGGTCCTTTCGAAGAAGCAGGTCCGCCGCCGTGACCGGGCCTTCAAAGCTTCTCCCGAGATTTCACCATGCGGAAGATCGGACGGGCGAACGGCCCGCTCCACCGGTTGTGCTTGGTGAAAAAAGACAGGAGAAGCAGAGAAAATGTCAGAACACAGAACCTCGGAAGAAACAACCTCGTTTGAAACGTTCGGGCTCCGCCCCGAGATCCTCCGCGCCGTGGCGGAGAAGAACTACACCACCCCGACCCCCATCCAGGCGAAGGCGATCCCCTTCGTGCTCGAAGGGAAGGACCTCCTCGGCTGCGCCCAGACCGGCACCGGGAAGACGGCCGCCTTCGCCCTCCCGATCCTCCACCGCCTCCAGGAGACGCCCTGGAAGGGGCACGGACGGCGGCCCATCCGGACCCTCGTGCTGACGCCCACGCGGGAACTGGCCTCCCAGATCGCCGAAAGTTTCGGAGCGTACGGCAGGCACACCGGCCTCAAGCACACGATCGTGTTCGGCGGCGTCAGCCAGCACCCGCAGGCGCAGGCCCTCCAGCGGGGGATCGACATCCTTGTGGCCACGCCCGGACGGCTTCTCGATCTCATGTCGCAGGGGCTCGTCCATCTGCGGACCGTTGAGACCTTCGTCCTGGACGAGGCCGACCGGATGCTCGACATGGGCTTCATCCACGACATCCGGCGGATCATCGGACAATTGCCCGGGAAGCGGCAGACGCTCTTCTTCTCGGCCACGATGCCGGGGGAGATCCAGGGGCTCGCCGACACCATCCTGCGCAACCCGGTCAGGGTGGCCGCGACACCCGTGGCGACTCCGGCCGCTGCCGTGAAACAACGGGTCCACTACGTGGAAAAACAGGAAAAGATCGAGCTGCTCAAGCACCTCCTGGACGACCCCTCCGTAAAGAACGCGCTGGTCTTCACACGCACCAAGCACGGCGCCGACGGGGTGGTCAAACAGCTCGCCCGATACAAGGTCCGGGCCGAGGCGATCCACGGCAACAAGTCTCAAAACGCCCGCGAGAAGGCGTTGGGCAGCTTCAAGCGGGGCCTGACACGAGTGCTCGTGGCGACGGACATCGCCGCCCGGGGCCTCGACATCGTCGACCTGTCCCACGTGATCAACTTCGATCTTCCCAACGAGCCGGAGAGCTACGTTCACCGGATCGGCCGTACGGGCCGGGCAGGCGCCTCCGGCATCGCCCTGTCCTTCTGCTCCTTCGAGGAGCGCCCCTTTCTCGCCGGCATCGAACGGCTCATCCGCAAACACCTCCCGGTGGCGGAGGACCATCCGTACCGCTCCGACCGCCATCTCGGCCCGCCGACGGACCTCGACCCGCGCCGCGCCAACGGCGTGCCGGTCCTGTCCATGGCCCGTGCCGAGGAGCTATTCAGGCCGGGCCGCATGGACGCCTTCCCCGGCCGTTCCGACGGCCGCCCGGGCCGGTCGCGCCGGGAGTCGAAGTGGGGCGCCGGTTCCGGAGCGGGCAGACCGGGCCACCGCAACACGGAGCGCCGGTCCGAACGATAGGGTCCAGCATCCATCGCGTTGGCTTCGCAGAGGCACCGACGGATTTTCCCCATCGATACGTGGTATCGTGAAAGCGAAGTTAACCGTCCGCAGACAAAGAGATCCCGAGAATCGTGCTCATGACCTCTTTTGCGGCCCTACCGCCTTGAAGGAGGTCATATGGGTAAGAAATTGTACGTCGGGAATCTTCCCTTTTCCGCAACGGAGGATTCGCTGAAAGAGGCGTTTTCGCGGTTCGGCACGGTGGAATCGGTGGCGATCATCACGGACCGGGACACGGGCCACAGCAAAGGTTTCGGTTTCGTCGAGTTGGGGACCAAGCAGGAGGCGGCCGAAGCCATCAGCAAGATGAACAGCTCCGAAATGGACGGGAGGACGCTCAAGGTGTCCGAGGCCCTCCCGCAGGCGCCCCGCGACGGCTCGGGTTCGCGGCGAGACAGCGGCGGCGGGCGCGGCGGATTCCGCCGGTAACCGCCGATCACCAACCCGGGAGATGTCCTTTTCGGGGGCCATGGAGACTTCATGGCCCCCGGGTGACCTTCTCCCATAGAGAGCACCCCTCAATGCCTTCCGTGTCCCCTCTTGCCCTCCTCAAAAGCAAATCCTGATCCATGGAAGGGGAGAGCGGCCGCTTCCGGTCCCCCACGCCGCTGAAGATGGCGCTTCCCAAAGTGTGCCCAAAGTGATACACTTTGAGGACGAAGTGCCCCTCAACTTATCCGCCTTCGATATGGAACGACGGGTCGGAAATCGATTCCCCCTTACAGACGGGACACCGCCCCGGCGACGTGAGCCGATCTCGTTTCCGGAACACGAACCCGCACGCCCGGCACTCCGCCGGAATCTGCGCCAACCGGCGCCCCTCGGCGTGGAGACTCTTCCGAAGGTGCACCAAGTGATCCCCGACCTCCTTTTCCGGTCTCCGGATGGCGTAGGAGATCCCCTTCGCCGTGCGGGGCCCCTCCTCCAGAAGGGCGAGAATCTGCCGCCGCACCGTCTCGCGTTCCTCATAAGGGACTGGAGGCTCCTTCCGAAACATTCCGTCTCCGGTCGCTCTTGGAGGTATCGGAGGCTTTCTCAGGCTTCCGACAGCGACACAGGCTTTCGTACCCGTTTGGTTTCGCTGCGAAGGTGTTTTTCCTCCAACCGGCGTTCCTTCGATTTCACGGTTGGAACGGTTTTCCTCCGATCCTTGAGGGGTTCGGCAGCCTTCCGGACCCATCGGATCAGGCGTTCCCTGGCGTCCCGGCGGTTCGCCGGACCCGCTCAGGCGGCCTTTTTCGCGTATTCGACCATCCCCTGGAAGTCGATCACCACGACGGGCTCGTCGCCGACCACCCAGGCGTCATGTCCGGACGGCAGCAGCGACACGTCGCCCGGCTTGCACAGGATCTCCGTCCCGTCGTCCATCACGACTTTCAGGGTCCCCGCCATGTGATACTGGAAATGGGCCGCCTCGCAGCTCTCCGTGTTCACGAGCGGCTGAACGGATGTCGACCAACGCCACCCCGGCTCCAGGGTGGCACGGCCGATCGTCGTTCCGCCTATTGTCACCAGCTCCACCCTGCCCTTGGGGAAGGTGCGTACTTCATCCGCCTTGTCGAAGCCTTTCCGTTCCGCCTTGTCGCCTGCGGTTTTCACGTCTCTCTCCTTTCATTGCCGGAATCCCGGCATTGGGCGTCGCCGTTTTCGAGCAGCCGGCTCCGCCTCGTTCCCCCCACCCTATTCCATAGATGCCGGGCGATGAGGCCGGTTCCTGCGACGCGGCATTTCCCGGGCCGCGATCGCCATACCTCCGATCGCAGCAGATCCCTGCCGCGCAAACCTCCCCGCGGTCCGAGTAAATCTTACCCGGTGAGCCGGGGCCGCAAACCCGGCACGGAGGGGCGATGCGGTCGTCGTGGGGCGCACTCCTTTTCCTTGTCGCCGTCCTGCCGGCGTGCGCCGCCAACCCCCGTTACGACGCCGCCAAGCCTCACCACACACGCACCGGCTTCCGGAACGCGCACCCCCACGAGCCCCGGGCGAGCTTCTGGAAGTGGCAATGGGAGCGGTGGCGGAAAGGGCTTCCGAAGACCCCGTCCGGCGGGTATCGTTTCGAGGTCCTCAAGCCGGACGTGCCGTTCCTTAAGGCGAATGACCGGGAAACCGTCGTCACGTGGATCGACTTCGTGCTGATCTCCCACAATCACTATGACCACCTCGACAAGAGGACGGTCATGCGCCTTGCCTCTTCCTCCGGAGGGCCGAGGCGGTCAAGGTCCACCAGGAACTCAATTCACGGTTTTCCATCGCGATCCAGTGGGGGACGTTCGTCCTGAGCGACGAACCGCTCGACGAGCCCCCGGTCCGTCTGGCGGAAGGACTGGCCGCGGCCAGGGTGGATCCGCGCCGGTTCGTGACGCTGCGCCACGGGGAGACGATCCGGCTCGACGAAGGCCGTGGATGGATTATCCGATGACGTCGTTGCTTCGGGGTGAAACCCCGCCCCGGGTAATCGCCTCAAAAAGAAGCGGGAAACGGGCGTCGGAAAAATCCGGTTTTATTTGTGTCGACGAGGGCGTAAGGAGGGGGCGGGGATGAACCGGGTCGAGCTGGAGGTGGGACGGGACGGCGTTGCCGTCATACGGCTTTCGAGCCCGGACGGGCGGAACACCCTGGGGATTGAGGAGATCGGCCGCTTTATCGAACTCGTGGACCGGGTGGCCGCAGACGGCTCGGTCCGGGCGCTGATCCTCGCGGGGGGAGAAAACTTCTCGGCGGGGACGGATTCCTTCGAGGTGATGCGCCGGCGTCTCGATCCCGGCGCCGGAGGGCGGGCGTACCGGTTTTTCGCGGATCAAAAGGCCCTGTGCGACAGGATCCGCGGTCTCCGCATTCCCACAATCAGCCTGGTTCGCGGCCTGTGCTTGGGCTCCGTCCTGGGCATCGCCGCCGCGGCGGACTTCCTGATCACCGACGCAACCACGCGGATAGAGTTCCCGGAGGTGAAGGTCGGTCTCGTCCCCGGAAACGGGGCCACCTGGTTCCTGCCGAGGCGCATGGGCCCCGCGGCGGCCAAGTTCTACGCTCTGACCGCCTCTTCCATGAACGGGAAGCAGGCGGTCGGCCTGGGCCTGGCCCAGGCGTACGCGGGAGACGACGTCGAAGGCTTCCTCGCCGAGCTCCGAAAGGCGGAGGGCGCTCTCGATCGCCGACGGATTTCCGCTCTCCTGGAAAAGAAAGGGAGCACGCGCGAGGTGCTCGGGGAGGGGGTCCGCGAGCTTAGCGAGAAGATCGGCCGGCACTTCCGGTTCGGGAAGGCCAACCGGGGGTACCTGGGGGACATCTTCGCCGGCTTGGAGAAAGCCGCTGCGGAGGGGGACGTCTTCGCACAGGAAGCCCTGGCCGCGATGCGATCGGCCTCGGCCCAGGCGGTGTGGGTAACCGAGTTCCTCATCGATACGTTCGCCCAAGAGGGTCTCTACGCGGAGGACGAGGCCCGGGCCGCGGAGCTCAAGTTCGCCCAGGAGATGGCCGCCGGATTTGCCCACCTTGAGGGGGTCCTCGGGCTTTCGAAGGGCTTCGTCTCCGGGGAGATCAACAGCCATCTGGATCGCATCGCCGTGTCCGACGCCAAGGGATTCCGGACGTCGATCCCGGCCACGCCCGTTTCCACGGGCTGCCGGCTCGCGGAAGACGCGCCCTTCACCTGCGAAGGGAACGAGTACGTGCTTCCCCGGGGGGCCTACCACTGCGGGGAGAAGAGCCGGGTCTTAACCCCCCCGGGCGACCCCGCCCGGGCAGTCGGCTTTCGCATCGAACTTCGCAACTCCCAGTGGTCGGACCAAAGGGTCAGCGACGAGCTCGGCGTGCTCCGATCGTTGATGGAGACCAAGATGGGCTGGCGCATGGTCCGTCGCGCGTGGCTGACCCATCCCGAGAAGTTCGAGCTCGACATGATCTACCCGTACGCGTGGAGCGAACGGCCGTCGGTCTCCCTCGACCTCCGCAGCTTCCCGGTGATCCGCCGCTTCGAGGACGGACGGATCAACCCCGCCCGGGCGATCTTCGACCAGCTCGAGGCGCGGGGCCTCCTGGACGAGCGCCGGGTGATCAACATCGGCGAAGACCAGAAGGACGGCAAGAACGTCGACGTGCGGGCGTACACCTACCGCGAGATCAGGCGGGAGGCCAATCGTCTGGCGAACGTCCTGGTCGACATGGGGGTGGCGCCGGGGGACATGGTCGTCATCTACATGTCCACGGACATCAAGGGGTTGATCGCCCAGCTCGCGGCGACGCTGGTCGGGGCGACGTACCACTTCGTGTTCGGGGCCAAGGGGCCCGACATCGTAAGCGACACCGTTTACAACATGGGCGCCAAGGTGATCATCACCGAGGACGGCTACCGGGTGGGGGACCGGTCCCGGGAGCTTAAAAAGGATTCGGTCGACGTCGCCTTGAGCCGCTATCTGCCGAAGGCGGTCTTCCAGGAGCGCCTCGAGGCGGCAACGGCGGTGCTGCCGGAAGAGCTGGCCGAAGAGGCCGGCGGCATCGGCGCGGCCGTGTCCGAGCGGCTTGCGGGCAAGGTCACCTACGATCGCGATGCCATGCGCGAGTTCCTGGAAGTCGTTCACGAGGCGCACATCAAGCGCATCGTCCTCTCCTCGCTCGACGAAGACGCCGGGGAAGAGCTCAAGAAGGCGCTTCGGGTGAGGGACGAGGCGATTCGCCGGGCGAAGGCGCGGGTTGCGGCCGCGTTGCGCGACGAGCGCGTCTTTTCGCGGTACGCCTCCGTGTTGGCGGCGGCTTTGCGCGGGGTTCCGGCGGAGGCCGACCCCGGCGACAGCGGAGAACCCTGGTGGACCGACGTCCGGGCCCTCGCGGTGGAGCTGCATGATCGTTGGGGGGAAGTCCTCGATAACGCGGGGGACGCGGTCGAGACCCGCCACCGCGACTGGTTGAAGAACCACGTGCGGCGGATCGCGCACGGGATCCCAAGACCGACCGTGGAGACCCTGCTGAGCGACGACCACCAAGGCAGCGTCTCGGAGTTCATCCTTCGCCATGCACGGCGGAAGGGGGTCGGTGCCGGGCATTTCGAGAGCGTCGAGCGGCAGAGGCGGGTCATCGATCTGATCCTTGCGGCCTTCGAGCAACCCTGGGAGCGCGACGAGAAACTGATCGTCTACGATCGCCTCACGAAGCTGGGCCTCCTTTCGAGGGCGCCCCTGGAGGAGGGCCGGGACATCCTCTGGGACGACGCGATTCGACGGACGGAAAACAAGCTCAAGGCCAGGGGCGCGGACATCGACGAGTTCGCGGCGGTCGAGATGGGCGGTGGGGACCCCGCGATTTTGAGCTACTCCAGCGGTTCCACCGGCCAGCCCAAGGGGATCATCTCCCTCGTCGGTTCGGTCGTCGCCGGGGGCCAGACCATGTTCAACTCCTTCGGGCTCGCGCCCCACGAGATCCACCATACGTCCACGGACTACGGATGGATCGTGGGCCCCGCGTACGCCCTGTGGTTCCCGATGATGGAAGGCCGCAGCTTCCTTCTCCAAAGCTTCGCGCCCACCCCCCGGAGGCTTGCCCAGGTGGTTGAGGACCATCGGGCTTCTTTCCTCAAGGCCGGTTCTCCGATCTACGAGGCGATGTCGAAGGTCGACGGGCTCTTCGAGCCCGACAAGGGGGGGTTCGACGTCCGGTCCCTGCAGCGGGAGGGGGCCCCGGGGATCTGCGGCTGCGCGGCCCCGTACTCCTACCCGGCCCACGCCCGGATCCAGGCCGTGCTGGGCGACGTGGCGATCAACTCGCTGTGGCGCACCGAGGATTTCGGGTCGCAACACGCGACGTTCAAGCGCCGCCCGAGCGTCGAGCGCCGGTGCGTCGAGACCTACCGCGCCGAGCTCCGGCGGCTCGCCGGGACCCGTGAGCCCGAGGAGGCGGTGGCCCGGGTGCGGACCCCTATCGAGATGGACGCCGAGCACCCCGAGATCCTCCCGTTGCCGTGGGTGAACCCGGTGATCGCCGACCGTTTGGAGGACGAAAACGGCAACCGGGTCGAGTCGCCGAGAGAGGTGACGGAGGCCCTAATCACCGCTTCGGGGCGAGGCCGCAAGGGGGTGATCGGGCAGCTGCTCTACCGGGGCGCCCAGCCGCACCGCATGGCGTGGCTGATGGGCAGCAACGAGGGCCGGCGGGGGCCCGCCCGGCCTGACGCTGCACTTACCGCGGCCAAGTACTACAACCACGGGTTTACCCCCGACTGGCCGGGCAAGGGAAGGGAGGGAAGACGCCTGGCGCACGACGGCGGCGACTCGGCGTATTGGGTACGGGTGGTCTACGACCCCGAGAGCCCGGAGGACGCGCTGATCCTTGACGGCCCGGAAGACCCGGTGACCCCGAGGACGTTCTACGCGTCGGGGCGCTCCGGCAACATCGCCAACGTCTACGGCCACCTGGTCAACGAGACGATGTTCGAGAACGCGCTGAACGAACACACGCGGTACTTCCGGAAAGTCGGCGTGACCTTTATCCACCACCCCACCAAGGACCGAACGCCGGTCGTCGTCGTGGCCCTGCAGCCGGGAGTCCAGCCCAGCCAGGACCTGGTCGATCTCGTCCAGATGACGATCAACCAGAAACTCAACCCCCAGGTCAAGCCGGACGTCCAGGACATCGTCTTCCTTTTGGCCGAGGCGGCGGGGTTCGAAGGGGAGGAGACCTTCCTGCCGATGACCCTGACGGCGAAGATCATGTACGAGCTGATCAAGTTCTACGCCGGAAAACCGCTCGAAACCCTCCAGCGTATGAAGCAGGCCCTTTTGCCCGACGAGGTCCGGGCGAAGATCCGCGGGGGCGACGCCGAGTTCTTCCGGGCCAGTCCGCTGTTCCAGGGGATGCCCAACCTCGACGGGCTGAAGGTCAAGGGGACGCTGATCAACCTGCTGGACCGGATCATCGCCTCCCGGGAGGGGGACAAGGTCGTGACCGCCCCGTTCCGTGCCGACGCGCCGGCGGCCGACCCTTACGCGGACGTCCCCGACCGGCTCGTCAAGCGGCTGGGGACGCCGCCGCTGCGCGCCGGCATCGACCCGGTCCCGCCCTACCAGGAGGCGTACGGGATCGTCCGCAACGAGGACGGGATGAGCATGGCGCACCGGGACCCAGCCCTGGGGTTCCGCAAGTTCGTGCGCCCCACGCCGACCCCTTCGGCCGGGCAGGCCCTGGTCCAGATCCTTTACGCCGGCGCCACCTACAACGTCATCAACGGCATCACGTCCGATCCGGTCGACGTGCTGGGCGACAAGGACCACCACGTGCTGGGCGACGCGGCCGTCGGGCAGATCGTGGCGCTCTCCCCCGAGGCGGAAGCGGAGGGGCGTCTGGCGATCGGCCAGCTGGTGATCGTGGATCCCATGGTGTTCAATCGCCAGGCGCCCACCGTTACATTGGATGCCCAGCGCGAGGGCCACATCGGCGGGTACCAGGGCGGCCGGGACCAGGCCACCCTCCAGGCGTTCGCGGCCTTCGACACGGGCAGCCTCATCGAGGTCCCGGTCGACATGCCCCTCCCCCTGGCGGCGACCCTGATCCTGAACGGCCCCACGGTCGAGCACGCCCTGTTCTCTCCGGCCAAGCTCAACCTCACCTCGGAGGACGTGCTGCTGGTCCACGGCGGCAGCGGCCACACCGGGTCCCTGGCGATCGACATGGCGACGGCCCTGGGCGTCCCGGTCCTGACCTACGTCCTCGACCGGAAGGAGGCGGACCTCGTCCGCAGCCGCCATCCCCACGCGGACCTGGGTTTCATCCTGCGGGCGGAGCATCCGGAAGCCTTGCGGGCGGCCCCGGCCGGCGACCCGGAAGAGCTGGCGAAGTGGCAGAAGGCAGTGGAGCGCCTGGTGGCGTCGGTTCCCGCGAAGTACCGGCCCACGAAGGTCCTGCAGAATGCCGGGCGGGGGCTGCAGGCGGCGGATTTCCGGCTGCTGCGGCCGAGCCCCCAAGGCAGCAGGACCGACTGGTACTCGGGGGCCTTCGGCCTTTACGGGACGTTCAACGGGTACGACGCGCGGCTTTCGGCTGCCGAGGCCCTCGGCCGGGACGGGGCGGACCTAAGGCTGGGGGAGAACGTGCTGGTCCACTACGGCGCGAACGCCGACGCGGAAGGGCGGGACGAGCCGGCCATCGCGGCCATCGCCTTTGCCGCGCGCCTGGGGGCCCGGGTGACGGTGCTGGCCGAGACCCCGGAGCAGCAGAACTGGCTGCTGCGGCGGGAGGAGGTCGCAGTGCGCTTTGGCAAGACCCGGATACAGAACGTCGAGGCGCTGCGGGAAGGGGAGGGCAAGAAGAAGCTGCTTTGGCCCGAGCACATGCCCGACGTGGACGAGGGCCGCTTCGCTCCGGACCGGGAGGCCCACGAGAGCTGGCCCGGCAGGGACGAACAGACCCGCTTCACCACCGAGACCGTGAGCGTGGTCAAGAACGCCCTTGGCCCTTACAACACCAACGCTTCCGGGTTGTGGGACGCGATCTGGGACAGCGGCCGGCGGGACCACCTGGCGCTCAACGTGGCGCTTGTGACCGAGCAGACCGGCCGCGTGGTGTACGGGGAGACCATTTCCCGACAGACGCTGACCTACCAGCTCGCCCAGGGCTGGATGCTGCAACGGGCCATCCTCGTCCCGGCCAACCCCGAAGAACTCGGCGACGCCGCGACGGCCCGGGAGAAGATCGTACGATTGGCCGGCTCCCACATGTACGAGCCCCACGAGGCCCAGGCGTTTCGGGACAAGATCGACAGGGGGCTCTATCACCTCCACGGACCGGACCGGGTCCTCGACGCAGACCAGATTCCGTGCGGTTTCAGTGATCAGCTCCACGGCCGGGCCCCCGGTTCCACCGCCTACCGGATGGCGACGAACCTCGACGGGGTCCGCTCCGAGCGCGACCTGCTGCTGGCCCGCGGGGTCCGGATCGCCGAAGAGCTGTCGCTCATGCGGCTTTTGCTCCACCCCATAGGCGGGGACGGGGCGATCGCCACGGTGGAGTTCAAGCTCAACCAACCCAAGGGCAGCAATACCCTGCGCAACGCCGACCTGCACTGGTTCCGCGGCGACGCGGTCAAGCAGCTCAGGCTTCTGTTCCACCGGATCCGGGAAGAGGACACCGCCCGGGCCGCGGTGCTCACCGCCGAAGGGACCCGGGCGTTCGTTCCGGGTCAGAACAGCGACGAGCTCTCCGTGCTTTCCGACGAGCAGATCACCGAGCTCGCCGCGCTGGCGCAGGAGACGATGAGCGCCATCGAGGGCTTCCGGATCCCGGTCGTCCTGAACTTGAACGGCCTGGCCCTGGGCGGCGGAACCGAGCTCGTGGCCGCCGCGCACTACGTGGTCGCCTCCCGGGTCGCGCGCATCTACCTGGGCCAGCCCGAGACCGTCATCAACTTGATCCCCGGTTTCGGCGGCACCCAGCGCCTGGTCCGGCTGATGGCCGAAAAGTCGCGGCTCGGTCAGAAAAGCGGGCTCCTCTTCGCGGTCGACACGATCCTCTCCGCGCAGCCGATGAGCGTCGAGGAGGCCTGCGCGCACGGGCTGGTCTCGGAGCTCGTGCCCTCGAACTCCCTCGCCCGGGCGTACCGCCTCGCCGCGTGCCACGTCCTGGGTACCGACGACACCCTTCGCCGCGCCATGGAGGAGCGCCACCGGGCCGTGCCGCGCTGGGAGGAGCCGTTGATCGACCAGGACACGGGCCGCCCCCTCGACCCGTCGATCCTCACCGAGGACGAGCACATAAAGAGGTACCTCCGTCACGCCGAGACCGTGGGACGCAGGGGCGCCGTTCTGCGGTACGCACTGGACCTGATCGTCCGGAACATCACGGAAGGGGTCCAGTACGGAGAGGAGGCCTACTACTTCGGACAGGCGGGGGCGAGCAGCGAGTTCAGGCAGTCGATCGTCCGTTTCCGCAACCGCGTGCCGCTTCCCAGGCCTCCGCGCCGGCCGGTGACGGAACAGGAACGCGTAATGGTCGGGCAACTGGCGGACGAGTCGATTGCGGCGGCGAGGCTGCGCGACGCCGGGCAATGGGAGGAACCCGCCGCGGCCCCCGCGGAAAGCGCCGTGGAGGGTTTGCCCGTGCGGAGGACAGGCTGAACCGGTCAGGGTGCCAAAAGGTCATCGCACTTTATTTTTCAATTCCTAGAGGCTAGAGGGAGGGAGCAGGCATGACGAAGGCAATCATTCTGGTCACTGCGGACCCGGGGAAGGACCAAAAAGTCGCCGAGGAGCTTAAAAAGATCCAAGGGGTGGAGGGGGTTTGCCTCGTGAGCGGCTTGTATGATGTTGTGGCAACGGTGCGTGGCGAGAGCTCAGAGGAAGTCCTAAAGACCGTCTACCACAAGATCCGGGGGCTGGCAGGGGTCCGTAGCAGCCACACCATGTTCTGCCTTGAAGTGTGAGGAGTTCCCCCATCCACCCCTTCCGCCTCGACGCTCGACGTGTGCGCGGGATCCGAGCTGCATCCGTTCGCGCGATAAGTATTGTGGCGGCAAACGGCCGCCGGAGGAGCCGAACACCATTGACATCCTCCCCCGCCTGAAGCCGGGGGATTCCTACGGCGCTCACGCGAAAACCGCCCGAGTCGCTTCCGTGGGTTCCTGCTTCGTCGAGCGGCCTGACTGCACCGGCTCTCCACAGGCTATGACGGCATGCCCTGCCGCCAAAACATTGATCATGCCGACCAGATCGGCGTTTTCCTCGAATCCGCACCCCACGCATGCAAAGCGGGCCTGGCTCCGGCGATTGTCCGCCGACACCTGCCGGCAAGCATACCCTGCAGTTGCTGCCGCCGCGCCATGGAGGAGCGCCACCAGGCCGTTGCGCGCCGGGAGGAGCCTCTGATCGACGAGGAGACGGGCAGGCCCCTCGACCCCTCGATTCTTTGCGAGGACGAGCACGTCCAGAGGTACCTCCGTCACGCCGGCGCAACGAAGGCCGCCGGCGGAGTGAGCACAGAGATGTGCGAACGTGAGCCGATCAGGGGCCCGTGGCGGGAGGGCGTCGCGACCCTCCCGGCGCGGATCGGAAGGCGTCGCAGGCACATCGAAGGTTTGGAGGTCAGTGTGGAGCCAATGGAGGAATTTTCCGGCGTGCTTTCCGCCTTCGAATCCGTTCGCGGTCGGGCGAGCCGGGACGGCTCGCCCCGGTCACCGAGGGGGAGCGGGCGGCGGAGACGTTCGAGGTCTTCCGGCTGCCGAGCTCACCGGCCTGCGTCCGGCAGCTTCCCGGCCGGCCGGCCGGTGGAGGTATGGGGCGCCGAGCCGGGGATGGACAAGCTCGTCGTCATGATGACCCGGTGATGCAGGGGTTTACGCGGGAACGGAGAGGAGATCGACATGAACGACAGGAGAGGGTTCGATTCGGGCAGCGGCGCACGCCGCTTTTGCCGGCAGGCCGTGCTCATCACCTGCGCGATCCTCGCGTCAGGGTTCATCGCGGGATGTGGGCGCTATCACCATCACGGCGCGAAGACGCCGGAGGAGTTCCGGGAGAGGTTCGACAGGGCCACGCAGCGCGCGCTCGAGAAGATGGATGCGACGGAGGACCAGAAGTCCAGGATCAAACCGATCGCCGATGACCTGGCGGCGGCGTTGTCCGGGTTCCGTGAAGAGCGCAACGCCATAAGGAGCCGGTTCATAGAGGCGTTCGAAGCGGAGAAGGTGGACCCCGAGGCGGTCGCGAAGATCCGGGCGGACGCCCTCGCGCTCGCAGACCGGGCGTCCAGGACGATGACCGAGGCGATCATCAAGGCATCGGACGTCCTGACCCCGGAGCAGCGCCGGAAGCTCGCGGAACGATGGAAAAAATGCATGTGAGGCGAGCGGCGCGGGTCTCGCCGATGAACGGCTCCAGGTCCCGGAGGTCCTCTATTCCTCCTTGCCTCCCCTGAGGGGGAGCTCCACGAGGCCCTTCCCCGGGATGCAGTTGATGCCGTTCTGATTCTTCATCCAGAGCTCCAGGTCGACGCAGCCCTTCCCAAGAGCCTCCACGAAAAATCCGGGGGGTGGAGGAAACCAAATGATCGGCCCGTCCACTCTAAGTTTTACATATTTCATGATGCCGGGAGACGACAATGAAAGTCGGGTTTTACGGTCATGTTCGGCAGTATCACAACCTGAAAACGGAATTGGATGCCGTTATTCACGGGGTGCTCGAGAGCGGCGAGTATGTGCTGGGGCCCGCGCTGGCGCGGTTTGAGGGGGAGTTGGCGGCCTACCTCAAGATGAAGAATGCCGTCGGCGTCAACTCCGGAACCGATGCCCTTTGGTTGGCTTTCCTGGCATTGGGCATCGGCCCCGGCGACGAGGTCATTACGACCGCCAACACCTTCTTCGCGACCGCCGAGGCAATTTGGTTCACGGGCGCCAAAGCCGTCTTCGTGGATATCGACCCGGACACGTGCAACATCGATCCGGCCAGGATCGGGGCGGCCGTCACACCCCGAACCAAGGCCATTGTGCCGGTCCATCTCTACGGCCAGATGGCGGAC
>JACRIV010000113.1 GCA_016220005.1 Deltaproteobacteria bacterium
CACCACGATCTTCTCCTTGTGCACGTCCATGCCAACGAATAACCTGTTCATGACCGGCCTCCTTTGCGTGGGGTATGCCATCTGCCGACGGCTAATCCACGTTATCGCAATCAGTGGGGCCGGTCAGTCATATCGTCTATCAGCCCGGACCGTACCTTGCGGGTGCCTAACAAGCGCTTGAACCCGACGGCTGCCCTGCCCTTCGCTCGGTGGCCCCGCGGGTTAAGCGCGATGTTGGGCTGACGAAGAATCGCTTTTGAGGTAAGTACAAGTGTTCCAGTTTGGCCGTCGCCGTTTCGATCGCTCCTCTCTTCGGCGCGCGCCATCAGAGATGTCTAGGCCCGTTTTTTTATTGACAACGGGCCACGGTGTGATTACATTGTGATTATGACTTCGAATGATGGGAGGAATAGAGGATGAAAGCAAGCATTGTTCGAATCGGAAATTCCCAGGGGATTCGAATTCCCAAGGTGATATTGGAGCAAACCCACCTGAAGGGGGAGGTCGAACTTGAGGTGCGAGACCAGCAGATTGTAATCAGTGCCGTGAGGAAACCCCGACAAGAATGGGATATGAAATTCCGCGAGATGGCGAGGAGGGGTGACGACAAATTATTGGACAGTGAAGCTTTAATATCAACCACTTGGGATGAGGAAGAATGGGAATGGTGAGGAGATTCGATGTCTATTTGGTGAACTTGGATCCGACAGTTGGTCATGAGATTAAGAAAACCCGTCCCTGCCTGATAATTTCTCCAGATGAATTGAACCGAAATATCGCGACGGTGATGGTCGCGCCCATGACATCGAAGGGGCGCAGCTACCCTACGCGAGTTTCATGCGAGTTTTATGGGAAGAAAGGACAGATCGTATTGGACCAAATACGGACGATCGACAAGGCGAGGTTAGTAAAGCTATTAGATAAGATTGATTCGCAAACCCAAACTGATGTGTTTTCTGTATTGGATGAATTATTTTCTCCATGAAAGGGCCTAACTACGGGATGAAGCTGACGGCTCGCATGCAGGTAAAGCGTGAGCGCCCGCAGCTTAATCCGAGTGTCTAGACCTACGCAGAGAAATGTACAATGAAACCTAGAGATATATTAAATCGAAGAAAGAAAGTTTATTTTATGATCGTGGCGATAAGTTTTGTCACATTGGCTATAGTAGCGTTCTTAGACAAATATATACCTAAAACATTTTACAATATAATATCACTTGGTGCAGGTACTGTATTTACGGTTGGTATATTATTAGTGTACTTCGGAATTAAATGCCCTAAGTGCAATGCAATATTGGGGCTTAAATATGTATATGCAGAGGAAACACTTAGCAATTGTCCTCGTTGCGGTATTAATTTCGATGAGGATTCATTATAAATATCTGCGAGGTCTAACTGCCGGCTGAAGCTGACGGCTCGCCTGTAGTAAATTCGTGAGCGCCCGCAGCTTAGCCCGGGCGTTGGGCAGACATAAGAGCCTAGGGAAAGGCTGAATTTGGGGTTGTAATTCTCGTCGGCTTGTGTATGATTATGTGTAGAACGGAGTTGGAGGTGGGCTATGCCGACGAATCTTCATATCGATTCCGATCTGCTGGAGCAGGCGCAACGATTGGGGCATCACCGGACGAAACGCGAGACGGTGAATGAGGCGTTGCGCGAGTATATTCAGTTTCGCAAGAGACTGGAGGCGATTGAGGCATTTGGGACGATTGATTTTGACCCCGATTATGATTACAAGAAAATGCGGAACGCCCGTTGATCGTTGTTGATACATCGGTATGGTCTTTGGCGTTCAGGCGGCGCAGTTGGCCCAATGAGGTCATGCCTAGGGTTGTAAAACTTCTTCAGAAGTTGACTCGGGAAAAGCAACAAGTTGTAGTGCCCGGTATTGTCATTCAGGAATTGTTGTCGGGGGTTAAAGACCCAGCACAAGGGGAGCGAATAAAAGAATTAATGGAGGGGTATCCACTGTTATTGGCGACCAGAGAGCGGCATATAGAGGCTGCTAATATCTCTAATATTTGCAGAAAGTCTGGTGTTTCGGCCGCAACTGTGGACTGTCTGATTGCGGCTCAATGCATCATGGGGAACGGAGTATTGCTGACATTGGATGACGATTTTACGAACATTTCAAGATGTTGTGGTTTACGACTATATCCGGTTCCAGTGGATTGATATTGGCGCCCCAATCAACCGGGGGGAGCTCGGGGATTTTTCGCCTATGCACGGATCCGCGCTTTGAAAGCGCATGTTTTCGGTGTCGTGCTCGATGGAGGCTTCCCCCGTGGTATCCCAGTTAGACGGCGGACGCGCCCGGCCCCAGCTTTATGGCTCGAAGAACTTGTTCATATCGAACGGTTCCTTTCGTTTGAGCATGTAGCAGACGGCGGTGGCCAATTTGCGGGAGAGGATCCCCAAGGCCTTCCCCTCGTCGTGCTTCGATTCCAGTCAAGCGAGGTATTTTTGAGCGGTCCCGTTTTTCCGCCATGAATACCCCCGCAACAAATATCTCAAAAAATCACAGATTTTTCAGGGCACTGTGCAAGTCTTCGATCAGGTCCTTTGCCGCTTCCATTCCTATGGAGAAGCGGATCATGGAATCGGTGATTCCTCTCTTGAGCCTCTCTTCCGGGGTCAACCCGAAGTGAGTGGTGGTTTTCGGCTGAGTCGCGAGACTTTCCGGGCCGCCAAGGCTCGGGGCGATGATGAAAAGCTCCAGGCTGTCGATGACCTTCGTCGCGTCTTCCGCCGACCCGTCGATCTCCAGGGTCAGCATCCCCCCGAATCCGGACATCTGGGATCTCGCCAGCTCGTGCTGCGGGAAATCGGGCAGCCCCGGATAGAGGACCCGCGTGATCTTCGGATGGTCCCTCATCGCTTCCGCAACGGCCTGTGCGGTCTTGTTCTGTCTCTCTACGCGAATCGGGAGCGTCCGCAGGCTCCTCGACAAAAGCGCAGCCACTTCGGGAGCCATCGTCTGTCCCAGGTTCTTCCGCCAGGGTGCGATCGTTTCGATCAGCTCTTTCGGCCCCATGAGAGCCCCGCCCGTCAGGTCGCTGTGGCCCCCCAGGTACTTGGTGGCGCTGTGAACGGCGATATCCGCGCCGAGGGACAGCACTTGCTGGTTTACGGGCGAGGCAAAGGTGTTGTCGACGGCCACGAGGGCGCCGTACGAGTGGGAAATCCGGCAGATCTCCCTGATGTCGAAGATCTCGATCGTCGGGTTCGTGGGGGTTTCGAAAAAGACAAGGCTCGGCCCCTTTTTGAGAACCTCCTCCAAACGCCCGGCCTCGGATCCGAGGAGCAGGTATGTCGGTATCCCCACGAGGGGGAACTGGTCGGCAAGCAAGGCCAGTGTGCCGCCGTAAGCGTTCCCGAGGCAGACGATACCCTTCCGGCCGTGGGCGAAAAAGAGCGCCGACTCCGCCGCCATGCCCGAGGCGAACACCAGGGCCGACTCCGCATTTTCCAGGCTCGCAAGCTTGGCCTCCACGCTCCGGATCGTCGGATTCATGCCGTACCTCGTGTAGAGGTTCCCCTGGCGCCTCCCTTCCACAACATCGAGAAGTTCCGCCGTTGACCGGAAGCCGAAGGTGCTGGTGTTGTAGATCGGCGTATGCGGGGATCCCTCGGCGTCTCTGACCTCCCCTGCATGCACGCACCGCGTGGAAAGATCGTGATTCTTCTTCATGAATCCTCCTCACCGTCTCAATCGGAATAAGAGAGGCGAACGAGATTACGCCATCTCTTTCAGCAAGCGGAGCACCTCCGTAAGCTCCTCCCCCGTCGTGGTCCGCCCGAGGCTGAAGCGGACCGCGCCCATCCCCTCTTCCGGCGGCACGCCCATCGCGGAAAGGACCGGCGACAGGTGGACCGATCCGGCGTGGCACGCGGAGCCGGTGGAGGCGGCGACGCCTTGCAGCTTCGCCAGCACCTCCGCGCCGATCCGGCCGGTAAAGCTCACATTGAGCGTATTGGGGAGCCGTTCCGTCAGATGGCCGTTAAGCGTCAGGCGGTCCGCGAAGATCTCCCGCAGCCCCGCATGGAACCGGTCGCGCAGAGCCTTGACCTGCGGCATCCCGACCCACCTCCGCGCCGACTCGCAAGCCGCACCTAGGCCTACGGCCAGGAGAACGCACTCGGTCCCGGCCCTCCGCCCCCCTTCGTGCCCCGCGCCGTGGACGAAAGGCTCGATCCGCGTCCCTTCCTTGATGTAGAGCGCGCCTATCCCCTTCGGGGCGTACACCTTGTGGCCGGCGATTGAAAGGAGATCCACGCC
Organism: Deltaproteobacteria bacterium; assembly: GCA_016220005.1. Lineage (GTDB taxonomy): Bacteria > Desulfobacterota > Deferrimicrobia > Deferrimicrobiales > Deferrimicrobiaceae > JACRIV01. The sequence continues at coordinate 4,282 of JACRIV010000113.1, forward strand.
CAGCTCCTCCACGTCGGCGGAGATCTTCCCCACCGTCTGCGCCGCGTCCGTGTGGAAGGGGATACCCGCTTCCCGGGCGATGGCGGAGATCTTGGCGATCGGCTCGATCGTCCCCACCTCGTTGTTGGCATGCATCACCGTGATGAGGATCGTCCGGGAGGCAATCGCCCGCCGTACGTCATCCGGGTCGACCCTGCCGTACCGGTCCACCGGCAGGACGGTGACCTTGGCGCCGAGCCTCTCAAGGAAGCAGCAAGGTTCCCGCACCGCGGGGTGCTCCACGGCCGTCGTAATGATGTGGTCGCCGCGGTCCCGGTTGGCGAAGAAGATCCCCTTGATCGCGTGGTTGTTCGACTCGCTCCCGCCGCTCGTGAAGACAACCTCGGTCGGGTCGCACCCGAGGAGCCCCGCCACCTGGCCGCGGGCCCGCTCGACCGCCTCCTTCGCGGGCGCCCCGGCCCAGTGGAGGCTCGACGGGTTGCCGTAGTGGTCCGCCAGGAACGGCCGCATCGCCTCGACAACCTCCGGGGCGATCGGCGTGCTGGCGTTGAAGTCGAGATAGATCCGGCGGTTCATGGTTCCCCCTTCCTAAAAGGTGGTGCGCAGACGAAGATACAGGTTGTCGTCCCTGTCGAGCTGCCCGAACTGGGTGAAGCCTTCCGTCCCGAAGAAGATGTTGGCCCCCGCCGAGACGGACCACCGGTCGGTTATCTTGTAGGAAACCTGGGGGATGGCCATTCCGTCCCGATCCGAAGGCCCGTAAAAGCCGATGAAGGAAAGCTCCACCGTCTGGTAGCGGAGGAGCCGGGTCAAACGCAGAAAGAGAAGGTGACGATACTCCTTCTTCTCCGGCGCTCCAAGGGAGAGGGTAGCCTTGTAGGCCCCATAATCCAGCGCCTGCTCCAGGAAATATTGGACGCGGACGGTAAGATCGGTCCATAACTCCCGCTCGTAGCCCAGGAGGTACCTCAGGGAGGAGTTTTCGACGAAGGGATTCCTCCCCGTCCTGTCCTCACGGGAATCGTAGTACCCGAATTCGAGACTCGCCACGCCCTGAAGGAGGGGGCCCCGCAGGCTGGCCCCGTAGACAGAGAGTTTCGGGTGGAAGGCCACCCTTGATTCCGGGTCAATGCCGGCGGGCTCCTTGAAGAAGCCTCGAAACCCATAGAAGGCTCCCTCGTAACTGCCGAAGGTCCGGAAGAGCCTGAAGGCGAGCTCGGTGTTCTCCGCGGTGGCTGCGGGCTTCCTCGTGGACAGACTTTCGCCGGAAGCCGCAATCCGGTTGGCGAAGGGGTTGAAGAAGGAGAGCCGCTCCCCTTTCGGGATCTCGCTCGGCGTGAAATGAGGGACGGCGACGATATCCAGGGAGAAGGGGCCGGGATACAGGCTGAATTTCACTGCGTCGCTCCCGAGTTTCAGGTACTCCAGGCTCCTCCCGATGAAGAAGGAGACGAAGTCCTTGGGGAACAGGTCGTTGATGAAGATCAGGTCGCCCGTCCCCCAGGTGAGGATCTGCCGGCCGGCGCGGATATCGAGTACCTGCGCGGGAGATAGGTCAAGATAGAGCTCCCGGAGGTCCGCATCTCCCCGTTCCTCCACGCCGTCCCCGATCAGGTCGGCCTTGAAGAAAAGCCGGCTGTCGGCCGGACCTTCCTGGGTCAATTCCACCTGGAGCCGTCCTTCCCCCAAAGTCGCATCTTTGGGCTGGGAAGGGTTGTCCGTGAGCCTTGCCCCGGCAGCCCCTTCCAGGAATCCGTGCGCTGAAAGGGCAAGGGCCCGGGAGCAGGGACAGAGCGCAATCGCCGCCAGAAAGGCGGACGCGACAATACATCTCACCTTGCAAACGCCTTCGGGGGGTTCTTCAGGGACCGCTCCGAGAAAAGGCTGTCGGCGAGACCCAGATCATACTTCACCTCCCCGAAGGTCGCCTCGGTCCAGTGTCCGGTCTGCACGTTTTTCATCATGCGCTTGACCGTGGTGGGGAACCCCTGGATGGGTTTGACCTCGTCGGCCGTGAAGACCCTGGACAGGCTTCCGCGCTTGTCGTAGTACTCTTCCTTCCAGAGGACGAAGTTTCCCTTGTCGACCCAGGAGACCTTGTATCCGAAATCGGCGCTTTTTTCGTCCTTCGGGACGCTCTTTACCACGTAGACCTCTTTCCCCGCGTATTTCTCTTCCCGGAGGAGCGCATGGTTGTCCTCCTCCACCGCCCTGCCCGAGACGTCCTCGTAGCTGAAGTCGGAGCCGACGAAGCTGGAACGCTTGTCGTTGGCGGCGATTCTCTTGACCAGTTTGATGGCCGGGAGGTAGAGCCAGCGGTCCGAGTCCCTTTGCGGATACTTCCAGACGAGGAAGGTCATGTCCCTTACATCGGCGGGCTGAAGGAACAGGATGAAATACTTCTGGTCTCCCCCCGCCTTCACGTTTCTCCTCGCCATGAGAAGCTCCCGGACCCTTTCGCCTCCTTCCTTGCTCCGAAGCCTCATCGTCACCTTCGTCTTCATGTCGTTTCCGGCGTAGAACTGCACCAGCGCGGACCGCCGCATCATCTCCTCCGCCCCGCCGGGCGTCTCGGCAAAGGCCCGGGAGAAGAGGCCGCTCAGCAAGAGAAACAGGGAAAAGCCTGTCATCAGCCAAACAGCACGCTTTTTCGCCATCGCGAACCTCCTAAGTTCCTTTGGTCAGCAACCGGGGGAAAAGGACGACAAGCGCGGGGAGCAAAAGGATCGTGGCCGCCGCCGAAAGCAGCATGATGGCCATCATGAAGATCCCCACGGTGACGTACGGGGTCAGGGCGGCGAAGATCATCGCGGCGAAGCCCGAAGCGAAAAGCACGGCGTTCCGGAGAATCCCCTTCCCCGGGCGGGCCACGGTCCAAAGAAGGGCTTCCTGCACGTCCTTCGTCTCCCCGTACCTCTGCCGGAAGCGGCTCGCGAAGTGGATGGCGAAGTCGACGGCCAGCCCCAGGGAGAGGGTGGAAAGGACGGAGATGGGCATGTCGAGGTCTTTCCCGACGAACCCCACCACCCCGTAGATGAGGACGATCGTGAAGAACAGGGGAAGGAAGCTGGCGATCCCCCACCAGAAGGAGCGGTAAGCCAGGACCAGGAGGAAAAGGACGAGGACGCAGGACGCGAGGAAACCCGAGAGCATCCCCCACAGGACCTCGTCGTTCCACACCATGTTGAAATAGGCGATCCCGGCCGGCCGGATCTCGACCCCAGGGATGGGATTCGCCCGGAGATCGCCGCGGATCTGTTCGAGGAGGGCCTTCGTGTCCACGGCGTCCCAGGACTGGAGCTGGACGACCACGTTGGCCTTCCGGTACGGGTAGTCGATGACGTTGTTCAGGTCCCTCGGCTTGGCCGCCATGTTGAACAGGAGAAGGTATTGGCCGATCGTCTCCCGGGAGTCGGGAACGGTTTCGTGGGCGGGGTCGTCGTCGTGGAGGACCCGGTTGACCCGCTTCACGTAGTCGGCCACGGAGACGGTCTTCCCCACCGGGTACCGTTTCTCGATTTCTTTTTGGAGTCCCTCCAAAGACCGCAGGACCTTCGGATCCGCGATCCCGCCCTCTTCCTTCGCGTCGGCCACCAGGTACAGGGTGGCCGTTCCTCCCAGGCTTTCGTTCAAAACACGGTCGGCCTTCCGCACCTCGCTTCCGGCCTTGAACCAGTGGATCATGTTGTTGTTGACCCGGATCCACGCGATCCCCACGGCCGAGACGCCGATGAGCAGGGCGCCCGCGAGGACCACCGCCGTCCTGCGGCCCGTCGCGAAGCGTCCCACGTCGTAAAGCAACCGGGAAACGACCCCGCCCGGGTCTTTTTTGAGGTTCACCCGCTCGATCCGCTCTTCCTTCATCAGGGCCATCAAGGCGGGAACCAGGGTAAAGCTCATCAGGAGGATGACGAGGGTCCCAACGGCCACCAGGAGGCCGAAGATCTTCACGGGGACGATGGGGCCTACGGCCAAAGAGGCGAAGCCCGCGGCCGTGGTGAGGTCCGAATAGGTAATCGGGGTGGCGGTGGCCTCCATCGTCTGGAGGATCGCCTCCCGCTTTTCTCGCACGTCCTTGTACCGGAAGTGGAACTCGTTGAAGATGTGCACCGTGTCGGTGCTGATGGCCATCAGGAACACGGGGCTCATCGAGGCCATGATGTGGATCGGCACCCCCAGGCCGATGAAGAAACCCATCGCCCATATGATGGAGATCATCGCGACGCCCATGTTCGCGACCACCAGGGTCGCGCTGCGGAACATGAAGTAGAGCGCGACCATCATCACCATCCCCGCAAGGGGGGAGAACCAGGCCATTTGGCGGAACATCTCGATGCCGAAGGTGTCGCGGGCGACGGGGTCGCCGGCGAAGAAGAACTGCTCCGGTCCCTTCTCCGCCGCGGTGATTTTCTTGATCCGGTCCGCGATCGCCTTCCCGTTCGCCCCCTTCTCGATGGGAACGTAGAGCGCCGACACCTTCCCGTCGGCGGAAACGAGCCGGTTGACCACGAGGGGGTTGCCAGTGATCCGCTTCCTTAGCGCGTCAATATCCTCCGCCCTCTCGGGGACGCGGGCAAGAAGCGGCTGGGCCCGGAGGGTATCCCCATCGACGGTTACGTCGTCCACCGTGGGGAGGCTGATCACGTCCCGCGCGACGATGCCGGGAAGTTTCAGGACCTCATCCGTGATCCGCTCAATACGCCGGAGGCTTTCGGGGTTGAAGATCCCTCCTTCATTCCGTATCCCCACGACGATCACGTCGGGGTGCAGGCCGAACCACCCCTCGACCTGGTCGTTGTACCGCCGGACCTGGGAGGTCTCGGGGAGCATGTTCTTGGGGTCCGTGTCGATCCTGATCTTCGGAAACTGGAGGCCGAAGGCGACCGTCAGGAGGAGCGTCAGACCCACCACGAACCGGGGGTGGGTCGCCGAAAACTCAACAAGCCTCCGCCGATATTGGACGAGTCTTTTGAGCATCTTCATCCCCTTAGAACCAGTGACGTAACCACCACTTCTCGAACAGGACCTTGGCAAAACGCCAGAGCCGGCCGGGTCGGCCGAACGTAACCGCCGGCTGCGGCTCCCCGTAGAAATTCCCGCTTCCGTAGCCGGCCATCCTGTAACCGGTCTCCAGGAAGCAGTATCCCTTACCGCCGAACTCTTTCCGGCTGGTTCCGCCCTTGATCTCGGAAGCGATATTGTGGGCCACCACCGATGCCTGGAAGTGGGCGAACACTCCCGCCTTGGGAAGCGGAAGAGGCGTGTCGGGACGGTACCTCCCGGGGAGCGAAATGGACGCGACGTCCCCGAGCGCGTAGATGTTCTCGAATCCCGTCTGCATCGTTCTCCTGTCCACGGGGATCCAGCCCGCCTCGTTCGCGAGGACAGACTTTCGGACGACTTCGGGACTTCGGTGCGGCGGTACGGCGACAAGGAGGTCGAAACCGGCCTTTTGGCCGTTATCGAAGGCGATCTCTTTTTTCCCCGGGTCCACCGAGGAAAGCTTGTGCTGCGGGTGGAAACCGATGCCCCGCTCATCCAGAAACTGCTTCACGGCGGTTCCCACTAGGGGCCCGGCGACAGGCATCGGAAGCTGCTCCGGGGTAAAAACGCGCAGGTCCACGTTGTCCCGGATTCCCCTTTGCCTGAAGGCGTACTCCAGCAAGAGGGCCGTCTCATAGGGGGCGGCCGGACATTTGAAGGGAAGCGCGGAGATCACGACGGCCACCTTCCCACCGGCGAAACCTTTCAGGGCATCCCGGAGCGCGACGCTCCCTTCCAGGGAATAGGGAGTGTGTGCGGCGCCGGATAGCCCCGGAACGGCCTGGGGGTTCAGCTCGGCGCCGAGGGCGACGATCAGGTAGTCGTAGGCGAAATCCCCGGAGCCGGTTTTCACAAGCCGGTTCCCCGGGTCGATCTCGAACGCTTCGGCATTCACGTATTCGATCCCCTTTTTCCTCAACAGGCTCAGATCCCGGATGATTTGGGGAGGGGTCCGCCATCCCAGCATGAGCCAAGTGAAAGAGGGAGCGAAGACGTGGTGCGTATCCCGATCCACCAGGACGATCCGGTGTTCCCTCCCCAACTTCTTGCGCAGCGCGTTGGAGGCGACGAGCCCCCCGACGCCGGCGCCCAGAACGACGATCGATTTCCCGGCCATGGCCCCCTCCCCTATCCCCGTTTCAACGTCTCGCTCATGCGCAGCGCAACGATCGTTCCCGACGCGAAGGTAAGCCCCGCGATCACCGCGATGGCCCATGCGATCCCGAGCAGGTCCGCGACGATCCCCGCCAGCAGCGCGCCGAACGCGTAACCGGCGTCCCGCCAGAGCCGGTAGACCCCCACGGCGGAGGCCCGCCAGGATGGATGCGCCACGTCGCCGATGGCGGCCAGAAGCGTCGGGTACACCATCGCCGTGCCCATCCCCAGCAGGACGGCCCCCCCGAACCACGGGACAAAGGAGCGAGTTGCGGCGATCAGGCCGATCCCCGAGGCCTGCACCCACATCCCGCCCGCTATCATCCACTTGCGTCCCAGATGGTCGGAAACCGCACCCGTGAAGAGCTGGCAGATGCCCCACACCGCCGGGTAGGCGGCGGCCAGAACGGCGATCCGCTCCACCGACAGTTGCCCCGCGGCGAAGAACAGGGGGAAAAGCCCCCAGGCCATCCCGTCGTTCAGGTTGTTGACCATCCCTGCCTGGCTGCAGGAGAAGAGGTCCGGATCCTTGTAGCTGGTGCGGGCGAAAATGTCCTTGAACGGGACATCGGCCACGCTGCCATGCTTTTGTGCTTCGTGACGGGCGTGCCCGTGCGTCTCCCGGACGAAGAACAGGGACAAGATCAGACCCAGCACAACGAACCCTACCCCGAGGTAAAAGGGGGCAGGCCGCAGGCCGTAAGCAGCTGCGATGTACCCGGTGGCCAGCGCCGCCAGGGAAACGGCCAGATACCCGGAGAACTCGTTCAGCCCCATCGCCAGGCCCCGCCGCTGCGGCCCCACCAGGTCGATCTTCATGATGACGGTGGTCGACCAGCAGAGCCCCTGGTTGATCCCCAGGAGGAAATTGGCGACGGTGATCCATCCCCATGAAGGCGCCCACATCAAGATCAACGGCACCGGCAGGCCGACGATCCACCCGCCGACGAGAAGTCCTTTTCTTCCGATCCGGTCGGAGAAACGTCCCGCGGCCAGGTTGGTGAACGCCTTGACGAACCCGAAACCCACGATGAACGATAGGACGACGCTCTTGGAAACCAGCCCGAACTCGCGCTCGGCGATCAGCGGCAGGATGGCCCGTTCCAGCCCGACCATCCCGCCGACGAAAGCGTTGACTAGGACCAGGAGCGAGAACTGGGGAAGGTTCTGCCGAAGCCCCAGGACCAGTTCCGAATCCCGGGGGGCCGGAAGATCCATCTTGTCGGTCGCCCTCCGGGACATCGATCCTCCGTCAGAATGTCACGACGCGGTCCGATTCCCGGATCAGCGCGTGGAGGTCCTTCATCGTGGAGAGCGGGCACAGCTCCGACCCGGAGGAGTTCCGAAGCTTCAGGCACGTCCCGCACGCCAGGATCTGTCCGCCAGCCGCGAGGAAGCTTTCGGCCTGCCCCCGGGCGTCGAATTTCGGGTCTTCGATCCGGTCCAGTTCCACCCCTTCCGCCAGGAGGAACACCTTCACCTCGTCTCCTTCCTTCCGGCTGAAGTTCGCCAGCCGGAACGCGTTGAACACCACTTCGGGGTTCGTCTGGGAAATCACCATCGCGAGCTTCATTTTCCCTTCCTGCCTCCTTTTCCGTTTGATATGTCTTCCGCATGCTCCAGGGCGGCGGACAGCGCCAACGCGCACACCGTAAGGGACTCCTCCAGGCCGGCATCCCCCCCTTTTTCGAAATCCTCCCCGCGCGTCGCCATAGCGTTGGTGACGTGGGCCAGGCAGACCACCGGCTTGCCAAGCGCCGCGCCCAGCGCGATGAGCGCCGCCGCCTCCATCTCGACCGAGACGACGCCTTCATCCCGCCGTGCCGCGATCAGGCTTCCCGTCTCCCGGAACGGGGCATCGGTCGTCCAGGAGGTTCCCCTTTGGACGGGGATCCCCGCCTCCGCCATCCGCCGCGCGACGACCGCGATCAGCGACGGAGAAGCGACCGAAAACCGCCCCGCAGGAAAGTAGTGGTGGCTCGTGCCTTCGTCGCGCAACGCCTTCTCGATCAGAAGGAAGAACGGCGGAGAAAGTCCCGGGGCGATGAGCCCCGCGGAAGAGATGCTCACCAGCGCGTCGCAGCCGAGGGCGAACAGCTCTTCGGCGACGAGGACGGCAAACGGCGCGCCGACCGTCCCGCCGATCACGCCGCATTCGGCGCCACCCGCCTTCCATCGGAGCAGCCGGGTGTGGAAGCAGGGCCACGCGGGTTCCACCGCGGCCCGCCCCGTGGCGAGAAGGTGATCCGCAAGCTCCCCGTCGAAATCCAGCAGGCACCCGGCCGGGGCCGTAATCCGCGGCAACCTCTTCCGGCGCCGGGCCGCCTCCAGCAGATTGCCGGGCAGGAAGACCGGAGGGTCGCCGGGATCGTGGTCCAAGAGGGGGGAGCGGAGCTTATCAACCACGGGAAGCCACCTGCTCTTTCCTCGCCCGCTCCTTTTCCCGGTCGATCTGCTCTTTCGTCTTGCGAACGATGGGCAGGTCGGCGGCCAACAGGTCCAGAATCCCTTCGACCAGTTTCGGGCGGCTCAAGTAGTAGCAGCGCAGCGCCCCGTCCTGGGCGAAGTCCACGAGCCGGGCGTTCCGGAGCACCGTCAGGTGCTGGGAGATGTTCACCTGCGTGACGGGTAGGATCTCCTCCATGTCCGTGACGCACCGCGTCCCCTTGCGCAGCTCGTTGAGGATCTGAAGGCGCGTGGGGTGGGCGAAGGCTTTGAGCAGTTCGGCCCATTCGTTCGCGCGATCGGCGTCCATATCTCCTCCACATAGAACATTAGAATGTTCTTATATTACATGAGATGCTGCAAAAAGCAAGAAGTTGAGCCGCAGGAACGAAAACCCGGGGTTCCGCGCGGGCGGATATTCTTTGGTAACATTTCGGGGACTCCGCTATCTATTCAGTGCGAGGAGAGGAGCGAAGATGCCGAAAGAGGAAAAAGATCTTCTTCGAAAGTCCGCCAAAGGCGATGCCGCATCGTTCGGAGAGATCGTCGCGAGGTACCGGTACCTCGTTTACGCCATGGCGCTGCAAATCGTCAAGGACCCCGCGGCCGCCCAGGACATCGCCCAGGAGACCTTCATCTCCGCGTTCGCCGCGCTGAAGGATCTCCGGTCGATCGAGGCGTTTCCGTCGTGGCTGCGAAAGATCGCCCGGAACAAGGCCCTGGCCTGGCGTAAAGAACAGGACCGGCTCGCGCCGCTGGAGGACGCGGGGGTCCTGCCGTCGCCGCCCGCCGCGTCCCCGATGGAAACGGAGGGTGAACGGAACGAGGCCGCCGCGTTCCGCAAGGAGATCCGCGCAATCGTCTCGTCGCTCTCCGATACGCTTCGATTCCCCCTCCTGCTCTGTTACCTCGATGACGTCCCCACGGCGGAGGCAGCCCGCTTCCTGGGGATCTCGGAGGGCGCCGTCCGGAAACGGCTTCACGACGGGAAGAAAAAGCTCCAGGAACGGATCGTCAGGATGGCGGAGAAGACCTTCCAGGAGTACCGCCTGCCGCGGGATTTCTCGAGGCGGTGCATCTGCGGATGCCGGCGCGCGCGGCAGGCGCAAACGAAAGAAACCGGGAACCGGTCGGAAAGGGGGTGATCCTGTTGGCCAAGAAGGAAAACTGCGGGTGCGGGTGCGTCCCGCCGGGTAAGACGAGCAAGCCGAACGCCAAAGCGGAGAAAACGAAAACGCCGAAGAAGCAGACGAAGTGATTTAGCACATCATGGACGGGGAGGGATGAACATCCCGTCATGTGGACGGTTGATCCCTCCCCGTTACCGGTCCGAACCCGGGCTCAGCATTCCTCGCAGCCTCCGGGGAGCCCCCCTTTGACTTCCCTCTTTTTTTCATTATACGCCCGCCTCATGAACGCCGATCTCGGGGGAATCCGGCGGGCCGGTTGTGCGAGTCCCCGCTGCGTACAGGCGGTTTGCCCGATCCGGGCTTGCGGAGGCTCTCCTTCATTCCCGCTTTCATGTTCACTCTTTTGCCGTCGATCCGGATGATGTACCGGTCGACATCCTTTCCCAGGAATCGCTTCGGAAGCCAGCACACGGGAATGGAGCAGGACCTGACGTATTTGCTCCGGGCCACGACGCCGCCGTTTTTTCCGGCCGTGACCCGGAATTCCCCGCCCTCCGCGAGCCGGTATTCGACCCCGTAAGTGTACACTCCGGGAACGTACACTCTCATGGCGTAAAGCGACAGGGACCGTGTGAAATACGTGTCGCATTTGACAAAGAGAACCCCGCCTTCGATGAGGATCATCCGCGAGGCGACGGCAGGCACCAGCCACTCCTTGATGCCGTCGGTCAAAAGTTTGAGCATGGTAAATGATTTGCAATTTGCGTTCCTGTGGCGGCGTGAACCCAATCTAACGGAATATCGGCAGGTTATAAAATGGATCTTTGCGACAGGACAAACCCTTTCCCCAAAAGGATAATAAATTGCCTATCGGTAAGGCGGATCCGTCGCCTATTTCCATCGGAATGGGGATGAAATTCGAATTGGAACATGCGAATATACCGGGGAAGTCAACCCTGCAATAAGAAGAAAGGACGATAATGGAGATCTCGGTACGCCTCGCGGCGTCAACCCAGAGGAAAACAAAGCCTGCCGACGAATCGACCCTGGGATTCGGAAGGATCTTCTCCGACCACATGTTCCTCATGGAATACGCGGAGGGGAAGGGATGGCGCGATGCGCGGATCGCGCCGTACGGGCAGCTCAGCCTCGACCCGGCCGCCATGGTGCTGCATTACGGACAGGAGATCTTCGAAGGGCTCAAGGCCTACCGAGGGGCGGGCGATTCGATCTGCCTCTTCCGGCCGCGGATGAACTTCGAGCGGTTCAACCGGTCGGCCGCCCGTCTGTGCATGCCCACGATCCCTGAGGACGACCAGGTCGAGGCGGTCTCCGCGCTCCTGCGCGTCGACAAGGACTGGATCCCGAGGTCCCGGGGGACCTCCCTGTACATCCGCCCGGTGATGATCGCCACCGAGCCGGGCTTGGGCGTGCGGTCCGCCGGCCGCTACCTTTTCTTCATCATCACGGGGCCCGTCGGGAACTACTATCCGCGCGGCTTCGAGCCGGTTCGCATCCTGGTGGAGGAGGAGTACGTCCGCGCGGCGGTGGGAGGCCTCGGGGAGGCCAAGACGGGAGCCAACTACGCCGCGAGCCTCCTGGCGGCGAAGAAAGCGAAGGAGAAGGGGTTCGACCAGGTCCTGTGGCTCGACGCCGCCCGGCGGGAGGTCATCGAAGAAGTCGGCACGATGAACATCTTCTTCGTCATCGGGGACGAGCTCGTCACCCCGCCGCTCGCAGGCTCGATCCTGCCGGGCGTCACCCGCGATTCCGTCCTGCGCGTCGCCCGCGACTGGAGATGGAAGGTCTCCGAACGGCCCATCGGCATGGAGGAAGTACGCCGCTCGGCCGCGAACGGCACGCTCCGCGAAGTCTTCGGCGCGGGAACGGCCGCGGTCATCTCTCCCGTGGGAGCCTTGAACTACCAGGGCGAGGAGTTCACTGTCGGCGGGGGAAAGGTGGGTGAGATGGCCCGGCGGCTCTTCGACGAGATCACCGGCATCCAGTACGGGGAGATTCCGGACCGTCACGGGTGGATCCACAAGGTGACGTAAGGCAAGACCGCCCTTCCCGCGACCGGTGGAATCCCCTCATCCGGTGCGTCAATTTCCGCAACCGCCGGTCCCGCAGACCGGCACGCCCATCGTCAACTTCATTTTTTTCAGTGCATTATACGCCTGCCTGACACTGGCACCGACCTTGCTGTAGATAAACGACAGTGGATGCGCGGCGTGAAATCGCAGCGTTTCCCTGCCCCCAGCCGGAGGGTTACAGTCCTCACCCCCAAAATAACCCTCCGGCGCCCCCTTTTCCGCAGCCCGCTCTTCCCTCGCCCATTTGCCCGCTCCATGCCCCGTGGCATACAATGGTCCTCCAAACGCCGCCGCAAGGAGAGAACCGATGGACCTGGGTTTGCGCGACAAGGCCGCCTTGGTGTGCGCGGGAAGCAGGGGTCTCGGACGGGCATGCGCGGAGGCGCTCTCCTTGGAAGGGGCGCGCGTCGCCATCTGCGCCAGGGAGGAGGAGGCGCTCTCCCTTGCTGCCGAGGAGATCTCGGCGAAAACGGGCTACCCGGTCCTCCCCATCCGGGCCGACCTGACGAGCCCCGGGGAGATCGACGCGCTTTTCGCGGAGGTCGCCGGGGCCTTCGGAACGCTCCATGTCCTGGTGAACAACGCCGGGGGGCCGCCTCCCACCGATTTCCTCGGCACCGCCGACGAGGACTGGCTCCGGGCGTTCCATCTCAATTTCCTCTCCGGCGTGCGGTGCATAAGGAGATGCCTCCCCTGGATGATCCGCCAGAAGTTCGGCCGCGTCATCTCGCTCACCTCGTTCGCGGTCAAACAGCCTATCGACAACCTGATCCAGTCCAACGCGGTCCGTAGCGCCGTCGTCGGGATGGCGAAGACCCTCTCCCGGGAGGTCGCGGAGCACAACGTCACGGTCAACAACATCTGCCCGGGATATATCCTGACCGACCGCCTCCGGGCGGTCATCGAGCGGCGCGCCAGGGAGAACCGGATCCCCGTGGAAGAGGCGATGGAAGCGGGGATCGCCGAGATCCCGGCGGGAAGATTCGGCAGACCGGAGGAGGTGGGATCGCTCGTCGCCTTCCTCGCGTCGGAGGCGGCCTCCTACGTCACCGGCACCACGATCCAGGTGGACGGCGGGCTAATCCGGGGGCTGCTCTAGTCGCAGCCCCAAGCGCCGGAAGACCTCCCCCCGTGAAATGCCTCGTATGCGGACGACCTTGTTGCGGCCCTTCTCTCCGGTCACAAGCTCCACCTGGCGGCGCGGAACGCCGAGCGCCTCGGAGAGAAACCGGACGAGCGCCTCGTTGGCCCGGTTCTCGACGGGCGGGGCCGTGAGGCGGATGCGGAGAACACCCGCGGAGAACCCCGCTACACCCTCCTTCGCGGAGCGCGGCGACACGTGGACCGTCACCGTGGCCAACGCCTCCGTCGGCGGACCACTTCCCTTGCGCCGCGGTTTCACGCCGCCATGCGAATCGCAAGGTCGAAGAGCGTCTTGACCAGGAAGTGCCGCAGGAACAGGATGATGAGGATCGCCACCATGGGCGAGAAATCGATGCTCCCCGCCATCAGCGGAAACTTCCGCCGCATGAACGACAGGACCGGCTCCGTGATCGCATAGAGAGCGCGGACGATCGGGTTGTACGGATCCGGGTTGACCCAGGAAAGCACGGCGCGAATGATGAGTATCCACATGTAGGACGAGAGCAGGATGTCGATGATCCAGGCCACCGCTTCGATCAGGTTCTTCGCGACGAACATCGTGGTCTCCTTGAGGCGTTAGAGTTCCCGGCACCGTTGCCACGCAGCGAACACCGCGTCCATGACCGTCCCCCGGAAGGCACCGCGTTCCAGTGCGGCAAGCCCCGCCGCCGTCGTGCCGCCCGGCGAGGTGACCATGTCCTTCAGTTGCCCCGGGTGCTTCCCCGATTCACGCACCATCCTTCCCGACCCCTCCACGGTGGATGCGGCCAGGAGCAGCGCCTCCTCCCGCCCCATCCCGCACCGGACCGCGCCGTCCGCCAGCGCCTCGATGAAGAGGAAGACGTAGGCCGGGCCGGAACCGGACAGCGCCGTGACGGCGTCCAGCAGCTCCTCGCGGGCGAACTCGGCCACCGAACCAAAGGAAGAGAAAATCTTTCGCGCCCACACCTTCTGCGGCTCGGTCACCCCCGCGGCGAAATGGAGGCCGGTGCTCCCCATCCCCACCTGCGCGGGCGTGTTCGGCATGGCGCGCACCACGGCGGCGTCGTCCCCGAGAGACGACAGGAAAACGCCTGTCTTGACCCCCGCGGCGATCGAGATCAGGAGCTTGCCCCTGCTCTCCTCCCGGGCGATCGCGCGGAGCGCCTCGGGGACCGCCTGCGGCTTCACCGCGAAGACGATCGTCCCGCACTCCCGGACCAGGCCGGCCAGGGAGGACGACACGGAGATGCCGAACTGCTTCCGCATGTCCTCTTCCCGTTCGGGCCGAATGTCGTGCACGAAGATCTCCGGGGGCGGCAATAGCTTCGCCGAGAGGATCCCCTTGATCATCGCCTCCGCCATGTTCCCGGCCCCGACGAACCCCAGTCCCTTCATCCTCCCCTCCTCGCGCGGCTCCCGAAGATGGCCGTTCCCACGCGAACCATCGTCGCGCCCTCCTCGATCGCCACTTCGAAATCGTTCGACATTCCCATCGACAGCTCCGTCATTTCCCCCCCCGCTCCCCGCGAGGCCGTGCGGGAGAGCAGCTCCCGCAGGCGGGCGAAATAAGGCCGGCTGTCCTCGGGATCCACGGTCGCCGGCGGAATCGCCATCAGCCCTCGCACCGTGACCCCCGGTAGGCCGGCGGCGGTTTCCAGCAGCGCGGGCAGCTCTCCGGGGTCGATCCCCGCCTTGCTCTCCTCCCCGGCGAGGTTGACCTCGACGAGCACGGGCAGCGTCTTCTCCGCCTCGACGCAGCGCCGCGAGACGTCGGCAAGCAGCTCCCCGGAGTCGACCGTCTGGATCCATCCGAAGAGGGAGACCGCCTTCTTCACCTTGTTCGCCTGGAGCTTCCCGATCAGGTGCCACTCCGCGTCGGGAAACGCCCGGACCTTCTCCTCCGCCTCCTGGACGTAGTTCTCGCCAAAGGCGCGGAGGCCCGCCTCGTACGCCTCCGCGACCCGCTTGACCGGATGCGTCTTGGTAACCGCGACCAGCCGGACCGATTCGGGCTTGCGACCCGCACGGGCCGCCGCCCTGGCGACCCGCTCCAGGACCCGCGCCGCGCGGTCCCTGATCAGCTCCTCCGTCACCGCTTCCCTCCGGCGAGCCGGTACCAGCCCGGCCCGCGCCGGGACACGGCGAGCAGTCCCGCACTCTGCAGCATCGCAAGGGTCTGCGTCATCGGGAGGCCGACCACGTTCGTGAAGGAGCCCGCGATCCGGTCGATGAGCAGGTTCCCCGCTCCCTGCGCCGCATAGGCCCCCGCCTTGTCGTCGCTCTCCCCCGTCCTCAGGTACCCCGCGATCTCCTCCCTCGTCAACGTACGGAAGCGGACCCGGCTCGTCTCGCACAGCTCGTCCGTGTACCCGCTCTCCTGCCGCAGCAGGCAGACCGCCGTGTGCACGAAGTGCCAGCGCCCCTGGAGCAGGGAGAGCATCCCCATCGCCTCGTCCCGGTCCCCGGGCTTGCCGAGGATCCTTCCTCCCGCGACGACGATCGTGTCCGCCGAAAGGACATGAGCCGCCGGGTACCGGGAGGCCACCTCCTCCCCCTTCTCGCGTGCGGCCCGGCGGACGAACCTTCGGGGAGCCTCCCCCGGACGCGGCGTCTCCTCGATCCGGGAAGGGACCACCCGGAACGGAACCCCGATCACGCCCAGCAGCTCGCGGCGGCGGGGGGATGCCGATGCCAGTATCAGGCGCGGTGCGGCCCTCACGGGACACCATTATAGCGGGAACTTTGCGATCGCGAACACCATTCCTTGACCCCCGTGAAGCTCCTGTGCTACAAGAAGATGCCAGGAGAGAGCCCGATGAACCTTAAAACGGTTACCGTTCGCACCGAAAACGCCCAGCAGCTCGTCGACATCACGAGCACCGTGCGCCACGTGATTCGCGAGAGCGGGGTCACGCGGGGGTCCTGCCAGATCTTCGTCCCCCACACCACGGCGGGGATCACCATCAACGAGAACGCCGATCCGGACGTCCGGAAGGACATCCTCAACATCCTCGAGACGATGGCCCCCTCCACGGGGAACTACCTGCACGTCGAGGGAAACGCCCACGCCCACGCCAAGACGAGCATCGTCGGGTCCCAGCTCTCGGTGTTCGTGGAGGCGGGGCAGCTCGTGCTGGGGACCTGGCAGGCGATCTTCCTGTGCGAGTTCGACGGCCCCCGGACGCGCAACGTCCTCCTGCGGGTCACTCCGGCCTGACGCCTTCGCCGTGCCGTGCCGACCGGTAAAGGTTCCGGCAACCCGATAAGCCTCGCAAAAACCTTCCTGGACGCCTGGCGCCTCCGCCACGGCCCCCCGGCGGACATCGACGCCCGCCGGCGGGAGCGGCTTGCCCGCCTGATCGAGTTCGCGAGGGCACACTCCCCCTTCTACTTCAAGCGGTACGCCGATCTTCCCGCGGAGATCGACGACCTCCGCATGCTGCCGCCGTCGGCCAAGCATGAGCTCATGGAGCGTTTCGACGAGTGGGTGACCGACCCTCAAGTAACCCGCGAAGGAGTGGATGCCTTCGTCGACGACCCCGCGCGTATCGGCGACCTCTACCTGGGGCGCTACATGGTCTTCGCCACTTCGGGCACTACCGGCCGGCCCGGCATCTTCCTGCAGGACGGGGACGCCATGACGATCTACGCAGCGCTCCTTTCGGCGCGGCGGCTGCCGTCGCTGATCCCGGCCGGGGCATTGGGGCCCTTCCTGCGGCAGAGGGGGCGGACGGCGGCGGTCATTACGGTCGGGGGGCATTTCACCAGCTCGGTCATCGAGCGGCTGGCCCGGCGGCGGTACCCGATCCTGTCGGGCCGCAACCGGGTCTTCTCGATCCTTGCGCCGCTGCCCGATCTGGTGCGGTCGCTCAACGCGTTCCGACCGGCGGTCCTGGGCAGCTACCCCACGGCGCTGGCGGTCCTGGCCCGGGAGCAGGAGGAGGGCAGGTTGAAAATCCGCCCCGCCCTGGCGCTCACCGGCGCGGAGTGGCTCTCCCCGGGGGTCAGGGAGCGGATCGCGGCCGCCTTCCGCTGCCCGGTCCGGGACACCTACGCGGCCTCCGAGTTCATGGGTATCGCCTTCGACTGCCGGCACGGCCGGCTCCACGTCAACGCCGACTGGGTGGTCCTGGAGCCGGTGGACGAGGCGTACCGGCCGGTCCCGCCGGGCCGGGCCTCCTACACGACGCTGCTCACCAACCTGGTCAACCGGGTGCAGCCGATCCTGCGCTACGACCTGGGCGACAGCGTCACGACTCTCCCCTGCCCCTGCCCCTGCGGAAGCGCGCTTCCGGCGATCCAGGTGGAGGGGCGGCGGGACGAAGTGCTCTATTTCGTGGGGCCGCGCGGGGACACGGTCCCGATCCTCCCGATGGCGGTCGCCACCGTGGTCGAGGAGACACCGGGTGTGCGCACCTGGCAGGCGATCCAGCGCGGGCCGGCGCTTCTTGCCTTGCGGCTCGAGGAGGCCGCAGGATATGAGCGCCGGCAGGTCGCGGAAGTCGTGGCGAGGAGGCTGCGGGATTTCCTTACATCGCAGGGCCTGCCCCAGGTCGCGGTGGAGACGACGGACGAGCCGCCCCGTCGTGACCCGGTCGGCGGGAAGCTCCGGCAGGTGTTCGCCGATCTCAAGTAGGGACGGTCCTGTACTGGGACTTGGCAGAACCACGAATGGACCGCAGTCACACAACCGGGGTTGATGGACCGAAAGAGGAGGACAGGACCGTCCCTGTTGTTAACTGTCCCGGAGAGGGACATGGGCAAGGAAGGACCGGGCGACGAGCGGATTGGGACTATCCGCGGAGAATCGACTGATACCGGGCGCGGAGGACATTTCGAGGCAGGCCGCCGGAGATGACATCCCAGGGGAAGCATTCGTCCGCCTCCTTTTCCCTGCAGACGATCTCGGAGAGGGGCACGGCGAGATTGCCGGGAAGGAGCTTGAGCCTTCCCTTGCGGGCGTGGCGCAGCGCCTGTTCCACCCGCCGATCGGAGAGGCCGAGGAAGCCCTGCAGGACGGCCGATACCGGAGCCTCGGGATCGATGCGCAGGTTCGGGATCGAACGAATGCCGTTGGCGATCCGCTCCTGGCGCCATCGCAGCTCCTCCTCCGGAACCATGGGCGCCCACTGCAACGGCGTGAAAGGCTTGGGCACGAAGGGCGACACGACCGCCGTTATGGTCCCCATCCTTCCCAGCTCCCTGCTTTCCGCGAGCACGGCGGCCCGGAAAGTCTTCAGGAAGGAGACGGCGCCTTCGATCTCCTGCTCCCTCTCCGCCCCCGGGACACCCACGAGGAAGTAGAGCTTGAACGAGACGATCCCGGAGCGGACCAAGGTCTTCGCTGCGGAGAGGAAGACCTCGTCCTTCACCCGCTTACCGAGGCGGACTCTCAGGGATTCACTGCCGCACTCGGGCGCAAGGGCAACGGTCCTGTGCCCGCTGCGTTCCAGGATCTGCGCGATCTCCTCGTCCACCAGGTCGGCCCGGACGGAGGCGGGCGAAACGGCCCCTCCTCGATCGAGGACCTCCTTCGAGAATTCGCGGAAAGGACGCCAGTCGAGCACGGCGGCGCCGATCAGCCCGATCTTGCGGCGATGTTCCCATGCCGCGTCGACTGCACCGCGGACGAAGGGGAGTGGGAACTCGCGGAACTCCGGGCAGGCGTGCGCCGCGGCGCAGAACCCGCACATCTTGGGGCAGCCGCGGGAGGTCTCCACCAGCGCCATCTTGCCCAGCTCGGCGTCCTCCGCAAGGACTGGTGGGATCGGCGGATACTTTTCAAGGGGGACCGCTTCCCGCACGACACACACCGGGAACCCGGGCAGGCTCTCCATCGCCTGCAGCCTGCCGGAACCCGGCGGATCGCCGGTGGCAGGATCGGCATATCGCGGGACATATCCTGCGGGAACGTACACGCCGGGGATGGCGGCAAGCTCGCGCAGGTACCCCTCGTCCCCCGGACGGGGCGCGCCCAGGTCCAGGATCGTCTCCACCGCCCTTTCGCCGTCGCCGATCACCACGGCATCGGCAAACGCGCCGGACGGCTCGGGGTTCAATGACGCCGCGAACCCCCCAGCAAGCACCAGGGGACGCGGGCCGTCCCCGGAGGCCCTGTCCGAGCGAAACTGCGGGACGCCCCCCGCCGAAAGGATCGCCGGGAGGTGAAGCAGGTCGTTTTCGTACGAGAGGGAAAAGGCGACGATGTCGAACGCCTTCAAGGGCGTGCCGCTCTCCAGCGTGGAAAGGGGAAGAGGCCGGCGCGCAAGGAGCCGCTCCTCGGCGCCGTCGGGCAGAAAGGCCCGCTCGCATAAGGCGTCGGGCCTTTTGTTGATCCGCGCATGGATGGAGAGGAAGCCCAGGTTCGACATCCCCGCGCCGTACCGGTTCGGGTAGACGAGCGCGACCCGGAGCCTGCCCCCCCATTCCTTGCGCACCGTCCCGACTTCGCGGGCCAGTACCGCCTCGTGCAGCTTCCGGATCTCCCAGCTCATCGGGTCACCGCCAGGATGCGCGCGTGCGAGCCGCCGCAACGGGGTACCCTTCGCGGGGGCCTGAGCGACGCAGCGTAGACACGGATGTTGGAGCAAGGAGCGACGGAGCCGCCGCCCGTCCAGGGACGGACGGGCAAGGCGTCCCCCGCGAGGGGTACCCCGTGAGGCGAGCGTAGCACGCGAGCTAAACGGGCCGCCGATTACTCCCCCCGGCGGCGCAGGAAGGTGGGGATCTCGAACTCCTCCAGCGCCTCGATCTCGCTCTCCTTGTCGATGACCGGGAGGTCCTCGATCCGCTCCGGCGGCCTCTGCTGCGCGGCGCGCAGGAACGCCGGCTTCTCCAGGTCCTCCTTGCCCACCAGCTTGATCGTGCGGCGCGGCCCCTTCCAGAGGCTCTCCGCCACTCCCGGCTCGAAGCCGGTCGCGATGACCGTCACCTTCAGCTCGTCGTCCATCGTCTCGTCGATGACGGTCCCGAAGATGATGTTCGCCTCGTCGTCGGCCTCCTCCTGGACCAGGCTCGCCGCCTCGTGCACCTCGCTCAAGGAGAGGGACGCCCCCGCGGTGATGTTGATCAGCACGCCGCGCGCCCCTCGTATCGAGACGTCTTCGAGGAGGGGGCTGGAGATCGCCTTCTCCGCCGCGGCCACGGCCCGGTTTTGCCCGGAGGCGCACCCGGTGCCCATCAGCGCCACGCCCATCCCCGACATGATCGTCTTGACGTCCGCGAAGTCCAGGTTGATGTACCCCGGCTTGGTCACCAGCTCCGAGATCCCCCGGACCGCCTGGAACAGCACCTCGTCGACCTTCCGGAACGCCTCCACGAACCGCATCTCCTTCCCGGCGATGAGGAGGAGCTTCTCGTTCGGGATCACGATGATCGTGTCCACGAGGCTGCGCAGGTCCTTGACTCCCACCTCGGCCTGGCGCCGCCGCGTGGAGCCTTCGAAGGTGAACGGGCGGGTCACCACCGCGACCGACAGCGCCCCCACCTCCTTGGCGACCTCGGCCACGACGGGCCCTGCGCCGGTTCCGGTCCCGCCGCCCAGGCCCGCGGTGATGAACACCATGTCGGCGCCGCCGAGCGCCTCCCGAAGCAAGTCCCGGTCCTCAAGGGCCGCCTGGCGGCCGATGTCGGGATTGGCCCCAGCCCCCAGTCCCTTGGTCAGCCTCGCCCCGAGCTGGATCTTCAGGGGAGCCAGGTTTCTCGAGAGGGCCTGCGCGTCCGTGTTGGCCGCGATGAACTCCACCCCCGAGAGCCCTTCCTCGATCATAGTGTTGATGGCGTTGCCGCCGCCGCCCCCCACGCCGAGCACCTTGATGACGGCGTGGCAGCGGTTTTCCTCGACGAGCGTGAACATGGTGACCTCCTTCCTGGTTCCCGTATTAAAAAAGGTCCGTAAGCATGCGCTTGAAACGTTGGAGCAGTCCGCCCTCCTCCTGCGCCCCCCCCCGCTCGATACCGCTCTCGGCCAGGCTCGACCCGTAAAGCGTCAGGCCGACGCCCGAGGCGAACGTAGGGCTGCCTACCAGTTCCACGAGCCCCCCGATCCCGATGGGGGACCCCCGCCGGACCGGGAGCTGGAAGACCCGCTCGCCCAGCTCCGGAAGCCCGTCGAGCAGCGAACCGCCGCCGGTCAGGACGACGCCCGCCCCGAGCATCTCCTCGAACCCCGACCGGAGGATCTCCTTCCGCAGGAGAGTGAAGATCTCCTCCGCCCGAGGCTCGATGATCTCGCTCAGGTATTGCCGGCGGATCGGGCGCGGGTGCCGGCCGCCCACTCCGGGAAGCTCCACCAGCTCGTCCCTGCGGACCTTCTGTATCATGGCGCTCCCGGAGGCCTTCTTTAAGGCCTCGGCGTCCGCCCAGGGGACCTTGAGCCCGATGGCTACGTCCGCGGTGATGTTCCCTCCCCCGAGGGGAAGGACGAAGGTGTGCCGCAGGGCGCCGTCGTAGAAGACCGCCATCTCGACGGTCCCTCCCCCGACGTCGAGGAGGACCACTCCCACCTCCCGCTCCTCCGGCGTCAGCACCGCGTTCGCGGACACGAGGGGGCTCAAGGCGAGGTCCTCCACGGTGAGCTCAGCCTTCTCGACGCACCGGACGAGGTTGCGGGTGCCGGGGACGTCGTCGGTCACCACGTGCACGCGGGCGTCCAGCCGGATCCCGGTGATGCCGAGCGGGTCCTTGATCCCCCCCATGTCGTCGACGATGAATTCCTGCGTCAGGACGTGAAGGATCTCCCGGTCGTTGGGCAGCTCGACCGCCTTGGCGAGCTCGAGGACCCTCGCCACGTCCGCCTCGGTCACCTCGCGCTCGTTGCGGACCGATATCGCCGCGTGGCTGTTGAACGACTTGATCAGCGGGCCCGACACGCCGACGAAAACGGACTCGATCGAGACCCCCGTCATCTTTTCCGCGTCGGCCACGCTCTGGCGGATCGAGCTGACCGTGGCGTCCACGTTCACCACGGCTCCCTTCCGCATGCCCTCGGTCGGGCAGACGCCCACGCCCAGGATCTCCAGCCCCTCGGGCGCCCTTCTCGCCACGACCGTGGCGACCTTGGTGGAGCCGATGTCCAGCCCGGCGATCACCGGTCCCGAAATAGTTTCCATCTATTCCCCCGGCCGCACGAAGATTCGGCCCGCCGTCTTGAGATCGACCACCCCCCGCGCCTGCCCTACGCTCGAGAGCTTCGGCATCGCCTCCTCGATCCTGCGCATCGCCTCGCGGAAATCCATCATGCCGATCTTGAGCTGCAACGCGGAATCCCTCGTCACGATCGTGTACCCCTCCTGGGCATCGAAGTGGACCTCGGAGACGTTCTGGCGGAGGACCCCCGAATCGGTGCAGCGCAGCAGCTCCAGGGTCTTCTTAAGGTTCTGGAGCGTGACCGCGTCCCGCGCCGAGAGCTCGCCCTGCGAGAAGCCGGTGACGATCGGGAAGTTCTTCGGGTCGTAGGCGGTGAGCCGCTTGAAGATCTTCCCCTCGTCGTCCACGTAATAGAGCGCGTCCAGGTTGATCATCGCCGCGGGCTTCCTTTCGTCGATGCGCACCACGAGCCGGTCCGGGAGCGCCTTGCGCACCGACACGCTCCGCACCCAGGGATGGGACAGCAGCCGCCGGCCGATGTCCCGCGAAGAGAGGGACCAGATGTTACCCTGCGGCGCGCCCGAGAGGATCCCCGAGACCTCGTCCTTCGCCACGTAGACGCACGGGTTCATGTCGATGTCGCGGACGGAAAAGAGGCTCGAACGGCCGAGCCAGGAGTAGACCGCCGCCCCCGCCGCCGTGACTAGCACCACGGCCAGGATCGCTGCGGCGATCGGGAGCACCTGCCGGAAGTTGATCCGCGCCGCCCTGGGGCCTTTCTCCTTCCCCTTCTTCCGCGCGGCGTGGGCCCCCTTCGACCTTTTCTTCCCGAGCGACTTCTTGTGGTAGGCCTTGTACTCGATCACCTATTTCGTAAGCCCCGCATCGTCCAGGATCTCCTCGACGAGATCGTCGAAGGTCATGCCGTCGAACTTCGCCGCCTTCGGCAAGAGGCTGGTCTCGGTCATCCCGGGGATCGTGTTCGCCTCGAGGAAGAACAGGTTGCCCGCCGGGTCCACCCGATAATCGAGCCTGGCCGCGCCCCGCAACTGGAGCGCCAGGGCGCCCCGCTTCGTGAACTCCGCCGCCCGCATCAGGATGTCCCGGTCCATCGGTACGGGGATGACGTACTCCGTCTGCCCCGCCGTGTACTTGGAGCGATAGTCGTAAAACCCCGAGCCGGACTTCGGGACGATCTCGATCGCCGGAAGAACCCTGCCGTTCAGGATTCCCACCGTGATCTCCCGCCCCGGCACGTACGCCTCCACCAGGATCCGGCTGTCGAACTTCCGTGCTTCCTCGATGGCGGCCTCCCACCCTTCCGGCGCCCGGACGATGCTCACGCCGACCGTGGACCCTTCGCGGTCGGGCTTCACGACGAGCGGGAAGCCGAAGCCGGGAGGGGCCGGCGCGGCCGGCGCATCTCCCTCGATCAGGACGTCCGGCGCGACGGGGACCCCCGCGGCGGCCGCCACGCGCTTGGCCAGCGCCTTGCTCATCGAGAGCGCGGAGGCGGCGACGCCGGACCCGGTGTAAGGAACCCGTGCCAGCTCCAGCGCCCCCTGGATGCAGCCGTCCTCGCCGAACCGCCCGTGAAGGGCGATGAACGCGACGTCCACCTTCGCCTCCCGGATCGCCGCGAGCCAGTCCCCCCGGATGTCGATCTCCCGGACGTCGTACCCCATGCGGCGCAGGGCGGAGACCGCCGCGCCGCCCGTGCGCAGCGACACCTCCCGCTCGGAGGACTCCCCCCCCAAAAACACCCCCACCGTCTTTCCGCGGAACCTCCCCCGCTCAGGCATCGAAGGCGCCCCACATCTTGACTTCCAGGGCGAGCTCGACGCCCGCGAGCTCCCGTACTTTCTCCCGGCCCCGCCGGATGAGCCGCACCGCGTCGGAGGCGCTGGCCCGTCCCACGTTGATGAGGAAGTTGGCGTGCTTCTCGGAGAAGATCGCGTCGCCTTCCCTCGCTCCCTTCATGCTGGCCCGGTCGAGCAGGCGGCCCGCGCTTTCATGATCGGCGGGGTTGCGGAACGTGGACCCGAAGGAGCGCTCCCCCCAAGGCTGGCTGGCCCGGCGCTTTTCGTTCAGCGTCTTCATCCGTTCGAACACCTTGTCCGGCGCGGCGGCGGCCAGGCGGAACCCAACGCGGGCGATCACCCCCTGCACGGGGAACTCCGTCTCCCGGTAGACGAGGCGGATCTCCCGGTTCTCGAGGCGGTGCAGCCCCCCTTCCCGGTCCACGATTTCCACCCACTCGATGATCTCCCCGATGTACCGCCCGTACGCCCCGGCGTTCATCGTGGTCGCTCCCCCCACGGTGCCGGGGATTCCCGCCAGCTCCTCCGCGCCGGAGAGGCCGGAGAGGGCGCACAATACCGCGAACCGGGGGAGCATCGTCCCCCCTTCCGCGATCACCGATCCCCCCGAAGAGAAGAGCATCTTCCCCATGTTTTTCTTGAGGCACAGCACCGTCCCGCGGACCCCGCCGTCGGAGACGAGGAGGTTGCTCCCCGCGCCCAGGGGGCGCACCTCCCTCCCCTCCTCCCGCTCCGCCTTGAGGACCTCCTGGATCTCCTGGCCGGAGCGGGGGAAGACCATCCTGTCCGCGCTCCCGCCGATCCCGACGGTCGTGAAGTCGCGCAGCTTGGCGCCGAAGACCTCCTCGACCTTCGCCCTGGCGCCGCCCATCCGCGTGCCTTTCGCCCGGCCGTTAACCGGACAGTACGCTTTCTCCCAGTTTCCAGACATCGCCGGCCCCCATCGTAAGGAATATATCACCGGGGCGAAGCTGCGGGACGAGCGCCTCCCGCGCGTCCGCAGCCTTGCCCGCGAAGATAGCCGCCTTGTGCCCGTGCTCGCCGATCGCCTTGCAGAGGCGCTCCCCGGTGGCCCCGGGGATCGGCTCCTCCCCGGCCGGGTAGACGTCGAAGACGAAGAGCAGGTCCGCGTCGTTGAAGGCGGACGCGAAGTCCCGGAAGAGCGCCTGGGTCCGGGAGTACCGGTGGGGCTGGAACCCCACGACGATCCGCCGGCCCGGCCACACCTCCCTCGCCGCGGCAAGGGTCGCACGGACCTCGGCGGGGTGGTGGCCGTAATCGTCGACGACCGTCACCCCTTCCCGCTCCCCTTTCACCTGGAACCGCCTTGCAACGCCGCCGTAATCGGAAAGCCCCTCACGGATCCGGTCGAAGGGGATCCCCAGCTCCGACGCCACAGCGACGGCGGCCAAGGCATTGCTCACGTTGTGCCGGCCGGGCGCCCGCAGCGCCACATCGCCCAGCGGCTCCCCGCGGCGGATCACCCGGAACCGGTTGCTCATCCCCTCCGGCACGATCCCCTCGGCGCGGTAGTCGGCGAGGAGCGAGAAGCCGTACGTGACGAAGGTCTTCGCCATGGAGGGGATCAGCTCCTGCACGTTCGGGTGGTCGATGCACAGCACGGCGAAGCCGTAAAAGGGGACCTTGTTGACGAAGTGGAGGAAGGTCTCCTTGATCTGCCCGATCCCCGAATAGTAGTCCAGGTGTTCCGGGTCGATGTTGGTCACCACCGCCACGGTGGGCGACAGGCGGAGGAACGAGCCGTCGCTCTCGTCGGCCTCGGCGACCAGGAACTCCCCCTGCCCGAGCTTGGCGTTGGATCCCAGGCTGTTCAGCTTTCCCCCGACGACGGCGGTGGGGTCCCAGCCCGCGGCGGCGAGGACCGTGGCCACCATGGAAGTAGTAGTCGTCTTGCCGTGCGTCCCGGCGATGGCGATCCCGTACTTCATCCGCATCAGCTCGGCCAGCATCTCTGCGCGGGGGATGACGGGGATCTTCCTGTGATGCGCCTCGACCACTTCCGGGTTGTCCGGCTTGACGGCCGAGGAGACGACGACCACGTGCCCGTCGGCGGGGACGTTCTCCGCCGCGTGCCCCACCCGGATCTCGGCGCCCAGGCGGGCGAGCCGGTCGGTCGTGTCGGAGCGCCGCAGGTCCGAGCCGGCCACCCGGTATCCGAGGTTGAGCAGAAGCTCCGCGATCCCGCTCATCCCTATCCCGCCGATGCCGACGAAATGGATGCGCAACCCCTTCCTATACACGGGATGCCTCCCGTTTCCCCAACTGCGCAAGCGCTGAGCGGACGATCTCCAGGGCGGCGTCCGGCCGGGAGAACCGCGCGGCGGCCTCCCCGGCGGCGGTCCGGCGGGCGGGATCGGCGGCGAACGCATCGAGCGCCGCCAGGACCCGCTCCGCGGTCGCCTCCTCCTGCCGCAGAAAGACGCCCGCCCCCGCGGCGCAAAACTCCTCGGCGTTCTTCTCCTGGTGTCGGTCGGCGGCGAACGGATAGGGGATGAGAACGCAGGGCTTTCCGAAGAGGGCGGCCTCCGCGATCGACAGCGCCCCCGCCCGCATGAGCACCGCGTGGCAGCGATCGAACTCTTCCGCCATCCGGTCGGTGAACGGGAACGGCTCGACCGGGAGCCCCACCTCCCGAATCGTCTTTTCGACCGTCTCGAACCCGCTTCGCCCCGTCTGCAGGATGAACCGCATCTCCCGCCCTTCTTCCTTCACCCGCCTGGCCATCTCGACGACCAGGTCGTTGATCGCCCGCGCCCCCTGCGATCCCCCGAACGCGAAAACCGAGAAGGGAGCTTCGGGGAGGTCCCTCCTCCGCGACCCGGCGGCCGCGACGATCTCCCGCCGGACGGGATTTCCCGTCACCTCCACGCGCCCGGGAGGGAAGTACGCGGCGGCCTCACGGAAGCCGGCATAGACCCGCCTGGCGGTCCTGCCCAGCAGACGGTTCGCCCGGCCGGGAACCGCGTTCTGCTCCTGCAGGAACAGAGGGACGCCGCGCAGGGTCGCCGACAGGGCGACCGGCACGGAGGCGTAGCCGCCGACGCCGATCACGAAGTCCGGCCGGGGGCGCCGCGCCACCACGCGGTCCGCCGCGAGCAGCCCCATCGCCATCTTCAGCAGTCCGAGCACTCCCCTCGCTCCTTTTCCGCGGACCTGGCCCGCGGGCACGAAATCGATCCGGAACCCCCGCGCCGGGACCGCCCCGGCTTCCAAGCCTCCTGCCGTCCCCACGAAGGAAACCTCGCCGTCAGGACACAGGGAGAGAAACGCTTCCGCAAGCGCTATCCCCGGAAAAACGTGCCCGCCGGTACCCCCGCCCGCGATGATCAGACGCAGCGACAAAACCTTCCGCCCCTTTCATCGAGATGTTGATCAGGACCCCCATCGCCGCAAGGTGCAGGATCAGGGAGCTCCCCCCGTAGCTCAGGAACGGCAGCACCATCCCCTTGGGAGGGAGCATCTTAAGCCCCACCATCATGTTCATGAGGGCCTGGATGCCGATCACCGAAGACACCCCCATCGCCAGGTATTTCCCGAAAAGATCCCGGGCGCGCCGGGCGATCCGGAACCCCACCCACACCATCGTGAGGTAGCAGGCGCCCACGGCCACGACCCCGGCGAACCCCAGCTCCTCCCCGATGACGGAGAAGATGTAGTCGGTGTGCATCTCGGGGAGGTAGAAGAGCTTCTGCTTCCCGGCGCCTATCCCCGATCCCAGGAGCCCCCCGTTCGAGAAGGCGATCAGGGACTGGACGACCTGGTAGCCGGCCGCCTGGGCCTGGGAGAAAGGATCGATGAACGCTTTCAGCCGTATCAGGCGGTACGGCTTGGTGGCGATGAGGTAGGCGACTCCCGCCAGACCCGCGGCAACGGCGCCCGCCAGGTACTTCCAGGGGAACCCGGCGATGAAAAGGATCGCCATGAAAGACGCGACGATGACGACCGCCATCCCGAAGTCGGGCTCCTTGAGGATCGCCGCAACGAAGGCCCCCATCACCGCCAGCATCGGCAGGAAGACGCGGAATCCCTCCTTGGGGTTCTCCCCCTTCCGGTCGATGGCGTAGGCCGCGAAGGCAAGGAGCACGAACTTTGCGAGTTCCGAGGGCTGGAAGGTGAAAACCCGGAGGTTGATCCACCGGGAGGCCCCGTTCGCCGTATGGCGGATCCCCGGGATGAAGACGAGGAAGAGGAGCACGAAGGTCCCGGCCAGGATGAACCCGATCCGGCGGCGGTAGAAGTCGTAGTCGATCCGAGTAAGCAGCACCGCCAGGGAGACGCCCACCGCGAAGAAGAGGACCTGCCGCTTGAAGAAGTAGGCCGCATCGTACCCGAAGCGCGGAGAGGACCCGGCCGTCACGGAGGTCGCGCTGTAAACCATCACCATCCCCAGCACCGCCAGGATCAGGGTGCAGAGGGAGAGGATCAGGTTCTCGTGCCGCTTGCCGAGGTTCATCCGGGAAGCTCCCTTACAGCCTTGCGGAACGCTTCGCCCCGCTCCTCGAAGTTCCGGAACATGTCGAAGCTCGAGCACGCCGGGGAGAGGATCACGACGTCCCCGGAACGCGCCAGTTCAGCCGCCTTCCGGACCGCGGCTTCCAGGGAGTCGGCTGCCGTTAGCGGGACCGCGCCGGCCAGCTCGCGCTCCATCCTGCCGCGCGCCTCGCCGATGAGGACCACTGCCCGCGCCTTGCGGGAGAGGGGCTCGCGCATCGGCCGGAAGTCCACCCCCTTGTCTTTCCCCCCGGCGATCAGCACGACCGGCTCGGAGAACCCCTCCAGGCACTTGAGCACCGCGCCCACGTTGGTTCCCTTGGAATCGTTGAACCAGGCCACGCCGCCGGCTTCCCGGACGAACTCGACCCGGTGCGGCAGGCCCGGGAACGCCGAAACCGCCTCCCGCACGGCGTCGGGAGGGACGCCGATCAGCCGCGCCGCCGCGATCGCGGCCATCGCGTTCTCCACGTTCTGCGTCCCCCGGATCCGCAGCAGCGCCCGCGGATACCGCTCCTCCGCGCCCCCGAGGCGGCACACCATCTCGTCCCCTTCCAGGCACACCCCCTCTTCGAGCCGCCGCGACAGGGAGAAGGGGACCTTCCTCGACCGGATTCCGCCGGCGCGGGCGGCGACTTCCGGGTCGTCGGCGTTCAGCACGGCCGCGTCGGACCCGTCCTGGTTGCGGAAGAGCGCCATCTTCGCCGCCGCGTAGGCGTCGAAGTCCTTGTACCGGTCGCTGTGGTCCTCCGTGATGTTCAGCAGGACCGCCACCTTCGGGCGGAACGCGTCGATCGTCTCGAGCTGGAAGCTGGAGACCTCCACGACCCCCCAGTCGCAGGGTTCGCCCGCCGCGGCGGTCAGCGGGACCCCCAGGTTCCCGCCCACGAACACGCAGCCGAAGGCGCGCGCCGCCATGTCGCCCAAAAGCGTCGTCACCGTCGACTTGCCGTTCGTCCCGGCGACCGCCGCGACGTTTCCGCGGAAGCGGCGGAACCCGAGCTCCAGCTCCCCCCAGACGGGGACGCCGAAGCGGCGCAACGCGTCCGCCGGAAGCCTGTCCGCCGGAACCCCCGGCGACAGGATCACGAGGTCGACCCCCATCGCGGCCTTCTCGCTCATGCGCCCCTGGACGAACGCCATCTGCGGCGGGATCTCCCCGCCGAGGGACTGCTCCACGGCCGCCTTCGGGCGCTCGTCCAGCAGCGTCACGCGAGCCCCCTCCCGCAGCAACAGGAGGGCCGCCGCGACTCCCGATTTGCCCGCTCCGACCACGAAGACGTTTTTCTTCTCGAACGTATCCATCTCACCGGATCTTCAGCGTGCTGATGGCCAGGAGGGCCAGGATGATCGAGATGATCCAGAACCGCACGATGATCTTGGGCTCCGCCCACCCCTTGAGCTCGAAGTGGTGGTGCACCGGCGCCATCCGGAAGATCCGCTTCCGGGTCGTCTTGTAGGAGTACACCTGCAGGATCACCGAGAGCGCCTCCATCACGAAGACCCCGCCGACCAGCGCCAGGACGATCTCCTGCTTCACCATCACCGCGACCACCCCCAGCGCCGCGCCGATGGCGAGCGACCCCGTGTCCCCCATGAACACTTGGGCGGGGTACGTGTTGTACCAGAGGAACCCGATCCCCGCGCCCGCCATCGCCCCGCAGAAGACGGTCAGTTCCCCCGCTCCAGGCACGTACTGGATCTGGAGGTAGTTGGCGATCTTGATGTGGCCGGCCAGGTACGCGAACAGCATGTACGTCCCGGCCGAGATGATGGCGGGCCCGATGGCGAGCCCGTCGAGCCCGTCGGTCAGGTTGACGGCGTTCGACGCCCCGGCGATCACGAAGATGACAAACGGGATGTAGAACATCCCGAGGCTCGGGTTGAGCCTCTTGAAGAAGGGGATGCTCACCCGGGGCTGGATCCCGATGTCCAGGTAGATGAGGGTGGCCGCGACCGCCGCCAGGAGAAGCTGGCAGGTGAACTTCGTCCGTGCGGAGAGCCCCTTCGAATCCTTTTTGACGACCTTCTTGTAGTCGTCGACGAACCCGATCGCCCCGAACCCGACCGTCACGAACACCGCGATCCAGATATAGGTGTTCTGCAGGTTCGCCCACAGGAGCGTAGGGATCACGATGGCGAGGACGATGAGAAGCCCGCCCATCGTGGGAGTCCCCTCCTTCGACAGGTGCCGCTCCGGACCGTCCCGCCGGATCATTTGGCCGATCTGGTGGGAGCCCAGCTCCCGGATGAGCCAGGGGCCGATCGCAAAGCAGAGCAAGAGCGCCGTGATCGCCGCGTAGATGGTCCGGAACGTGATGTACCGGAACACGTTGAAGAAGGAATAGTCCACGTGCAGTGGATAGAGAAGGTGATAGAGCATCGTCTTTCAGGTCCACTCCCTTTCGATCTCCGCGGCGACCTCGTCGAGCCGCATCCCCCTGGATCCCTTGACCAGGATGACGTCGCCATCGCGCAGCGCGCCCATGAGCATCGTTTTCAGGCTGTCCTTGTCCCCGGTGTGCGCCACCGTCTCGGGGTCCATCCCCCCCTCGAGGGCGCCCCGGGCGATCCGCGCCGCCTCCTCGCCATAGGTGAACAGGAGGTCCGGGCCGGACGAGGCGAGCAGGTGACCGATCCGGAAGTGGGAGGACGCCGACGCCTCCCCGAGCTCCAGCATGTCCCCCAGGACGACCACGCAGCGCCTCCCCCCGCGGAGGATCCGGAGGCTCCGGATGGCGGCCTCCGTCGAGGCCGGGTTGGCGTTATAGGTGTCGTCCAGGAGCAGCCCTCCGCCGCGCAGGGCGACGGAGTGGAACCTCCCCCTCACCGGGGCGAAAGCGGAGAAGCCGCCCGCAAGCTCCGTGGGGCGCATCCCCAGGACATAGGCGGCGGCCGCGGCCGCCAGGGCGTTCATGAGGTGGTGCTCCCCCGTCACAGGGAGGTCCGAGGTGAACTCGCCGGAGGGGGTGCGCACGGCGATCCGCATCCCCCGGTCGTCCATGGACAGGATCCGGCCGGAGAACTCGTTCAAGGCGACGCCGTAGAAGATCTTCCGCGTCCGGCACCGCCCCGCCTCGCGGACCACGCGCAGGTCGGTCGCGTTCACCACCGCTGTCCCCTCCTCCGCGAGCCCCCGGAAGAGGTCCCCCTTCTCTCGCGCCACCCCCTCGAGGCTTCCCAGCCCCTGCAGGTGCGCCGGGGCGATGTTGGTGACGATCCCGATGTCGGGGGCGGCGATCTCCGAAAGACGCGCGATCTCGCCCGGCCGGTTCGTCCCCATCTCCATCACGGCGGCGTCGTGCTCCTCGGAGAGCGCAAGCAGCGCGAGCGGCATCCCGATCAGGTTGTTGCGGTTGCCGAGGTTCCGCAGGACGCTCCGCCCCCCGGACAGAAGCCCGGCAAGCATCTCCTTCGTGGAGGTCTTCCCCGAGCTGCCGGTGATCCCCACGAGAGGGATCTTCCGCAACCGCTGCCGGTGCGCGTGCGCGAGGTCGCCCAGCGCCTCGACGGGGTCGTGGACGACGAAGACGGGGTTCCCGGACAGGACCGGCCCGGGTACCTTCGCCGCCCCTTCCTCCGACACGAGGGCCGCCAGCGCCCCCTTCCGGAACGCTTCCTCCGTGAAGTCGGCCCCGTCGACCTTCTCTCCCGGCAGGGCGATGAACAGCGCTCCCGGCTCGACCTCCCGGCTGTCGGTCGTGACCCGCCCGATCGGCATGCGGTGCGGAATCCGCCCCCCCACCCGGAGGGGGTGGACCGCCCCGATGGCCTCCTCCAGGGTCAGTCTACCCGTTGCCGGCAAGCATTCCCCGGACCGTTTCCCGGTCGTCGAACGGCAGACTCCGGTCCCCGATGAGCTGTACATTCTCATGTCCTTTCCCGGCGATCGCCACCGTGTCCCCGGGCTCCGCTATCGAGAGCGCCCGGGCGATCGCCGCCTTCCTGTCGGGAAGCACGACGAAATAGCCCTGGTCCCACGCCACCTCCTCCGACGCCTCGATCAACCCTTCCCCCGTGAGCCCCGGCAGGATGTCCCGGATGATCGCGTCGGGATCCTCGTTCCGGGGGTTGTCGGAGGTCACCACGACCACGTCCGAACGGAGCGCCGCGATCCGTCCCATCTCCGGGCGCTTGGCCCGGTCGCGGTTCCCGCCGCACCCGAAGACCGTGATGAGCCTCCCTTCGGTGAGGCCGGAGAGCGTGCTTAGGACCCGGTCCAGCCCCTGGGGGGTGTGGGCGTAATCCACATAAACGTGCAGCCCGCGGCGGTTGAGGATCTCCTCCATCCTCCCGGGAATGACGTCCAATCGCCCCACTCCCTCGCGGATCGCTTCGGAAGATACCCCCATGAGGGTCGCTGCGCAGACGGCCGCCATCACGTTAGACGCGTTGTATGCCCCGATCAGCTTCGTGCGCAGGTCGAGGACACCCCCCGGGACGTGGAGCGCGAGCCGGGTCCCTCCCCACGTCATGTCCGCTTCCTCGGGGAACACGGTCCGGTTCCGGGAGAACCCGTAGGTCATCGCCCCGGGGAACTCCCGCGCCAGCCGCTCCCCGTAGGGGTCGTCCGCGTTGATAGCCATCCCCGTCCGCTTCCCCCCGGCCGGGAGATACTCCCGGAAGAACCGCGCCTTCGCGGCGAAGTACGACTCCATGTCGCCATGGAAGTCCAGGTGGTCGTGGGACAGGTTGGTGAACACCCCCGCGTCGAACCGGACCCCCGCGATCCTCCCCTGGGCCGCGCTGTGGGACGATACCTCCATCAGGAGATGGGTGGCTCCCCGGCGGGCCGCCTCGGCCATCACCTCCTGCAGCTCGTGGGGAAAGGGGGTCGTCAGCCCCGTGCGGAGCGTTTCCCCCCCCACACGGTAATTGATGGTGCCGATCACGGCGGTCCGGCGCCCAGCGGCGGAGAGGATCGACTCCAGAAGATACGTGACCGTCGTCTTCCCGTTGGTCCCCGTCACCCCGGCCACCGCAAGCCCTTCGGACGGGTCGCCGTAAAAGCTCGCCGCCGCCGCGGGCAGAGCGGAGGCGGTGGAGGACACCCGTACCGTGGAGAGCGGGGGGGAGGGGAACTCCTTTTCGACCAGCGCCGCCGCGGCGCCCGCACGCGCCGCCTGCTCGAGGAACGCGTGGCCGTCGGCATGCTCGCCCCGGACGGCGACGAACAGGTCGCCTTTCCTGACCTTCCGGGAGTCGATCGAAATGCCGCCGATTTCCAGATTACCATGCCCGGTCTCCCCCGGCAGAACGTTTTTCAGGACCTGGGAAAGACGCATCTCCCGCTCATCGCCCCCCGAAGCTCACGGTGCATTCCGTGCCGGGAACCAGCACCTGGCCGGGCGGGGGCGACTGCTGAACGGCAACCCCGGTCCCGGCGAGGTTGAGCTTGACCGAATACCGCCCCATCACGTCCACCACCCTGCCCATGCTCAGGCCCCGCAGTTCCGGCATGACCATGGAGCTCTCCAAGGAGGCCGAGGAGACACGGGTGATCTTGACCGCACCGCCCTGCCGCCCTTCCTCCGCCCCCCCTCTTCCCTTCTCCTTCTCGTTCTGCGCCACGGAGCGGGAGGCCGGCTCGGTGGGAGGGATACCCAGGTAGTAGGCGGTCTTCACCGCGATCTGGTTGAAGGCCGGCGCCGCGACCACGCCGCCGTACACCTGGCCCTTCGGTTCGTCGATGACCACGAGGATCAGCAGCTCGGGGTCGTGGAGGGGAAGGAATCCGATGAAGGAGGAGACCCGCTTGTTCGGCGAGTACCTGCCGCTCCCTACCTCGACCTTCTGCGCTGTGCCCGTCTTGCCGCCGACGAGGAACCCCTTGATGCGGGCCTGCGTCCCCGTGCCGTCCTCCTGGACGACCGTCCCCAGGATCTCCCGCATCGTCTCCGACGTCTTCGGCGAGATGACCCGCCGCAGCTCCGTAGGCGTGCCGCGGTACACGATCTTCCCCTCGGGGTCCCGGATCTCCTTGACGATGTACGGCTTCATCACCTTCCCGCCGTTGACGATCGCCGCCGTGGCGCCGGCGAGCTGAAGCGGCGTCACCGAGATCCCCTGGCCGAAGGACACGGTGGCGCGCCGGATCCCCTTGAACCCGCCGCGCGGGGGGACGAGCCCGCCCGCCTCCCCGATCAGCTCGAGCCCCGTCCGCGTCCCGAACCCGAACGCCCGGATCATGTCGTAGAACCGCCCGGGGTCCATCCGCTCGCTGATCTTCGAGGCTCCGATGTTGCTCGAGTACTTCAGCACCTCCGGCGCCGTCAGCCAGCCGTAGCGGTGGGTGTCGTGGAGGACCCGGCCCGCGTACCGGTAGGCGCCGTTCTCGCAGAAGAACTTGTCCGAGGTCGTGACGCTCCCCGTCTCCAGCGCGGCGGCCATCGTGAATACCTTGAACGTGGAGCCCGGCTCGAAGCTGTCGGTCAAGGCGTGGTTCTTCCGGGCCTCCGGGACGGCGGTCCCCGGGGTGTTGGGGTTGTAGGTCGGGGAGGACGCCATCGCGAGAATCTCGCCGGTCTTGGGCTGCATCACCAGCGCGATCCCCCCGCGGGCGTTGTATTTCGCGATCGACTCATTAAGCTCGCTCTCGGCCGTGTGCTGGACATTGCGGTCGATGGTGAGCGACACCGAGTGCCCCTTGGAATTGACCTCCACCGGCGTCGAGGAGGGGACGATGATCCGGCCGCGCGCGTCCCGCTCGCACATCAGGAACGCCCGTTCGCCGCGCAGGTACTTGTCCAGGGACAGCTCGACTCCCTCGATGCCGACGCTGTCGAGGTCGGTGAACCCGAGGAGCGAAGAGGCGAGCTCCCGGTTCGGGTAAAAGCGCTTGGGCTCCTCCACGATGCCGATGCCGTCCTCCCCGCCCCGGCCATTCCCGTTCCCGAGCGCCTCGCGGATCTCCCGCACGGCTTCCTCGGCCGTCGAGGCGGGGATCTGGCGCTTCACCCACAGGAAGCTCTTCTCGGAGGAGAACCGCTTGCGCAGCTCCGCGGCGGGGCGGGAGAGGCGCCGGGAGAGGAGCTCGGCCGCGGTGCCGGCCGATTTCAGCTTGGCGGGCTGGACGAAGATCGATTTCGTGGCGACGCTGACCGCGAGCTCGTTGCCGGTCCGGTCCAGGATCGCCCCGCGCTTCGGGACCAGGGGGATCTTCACGCAGTACTGTTTGGCGCCCCGCTCGCGGATCCCCGCCACGCCAAGGACCTGGATGTGGAACGCCCGGAGCACCACGAGCAGATAGACTGCCGCCAGCCCGTAAAGGATGAACCGGGCGCGGGGGTTCATCTCACCCGGATCATCCTCTCCGTCTTCGGATCCACCATCCCAAGCTGGGCCTTGGCGATCGCCTCGATCCGCGCGGGACTCCGAAGCATCAGGATCTCGGTCTTCAGGAGGTCCTGCTCCTTCTTCAGGTTTCGCTGCTCCTCCAGGGTGGAGGAGACCGCGTACCCGATCCGGTAGTACTGCCCGGAGATCCACACGTTGAACAGGGCGACGCCGAGCACCAGGGAGAAGACTCCCATAAGCCGGCGGCGCCTGGGGAGCTGCGGGAACAACACCGGGGTTTCCTTCCGGATCTCCGTGATCATGCACACGCCGTTTCCGACCGCTATCCTTCGCATGGGCTCTCCTCCTGTCCTCTGCGGCGGGCCGCGCGAAGCTTGGCGCTCCGGGCCCGCGGGTTCCGCTCCTTCTCCTCCGGCCCCGGGACCACAGGCTTGCGGGTCAGAATCTCAAGGACCGCGTCCTTGCCCGCCGACTGCGCCCGGAAAGCCGTCTTCACCAGCCTGTCCTCCAACGAATGAAAACCGATCACCGCCGCCCTTCCCCTCGGCGCGAGGTGCCGCGCGAACTCCTCGAGAAAGACCGAGAGCGATTCGAGCTCCCGGTTCACCGCGATCCGGAGCGCCTGGAACACCCGCGTGGCCGGATGGATGTCCCTCGGCCACGCCTTCCTCGGAATCGCCCTCTTTACCAGCTCGGCGAGCTGCAGCGTCCGTTCGATCGGCTCTTTCCTTCTGCGCTCTACGATCGCCCGCGCGATGCGCCGGGAGAACCGTTCCTCCCCGAACCGGTAGAAGATGTCCGCCAGCTCTTTCTCGTTCGCCCGCCGGAGAAGCTCCCTCGCGGCGGAAACCGGGGCGCCCGGATCGCGCCGCATGTCCAGCGGGCCGTCCTCCCGGAACGAGAACCCCCGCGCGGGGTCGTCGAGCTGGAGCGAGGACAACCCCAGGTCGAGGAGCATCCCGTCGAACGGCCGGCCGCCCGCAGCCCCCCTGAGCCTTGCGAGTTCGGAGAAATCCGCATGGACCGTCCGGACGAAAGGGAAGCCGCGGAGGCGCTCGGCGGCCCTTGCGAGCATCTCGGGGTCCCCGTCGGCGCACACCAGGATTCCTTCCGGCCCGATCCTCCGGGCGATCTCCTCGGCGTGGCCCCCCGCGCCGACCGTCCCGTCCAGGAAGACCTCTCCGGGGGAGGGGGAAAGCAGTCCCAACGTCTCTTGTAAAAGAACGGGGATGTGGCCCGCGGACAACTCGTCAGATCCCGAGCGAGTTGATCTCCCGTGCGAGCTCGGGATCCTCGAACCCTTCCTTCTCGAACCGTCCTATCTCTTCCTGCCACTTCGTCAGCGACCAGATCTCGAAGCGGTTGGGCATCCCCGTGATGACGACATCCTTGTCGAGCCCCGCGTACGAGCGAAGCGACGGCGGGACCAGGATCCGGCCCTGCTTGTCCGGCACGACTTCCACGCCCCCGCCGATGAAGAAGCGGAGGAAGGTGTTGAGCTTCCGATCAACGCTGGAGACCTTGGAGAGCTTCTCCTCGATCCGCGCCCAATCGTCCGACGGGTAGGCGTAGAGGCACCCCTGGTAGTTGGTGACGACTAACGATTCCTGGCCGGATTCCTGGAGTTGCTCGCGGAAGCGGGCAGGGATGTTCACCCTGCCTTTCGGATCGATGGTATATTCGAATCGTCCTCGGAAGATCATGGTGGCCGCTACACCCACCTTTCCCCACAATTACCCACTAGCGGCCATTTTATCCGTTGGGGTGCTGGTGTCAAGCAATTTATGCGGAATACCGGATGGAAAACGGATCTAAAAAACCGTTTTGTTGCTCAGTGGGAGAGGTTTCCTGGAGCCGGCATTCTTTTGCAGGGAACCCGGGCGGCGAAGGGGGGATGGGCGGGGGCCCGGGAAGGCCCCCGCCAGCTCAGCCCGCCAACTGTCTGTAAAAGTCGTTCCCCTTGTCGTCCACCAGGATGAACGCGGGGAAGTCGACGACCTCGATCTTCCAGATCGCTTCCATTCCCAGCTCGGGGTACTCAAGGACCTCGACCTTCTTGATGTTCTCCTGCGCGAGCAGCGCCGCCGGGCCGCCGATCGAGCCCAGGTAGAAGCCGCCGTGCTTCCTGCACGCGTCGGTCACCTGCTGGCTCCGGTTCCCCTTGGCGATCATGACGAGCGAGCCGCCGTAGGACTGAAACAGGTCCACGTAGGAGTCCATGCGGCCGGCGGTCGTCGGTCCGAAGGAGCCGGAAGGGCTACCCTTGGGCGTTTTGGCCGGGCCTGCGTAGTAGATCGGGTGGTCCTTCAGGTACTGGGGCAGCCCCTTTCCTTGATCGATCCGCTCTTTGAGCTTGGCGTGGGCGATGTCGCGGCCCACGATGATCGTGCCCGTCAAGGAGAGCTGCGTCGTGACCGGGTACTTGGAGAGCTCGCCGAGGATCTCCTTCATCGGCCGGTTGAGGTCGATCTTGACCACGCCGTGATCGTGCTTCTTCCGGTATTTTTCGGGGATCAGCCGGCCCGGGTTCCGCTCCAGCTCTTCGAGCCAGAGGCCGTCCCGGTCGATCTTCGCCTTGATGTTGCGGTCGGCGGAGCAGGAGACGCCCATCCCGACCGGGCAGGAGGCGCCGTGGCGCGGCAGCCGGACGACCCGGACGTCGAGGGCGAAGTACTTGCCGCCGAACTGGGCGCCGAAGCCGCACGTGTAGGCGGCCTTGAGGATCTTCTCCTCCATCTCGACGTCGCGGAACGCGCGGCCCTCCTTGTTGCCGCTCGTGGGGAGGGCGTCCAGGTATCCGGTGGAGGCGAGCTTCACGGTCTTCAGGCAGCCTTCCGCGGAGGTGCCTCCCACGACGAAGGCCAGGTGGTAAGGCGGACAGGCGGCGGTCCCCAGGGTCTTCATCTTCTCCACGAGGAATTTTTCCAGGCTCGCGGGGTTGAGGAGCGCCTTGGTCTCCTGATACAGGTAGGACTTGTTGGCGGAGCCGCCCCCCTTGGCGACGAACAGGAACTTGTACTCCATCCCCTCGGTGGCGTACAGGTCGATCTGGGCCGGGAGGTTGCAGCCGGAGTTGACCTCCTCGTACATCGTCAGCGGGACGGTCTGGGAATAGCGCAGGTTCTCCTCCGTGTAGGTCTTATAGACCCCCCCGGAGAGGAACTCCTCGTCCTTCGCGCCGGTAAAGACCTGCTGCCCCTTCTTGCCGACGATGGTGGCGGTGCCCGTGTCCTGGCAGAAGGGGAGGACGAAGCGGGCGGCGACTTCCGCGTTTCGCAGCAGGGCGACGGCCACGCCCCGGTCGTTGGGCGACGCTTCGGGGTCGGAGAGGATCGCGGCGACCTTCGCAAGGTGGGCGGGGCGCAGCAGGAAGGAGACGTCGCGCATCGCCTGGTTGGCGAGGAGGCTTAAGCCCTCCGGAGCCACCTTGAGCATCTCGGTCCCGTCGAACTTGACGACAGAGACGTGATCCTTCGTCAACAGCCGGTACTTCGTCGCGTCTTTCCCGAGCGGGAACGGGTCCTGGTACTGGAACTCTGCCATTGATTCTCCTTTCAGGGGGACATTCCTGGTTTGGGTTTTCTCGAGTTTCACGTTGAGGAGTGTCCCCCCCAGCATCCGGGAGTATCCCCCGCATAATAGGGGGACACTCATTAACTCGAGTACCAAGTTGAATGAGTGTCCCCCGCCAGCCTGAGGAGGCCGTAAGCCGGGTTCTGTGCGGGGCGGGCCTTCACCCGCCCCGTCGCGGCCATTTCTCTACGACGCGCGTCGCCGCGCGCCTTAAGCGACCTTGACCCGAGGGCCCCGGGCGGGCCGCCCTTCCCCCACGAAGCCTTTCGGCCTGCGGAGTCGCCCTCCTATTCGGTCTTGCTCCGGGTGGGGTGTGCCGTGCCGTGCCGGTTGCCCGGCCCGCGGTGAGCTCTTACCTCACCATTTCACCCTTACCTCCCTTCGCGACGGCTTTCGCCGCCGCTCCGAGGGGCGGTATGTTTTCTGTGGCGCTATCCTCGGGGTCGCCCCCACCGGGGATTACCCGGCACCCTGCCCTGCGGAGCCCGGACTTTCCTCCCGCCCCCCGGAGCGACAGCGTGAGCTGGCGCGAAGGGGGGGCCGGCGGCCGCATGGCCTCCTCAGACGTTCTTGAAATGTTCGTCGATCGCGCGGTTGGCGAGGAGGTCCGCCTCATGGTTCTCCTCCCGGTCAACATGCAGTATACGCGCCCCGGGCAGGCGCCGCAACAGCCGGACCGCCTCCAGGAAAAGGGGCTTGAGGTTCGCGGACTTGACCCGGTACTCGCCGTTCAGCTGGCGGACCAGGAGCTCGGAGTCGGACAGCACGGTGACGGAGGACGGCGACAGCTTCTCCGCTTCCGTCAGCGCGAGGATCAGCGCGCGGTACTCGGCGACGTTGTTGGTGGTCTCGCCGATGTAGTCGCACAGCTCCGTGCGCTCGCCCGTCCCCTCCGCTTCGATCACCACCCCGATGCCGGCCGGCCCCGGGTTCCCCCGGCTGGCGCCGTCCGTCCGGAGCAGCAGCGGCTTCCCCTTCATTCCCCGGTGGCTTCCGACGCCGGCGCCTCGTAGTAGAGGACCCGGTTGCAGTTGGGGCACGTGTAGATCCTGTCCTCGCGCTGCAGGAGGTTGAAGAGCTGGGGCGAGATGTTCATGTGGCACCCCGTGCACGACTGGTTCCTCGCGGGGACGATCGCGATGCCGTCGCGCCTGTCGAAGATCATCTCGAACCGCCTGGCAAGGCCGGGATCGAGGCGCTTCGCCACATCGGACTTCTTCGCCTCGAGCGCGAAGACGTCCTTGTCGAAGGAGGCCATCTTCGCCTCGACGTCGACCATCCGCTCCCGGTACCGCCCTCCCACCTCCTCGACCTCCGCCTTGAACTCGGCCAGGCGCTTCTCCGCTTCCTCGTAACGCGCGAGGATCGCCAGGAGCTCGTCCTCGTGCTGGGTGTTCGCGCGCTTGGTCCCCTCGATCTCCTTGAGCATCGCGTAATATTCCTTGTTCGTCTTGATCGACATGAGCTTGGCCTTGGCCCGTTCGACCTTCTCGCGCTCTTCCTCGATATCGCGCTCCTTCTCGCGCCGGTCCTTCCGGAGCTGCTCGAACTCCTGCTGGGCGGAAAGGAACTTCGCCTCCCTCTCCTCGAAGAGGGCCTTCAGGTCCGCCACTTCGAGCGGGACCTTCCGCTTCTCCGTTTCGACCGCCCTCGCCCGGCTCATTATCTCCTGCAGATCGATCAGGATCTTCACCTGCTCCATCAAGGCTTATCCCCTCCCCTCGTTTGCCCCGGACGAAACGTCCTCAGGGGCTCTGCTTCCATGAAGACGCGGGTCGCCACGGCCTTGCCGAACCGGCCCGCGACCACCCGCCTGAATTCCGGAAGGATCCATTTTTCCGCCGAACCGTGACCGACGTCGGCGACGGGCATGTCCCCGGCCGCCGCCTCCAGCGCCTGGTGGTACTTGAGGTCCCCGGTCACGAAGAGGTCGGCGCCGGCCTCCCGCGCCGCCCCCGCGAACTCGGACCCGCTCCCGGCCACGATCGCGATCCGCCGGACCGTCTTCTTCCGCGGACCCGCCACCTTGATCCAGGACGGGCGGACCTTCCGGAAGATCTCCTCCAGCACGGAATCGAGCGGCGCGGGCGCTTCCCGGTCCCCGACGGCGCCGACGCCCCCTCCGAGCGCACCGCCCGCGAGCGGGTAGACGTCGATCGCCGGCTCCTCGTACGGGTGGGCGTCCCGGACGGCCCGCAGCACCTTCGGGAGAAGGCTCTTCGCCACGACCGACTCGAGGCGGACCTCCTCGACCCGCTCCTCCCTCCCGGCCCTGCCCACGTAAGGCCTGGCGGATTCCGCAGGGAGGAACGTCCCCAATCCGGCCGTGCGGAACGAGCAGCGGGTGTAGGCCCCGATCCGTCCCCCGCCGGCCGAAGACAGCGCCGAGAGCAGGACGTCGGCCCGGTCCTGCGGGACGAAGACCGCAACCTTGCAGGCATCCGAAGGCTCCCCGGGAAGAAGGGGCCTCACCCCTTTCAGGCCGATCCGGCGCGCGACGGCGTGGGACACGCCCCGTGGCGCGACGTCGGCGTTGGTGTGCGCCGAGATCGCCGCCACCCCCATCCGCAGGAGCGCATGGGCCGCGGCGGACGCCCCATCCCCGGGCTGTACCGCCTTGAGCGGGGCGTAGATCACCGGGTGATGGGTGAGGAGCAGCTCGGCCCGGGTCCTCCTGCATTCGGCAAGGGCCGCAGGCGTGGCGTCGAGGGCGATCAGGACGTTCCTCACCGCGGCCGCCGGGTCTCCGAGGAGGATCCCGACGTTGTCCCAGTCGGCGCGGTGGGCGAAGGGAAAATGGTCATCGAGTGCGCGCCAGACGTCCCTGACCGTGACTTTGGCGCGGGGACTCACTCCCCCCACTCTCGACAAACGAAAAATGCACCGGCGGGCGGTGCATCTCCGAAGTTCTTCGTATACACGGCTGAATGATCCTGCGGGATGGCGGTTGTTGGTGGGCCCACCTGGCCTCGAACCAGGGACCGACCGGTTATGAGCCGGTGGCTCTGACCAACTGAGCTATGGGCCCCCAAAAGCGTTCCTCACGTGCATCTTTTTATTATTTCCGCCAAGGCAACCTCTTGTCAATCGTGGGCGGGGACACTCCTCAACTCTGGGGGGGACACTCCTCAACATGGCACTTGAGATAGGAATGTCCCCCCGAGGATCAGGAGATGTCCCCGGCGCGCCCATTCGTTTACTCCAAAAAGGTCCGAAGGCGCTTGCTGCGGCTCGGGTGGCGCAGCTTCCGGAGCGCCTTGGCCTCGATCTGGCGGATCCTCTCCCTGGTGACCTCGAAGTCCTGTCCCACTTCCTCCAGGGTGTGGTCCGACTTCTCGCCGATGCCGAACCGCATCCGCAGGACCCGCTCCTCCCTCGGGGTGAGCGACCCCAGGACCTTGTCCACCTGATCGGCCAGGTCGATGTTGATGACGGACTCCACCGGCGAAGCCGTGTTCTTGTCCTCGATGAAATCGCCCAGGTGGCTGTCCTCCTCCTCACCGATCGGGGTCTCGAGCGAGATC
This sequence comes from Deltaproteobacteria bacterium, assembly GCA_016220005.1. Classification (GTDB taxonomy): domain Bacteria; phylum Desulfobacterota; class Deferrimicrobia; order Deferrimicrobiales; family Deferrimicrobiaceae; genus JACRIV01. The sequence continues at coordinate 47,085 of JACRIV010000113.1, forward strand.
GGCTCCTTGGCGATCTTCAGGACCTTGCGGACCTTCTCGAGCGGGATGTCCATGCGCTCCGCGATCTCCTCCGGGGTCGGCTCGCGACCCAGCTCCTGCACGAGGTAGCGGGAGGTGCGGATCAGCTTGTTGATCGTCTCGATCATATGCACCGGGATCCGGATCGTGCGGGCCTGGTCGGCGATCGCCCGCGTGATCGCCTGGCGGATCCACCACGTGGCATAAGTGGAGAACTTGTACCCGCGGCGGTACTCGAACTTGTCGACCGCCTTCATCAGGCCGATGTTCCCCTCCTGGATGAGGTCGAGGAACTGGAGCCCGCGGTTGGTGTACTTCTTGGCGATGGAGACGACCAGGCGCAGGTTCGCTTCGACGAGCTCGCGCTTGGCCTCACGGACCTTGCGCTCCCCCTCCTCGATGGCCCGCAGGGTCTCCTTGAGCTCGGCGGCGCCGAGGCCCGCCTCCTTCTCCACCTTGCGGATCTGGGCCCTTGCGTCGCGGATCTGCGCCTCCATATCGAGGAGCCGGTCCTTGCCGACGTGCAGCCGCATCGCCGCCTGCGCCAGCTTGCCCTTCTTCCCCTTGACATCCCGGATGAGCTTGAGGAGGTCCTTCTCCTTCAGCTTCGTCCTCTCGCAGCAAACCCGGATCCGTTCCTCGGCCTCCTCGATCCGGTCCGCGAAGCGGCGGATCTTGTCGCCGATGACCTCGATCTGGCGCTCCTTGAGGTGGATCTCCTGGATCAGCTCCTCCACGCGCCCGTACAGGGCGGCGAGCTTCTTCTTCAGGGCCTGCCGCTCCTTCTCCTTGACCTTTCCCTTCCTGGGCCGGGCCGCAAGCTCCTGGGCGGACTGGAGCGTCTTCCTGATCCGCGAGATGATGCGCAGCACCTTCTCCAGCGCCGCCTTCTCTTCCTCGTCGGTGGAGTCCTCGTCCAGGTCCTTGATGACGTCCCGGATCTGGAGCTCGCCGGACTTGAGCTTGGCCCCGAGGTCGACGAGCTCGTCGAGGGCGATGGAGCAACCCTTCACCGCGGAGACGATCTCCCGCTCCCCGTCCTCGATCCGCTTCGCCAGGCTGACCTCGCCCTCCCGGTTGAGCAAGGGGATCGACCCCATCTCCTTCAGGTAGAGCCGCACGGGATCGTTCCCCTTGATGCCGCCGGCGTAGTCGATTTCCTCCTCCTCCTCGACGGCGGCCTCCTCCTCCACCACCGCCTCTTCCTCCTCCGCGGCTTCCTCCTCCCCGATCAGCAGGTCCCTTCCGGCCACGGGAACCTTCTTGAAGGCATCGACCACCTCGATCGCGTTCTCGCCGAAGATCTCCATCACGTCGTCGATCTGGTCCCCCGTGAGGATGTCGGGAGGCAGCACGCTGTTCAGCTCGTCGTACGTGACGAAACCCTGCGCGCGGCCCTTCTCCACCAGCCCGTCGATGCCGTCCAGATGTTTACGCCTTGCCATTCCGCCTCACCTCATCCTTCAGTGTCCCGTCTCGCAAATAAGCTGGCATTCGAGGCCCGCTGCATCCGCCTATTCGCGAGGCGGGACACTCATTCTGCGTTCCCGCTCCAGCCGTTCCTTCTCGTTCTTCGCGGCCTTAAGCTCCGTGAACAGATCCTGCGCCCGCGCCGTTTCGCCGTCGCGGATCGCGGCCTTGTTCGCCTCCCCCAGCCTCGCGATCTCCCGGGTGAGCTTCCGGATCTTCAAGCCCAGCACCACGTCCGGGTAAATCCGGCGGGCCGCGGCCGACAGGCCGATCTCCCCCCGGAACATCTCCTCGGAAATCCGCTTCCGGAGCTCCCCGCCGGCCGCCGCATCCAGGGCGGCGCCGATATCCGCGGCGCCCCCCTCCTCGACCTGCCGCGCGAGGAGGGCGATCGCCTCCCGGACGTCCTCCCCCTCGACCAGGGCCGGGACGCCGTCCCGGCGGATCTCCTCGATGAGCGACGGGTCCCGGGACAGCAGGCACAGCAGAAGGTCTTCCTCGGGCCTCGGGCCGGAAGCCCTGGGCGGGATCCCTTGCGCCGGCGCAACGGCCTCCTCCTTCTTCCCCCGCAGCCGCTCGAGCACCGTCTCCTCCGGCAGGCCAGCCGCCTGGGCGACCCGCTGGACGTACATGCGGTACTCCGCGGGGTCGGTGATCCACGGGAGGTACTTCCCCATGAGTCCCAGGTAGGAAAGCTTCCCGGCGATCTGGGAGAGATCGTATTTCCGGGCCGCCGCCCGCTCGATGTACTCCATCAGGGGGATCGCCCGCGCAATCCGCTCCGCAAGCTCGGCCCCTGCGGTCTCCTTCGCCCAGTCGTCCGGATCCATCCCCTTCGGAGGAAAGAGCACCAGCGGGCTCACGCCCGCGGCGTACAGCGGCCCTCCTGCGCGGACCGCCGACCGCTTCCCGGCCACGTCGCCGTCAAAAAGTAGGATGACCGTATCCGACAGGCGCTTCAGTGTCCTGGCGTGGCTCTCGGTGAGCGAGGTCCCGCACGTGGCCACCACGTTTCGGACCCCCCGCTGCCAGAGGCCGATGAGGTCCATGTACCCTTCGACCACGACCACCTTCTTTTCGTTCCGGATCGCGGGCAGCGCCTGGAAAAGACCGTACAACACGGAGCTTTTCCGGTAGAGATCGGACTCCGGAGAATTCAGGTACTTCGGCGTGGCGTCGTTGATCGCCCGGGCGCCGAACCCGCAAACCCTGCCGCGCGCGTCCGTGATGGGATAGATGAGCCTGCCCCGGAAACGTTCCCGGTATCCCCCTCCCTCCTGGGCAAACAGCAGCCCCGCCTGCGCCGCCCGCCCCGGGTCGATCCCTTCCCGCGACAGGACGTCGAGCACGTCCTTCCCCTGTCCGCCGTACCCCAGGAAGAACTCCTGCTCGGCTTCGGGAGCAACCCCCCTCCTGCGCAGGAAATCCTTTGCGGCCTTCCCGCCGGGAGAGGACCGGAGCAGATCGCGGTAGGTCTCCGAGGCCAGCTTGAGGATCCGGTAGAGATCCTCCCCCGGCCTCGGCGGCGCGGGTCCCCGCTCGTACTGGATCGGGACGCCGTATCGCTCCCCGAGGTCCTCCACCGCTTCCGCGAACGCGAGGTTGCGGGCCTTCATCAGGAAGTGAATGACCGATCCTCCTTCGCCGCAGCCGAAGCATTTGAAGACCTGCCGGGACGGGTGGACGAAAAAGGAGGGCGTCTTTTCCCTGTGGAACGGGCACAGCCCCCGGAAGCTGGCGCCGCTGCGCGAAAGGGAGACGGTCTCGGATACCACCGAAACGATGTCCGCCTTCTCCCGTATTTCGCGGATTGTGCTTTCCGAGATGCGGCCCCCCACGTTTCCCTTGGCCCCAAGTCCTGCGAGTTCAGACAAAAAAAGTCCCGGACGACCGCATCGTCAGGGACACGTCCGAACCGATTTTCGCGTCACCCGGAGAGCAGGCGACGGACGACCTCGTTCACCAGTTTGCCGTCGGCGCGGCCGGCGACCTTCGGCATCAGTTCCTTCATCACCCGGCCGATGTCGGAAGGGGACTTGGCGCCGGCAGCCGCAATCGCCTCGCGCGCAAGGGACTCGACTTCGGCGTCGGAGAGCCCCTTCGGAAGGTAGGACGAAAGGATCGCGATCTCGCCCGCCTCCTTCTCCGCAAGCTCGGGGCGGTTCCCCTTGAGGAAAAGATCGATGGACTCCCGCCTCCTCTTCACCATCGATGCGAGCAGCTTGAGGACCGCGTCGTCCGCCAGCCCCCCCCGCGCCTCGATCTCCTTGTTCTTGATCTCGGCCAGCGCCATCCGCAAAGTAGAAAGGGCCAAGGAATTACGCTCCTTGGCCGCTTTCTGCATGTCCTGTCGCAACCGGTCGGAAAGCCCCATCCGCTACCGGCTCATTTTCTTCATTTTCTTCAACGCGCGCTTTCTGGCCGCCAGAGCCTTCTTCTTCCTCTTGACGCTCGGTTTCTCGTAGTGCTCCCGCTTGCGGATCTCCGACAGGATCCCGGCTTTCTCGCACTGCTTCTTGAACCGTTTCAGGACGCTTTCAAAGGGCTCCTCTTCCTTCACCCGGACGCCCGGCATAAAACTATCACCCCTTCCCGTGCCAGCCTAATACCGAAAATTCTAGTATCTTATGCCATCCCCCCGACATGTCAAGGAATCAAATCGAAATCCCATCGAGCGCCTCAAAGGTAGCGGCACAGGTACGAAACGGGGGCTTCCGCCTTGACCTCGAACGTCACGCCCGCCGGGACGCCGAACCCTTCCCCCGCGGTCGCCGAGAGCCACGCTTTCCCGGGCACGCGGTACCACAGCACCCCGGAGACGACCGTCATGCGCTCCTCCCGCGATGTGCCGAAGGCGTACTCGCCGGGCTCGATGACGCCTACCGTCGCGTCCCCCTCCCCGTCCGAAAACCCGAGGCTCTGGACCTTGTCGTCAAAGTACCTGTTATGGCGCATCGGTCAGCCGAGCTTGTGGCCGAGCGGCTTCCCGCCGATCAGGTGGAGGTGCAGGTGGGGGACGAGCTGCCCTCCGTCGTTCCCGTTGTTGATGACGATCCGGTACCCCGACTCCGCCACCCCCTTCTCGTTGGCGATCCTGGCGGAGAGGCGCAGCATCTTGCCCAGGAGGGCGACGTCGTTCTTTCCCACGTCGTTAAGGTTCAGCATGTGCTCCTTCGGGACGATGAGCACGTGGACCGGCGCCGCCGGGTGAATGTCCGGAAAGGCGACCAGGTCGTGGTCCTCGTAGATCGGCTGGGACGGCACTTCCTTCCGGATGATCTTACAGAAGATGCAATCGTCGGCCATTGTCATTCCCTCCCGCGCCGGTATGCGCTCCGATAGAAGCAGGTCCTCTCCCCCGTATGGCATGCGGGTCCCGTCTGCCGCACGCGATACAGGAGAGTGTCCACATCGCAATCGTACCGCACTTCCTCGAGCTCCTGGAAGTGGCCGGAGGTCTCCCCCTTGACCCACAAGGAGCTCCGTGAACGGCTCCAGTAACTGGCCCGCCCGGTGTCGAAGGTGTTCCGGAGGGCGGCCGCGTTCACCCAGGCCACCATCAGCACCGCGTTGTCGGAGACGTCCTGGGTCACCACGGGCACCAGCCCCCGGTCGTCGAATTTCACTATCGCGATCAGCTCGTCCGCCGTCATCCATCCTCTCCTGTCGTCGGCCGGGCAGACGGCCGCACCGGCACGCCGCGCCTGCGGAGGTACTCCTTCGCCTGCCCCACCGTGTATTCCCCGTAGTGGAAGATGGAGGCGGCGAGCACCGCGTTCGCCCCTCCCGCCGTGAGGCCCTCCACCAGGTGATCGAGGTTCCCGACGCCGCCGGAGGCGATCACCGGAATCCCCACGCGGTCCGCGATGGCCCGGGTCAGGGGGATGTCGTAGCCGTCCCGGGTCCCGTCGCGGTCCATGCTGGTCAGCAGGATCTCGCCCGCCCCGTATTCCTCCATACGGGCCGCCCAGGAGACGGCGTCCAGCCCCGTGGGCCGGCGCCCTCCGTGCGTGTAGACCTCCCAGTTACCCGGCCGCCCGGACACCGACCGCGCATCGATCGCCACCACCGTGCACTGGCTGCCGAACCGCTCGGCGGCCCGCCGCACGAACTCGGGGTCCGCGACCGCCGCGGTGTTGATCGACACCTTGTCGGCGCCGGCCGACAGCAGGTTCCGGATGTCCGGAAGGGCCCGCACCCCGCCGCCGACCGTCAGCGGCATGAACACCTGCTCCGCCGTCCGCCGGACGATGTCGATGATGATCTCGCGCCTCTCGTGGGAAGCGGTGATGTCGAGGAGGACGAGCTCGTCGGCCTCTTCCTCGTCGTACCGGCGCGCGATCTCCACCGGGTCGCCGGCGTCGCGCAGATTGACGAAGTTGACCCCCTTGACGACCCGGCCGTCCTTGACGTCCAGGCACGGGATGATCCGCTTGGCCAGCATCGGCTTCGGGCTTACGCGCTTTCGAACCGGAGGGCGTCGGAGAGAGAGACGGACCCGTCGTACAGCGCGCGGCCGATGATCACGCCGCAGACCCCCTGGTTCTCCATCGAACGGAACATCTCCACGTCCGCCAGCGTGCTCACCCCCCCGGAGGCGATCACCGGGGTCGAGAGCCCCTTCGCGAACTCGCCGATGCTTTGGAAGTTGGGCCCGGCCATCATGCCGTCCCGGGCGATGTCCGTGTAGACGAAGCAGGAGATCCCGCTCTTCTCCATCTGGCGGGCCAGGTCCACGGCGACCACCCCGGTCACTTCCACCCAGCCCCGTATGGCCACCCGACCGTCCTTCGCGTCGATCGACGCGGCCACCTTCCCCGGGTAAGCCTTCGTGATCCGCAGCACCTCCTCGGGGTTGCGGACCACGGAAGTCCCGAGGATGATCCGGGAGACCCCCGCCCCGAGATACCGGGAGGCGATGTCGAAGTTTCGCACCCCCCCGCCCACCTGCACCGGGACGTCCACCGCGGCGACGATCCTCCGGATGATGTCGAAGTTGACCGGCTTGCCCAGGAAGGCGCCGTCCAGGTCCACCACGTGCAGCCGTGTCGCCCCGGCGGCCGTAAACCGCTTCGCCACGTCGAAGGGGGAGTCGGCAAAGACGGTGGCGTCCTCGGCCCGCCCCTGGCGCAGCCTTACCGCCTTCCCTCCCTGGATGTCGATCGCCGGGATGACCTGGAACGCCATCGTTATCCCCTTACGCGGCCTCGCGGCACAGCCGCCCGAAATTGGAGAGGAGGGCCAGGCCCGCCGCCTGGCTCTTCTCGGGGTGGAACTGGACCGCCAAGAGGTTCCCCCTTCCCACCCCCGCCGCGAAATCGATCCCGTATTCCGTCCTGCAGGCGACGACAGCGGGGTCCTCCGGCAGGACGTAATAGGAGTGGACGAAGTAGAAATAGGACCCGGAAGGGATCCCTCTCAGCACAGGGTGGTCCGCCGTGAACTCGACCCGGTTCCACCCCATGTGGGGTACCTTCAGCGCGGAGCCGCCCGGCGTACCGGAAGGCCCGGCCATCCCCGCGGGAAAACGGACCACCTTCCCGGGAAGGAACCCGATCCCCTCGTGCCGGCCGAACTCCTCGCTTTCCGTGAAGAGCAGTTGCAGCCCGAGGCAGATCCCCAGAAACGGCCTGCCCTCCCGGAGGACCTCGTTGATGAACGGAATCAGGCCCTGCCGGGCAAGGTTCTCCATGCAGTCCCGGAACGCCCCCACGCCCGGCAGGACGATCCCGCGGCACGGTGCCAGCTCGGCGGCGCTCCCGCTGACGACCGTGGCGAACCCGAGCGTCGCAAGCGCCTTGCTGACGCTCCGGAGGTTGCCCATGCCGTAGTCGACGACGCCGATCGCATCCTTCCCGCTCATCCGAGGACGCCTTTCGTCGAGGGGACCCTCTTGATGCGGGAGTCGATGCGCACGGCATCCGCCATGGCCCTCCCGAGCGCCTTGAAGACCGCCTCGATAGTGTGGTGGGCGTTGGCGCCGTAAGGGACGTTGACGTGTACGCACACCCCCGACGACTGGGAGAACGCCCGGAGGAACTCCTCCACCAGCTCCACGTCGAAGACCCCCACCTTCTCGTTCGAAAGAGCGCAGCGGAACACCAGGTGGGGCCGCGCCGAGACGTCCACGGACACGTTGGCGAGCGCCTCGATCATCGGAACGCTGGCGAAGGCATACCGGGCAATCCCCGCCATGTTTCCCAGGCTCTTGCGGAAGGCTTCCCCGAGGCAGATACCTACGTCCTCCACCACGTGGTGGAAGTCGACCTCGGTGTCGCCCTTCGCGGCGATATCCAGGTCGAAGAGGCCGTGGCGGGAGAACAGGGCGAGCATGTGGTCGAAGAACGGGACGGTCGTGGAGATCCTCCCTTCCCCCTCCCCTTCCAGCCGCAGCGACAGCCGGATGTCGGTCTCTTTCGTCGTCCGGACGATTTGCGCTTCCCTGGGCATCCGCTCATGCCTCCCCTTCGGTCCGTCTAGCCAGGACCGCCTGCGCGTGGGCCGCAAGGCCCTCTTTTCCGGCCAGTCTTACGACGTGCGGCGCATCGGATGCGAGCGCCCGAACCTTGTATGATACCACATTGGTCCGTTTCAGGAAGTTCGCCACTCCGAGGGGGGAGGAGAATCTCGCGGCCCCTCCCGTCGGCAGGATATGGTTGATCCCCGCGATGTAATCCCCGACGGCCACAGGGCTGAAGGGTCCCAGGAAGGCCGTCCCCGCGTTCCGGATTCCCTCCAGGGCGGCCCAGGGGTTCTCCACCATGATGCTCAGGTGCTCCGGCGCGATGGCGTTGACGGCGTCTACCCCATCGGAAAGGCTCCGGACAAGGAAGCCCAGGGAGCGGGAGAGGGAGGCGGCCAGGATCTCCCGGCGCGGAAGCCTCTTCGCCTGTTTTTTAAGCTCGGCCTCCACTTTTCCCGACAGGTATTCCGAATCGGTCACCAGGGCGACGAAGGCATCTTCGTCGTGCTCGGCCTGGGACAGGAGGTCCGCCGCCACGTAGGCCGCCTTCGCCGAATCGTCCGCGAGCACCACCAGCTCGCTCGGGCCGGCCAGCATGTCGATCCCCACGACGCCGTAAACCTGCCGCTTCGCCTCCGTCACGTAGGCGTTCCCGGGCCCGGCGACGACGTCCACCTTCGGGATCGACTCCGTTCCGAATGCGAATGCGGCGATCGCCTGCGCCCCCCCGATCCGATAGACCTCGGAGACACGCGCGATCCGGGCGGCGGCAAGGACCACGTCGGGAACCCTCCCGCCCGGTGCCGCGCAAGCGGCGTACACTTCCCGGACGCCGGCCAACCTGGCGGGAATCGCGTTCATCAGGAGCGTCGACGGGTAGGCGGCCTTGCCCCCCGGGACGTAGACCCCGGCGCGGGATACCGGCGTCACCCGCTGGCCTACCACCGCTCCCGGGATCTCGGCGGTGAAACCGCTCTGCCGCTGGTGCCGGTGGAACGACTCGATCCGCTCCGCCGCAAGGGAAAGGGAGGCCAAAAAGCTCCCGGGCACCCGCTTCCACGCGGCGTCGATCTCCTTCCGGGAGACGGCGAACCCCTTCTTCCGCGGGTCGAACCCGTCGAAGCGGAGGGTGTACTCCGCGAGCGCCCCGTCCCCGTCCTTGCGGACGCGGGCGAGCACCTCCGCCACCACGCCGGCGACCTTCGCGGAATCCTTGTAGCCCCGCATCCCGGTCTCGGCCAGGGTTTTCCGAAACGCCGCCGTTTCCGATTTGACCCAGCGCACCGAATTCGCCTCCTATTCCTTGACCCGGGCGATCTCCGCGCCCAGGGAGGAGAGCTTGCTCTCCAACTCCTCGTAGCCGCGGTCGAGGTGGTAGATGCGCAGCACCTCGGTGGTCCCCTTGGCCGCCAGTCCCGCCAGGACGAGGGACGCCGAGGCCCGAAGGTCGGTCGCCATCAGCGGCGCCCCGGAGAGGAACGGCACCCCCTTGACTGCCGCCGTGTTTCCGGAGATGTCGATCTTCGCGCCCATCCGGCGCAGCTCGGCCGCGTGCATGAACCGGTTCTCGAAGATCGTCTCCCGCACGATACTGAACCCATCCCCCAGGCACATGTACGCCATGAACTGCGCCTGGACGTCGGTGGGGAACCCCGGGTAGGGCGACGTCTCGACGTTCACGGAGCGGACCCGTCCCTCGCGGCGGACCCGCACGAGGCCGGGAGACGCGGCGATCTCCGCGCCCGACTCCGAGAGCTTCTGCAGGACCGCGTCCATCGCGGAAGGGTCGGCCCCTTCCGCCGTCACGTCCCCCCCCGTGATCGCCCCGGCCAGGAGGAGCGTCGACGCCTCGATCCGGTCGGCGATCACGTCGTGGCGACCCCCGCGAAGGGAGGCAACCCCGCGCACCACGATCTCGTCGGTCCCGTCCCCCTCGATGTCCGCCCCCATCGCCCGGAGCGCCTGGGCGAGGCAGCACACCTCCGGCTCCTGGGCGGCATTCTTCAGCACCGTGGTTCCCTTCGCCAGGGTGGCGGCCATCATCAGGTTCTCCGTGCCCGTGACCGTCTTCATGTCGAAATAGACGGTGGCCCCGGAGAGGCGCGCGGCCTCGACCCCGACATACCCCTCCGAAAGGGTGGTCTTCGCGCCCAGGAGCTCGAGCCCCTTGAGATGCTGGTCGATCGGCCTGGCCCCGATCGCGCAGCCACCGGGGAGGGAGATCCTCGCCCTCCCGTACCGGGCGACCAGGGGGCCCAGCACCAGCACGGAGGCGCGCATCGTCTTGACCAGGTCGTAGGGCGCCTCCGCCTTCCGAATCTCCCGGGGATCGATCCGCACCGCCTCGCGGCCGTCTTCCCCCGCATCGATCCTCTCCACCGAGGCCCCCATGAGGGAAAGGAGCTTCCCGAACGTGGCGATGTCCCGCAGGCGGGGAGCCCCCACGATCTCGACGGGCGCGTCCGCGAGCAGGGAAGCGGCCATGAGCGGCAGGACGGCGTTCTTGGCGCCGGAGACCCGCACGGTTCCGGCAAGGCGCCTGCCTCCTTGGATGACGAAGATGTCCAGGTCTTCCCCCCTTGGTGTCCTAAACGCTCTTCTTCCAGCGCGCCACGCGGTCCCGGCCCCCCAGGTCCCGGAACAGGCCCCCAAAGCGCAGGAACCCGGATGGAAGCCGCCGCACGGCCTCCCCCTGGGTCTCTCCGATTTCGCACCAGAGCTGCCCGCCGGGCACAAGGTATTCCCCCGCATGGGCGACGAGGACCCGCAGGACGGACAGCCCGTCCGGGCCGGCTCGCAGCGCGCCGGGCGGCTCGAAGTCCCGCACTTCCGCGGGAAGGAAATTCCATTCCCGTTCCGAGACGTACGGAGGATTCGAAACCACTACATCAAAACGGTCGCCGCATTTCAAGGCGGAATATGACTCCGCCCGCAAGAATAGCACGCGGCCGGAGACGCCCAGGCGCCGCGCGTTCTCCCGCGCGACGGCCAGGGCCGGCGCGGAGACGTCCGCCGCCACGACCTTCACGCGGGGAAGCTCGGCCGCGAGCGTCACGGCGATCGCCCCGCTGCCGGTCCCCACGTCCAGGAAGCGTCCCCCCCTCTCCGTTCCCCGTCCCCATGCGTCTATGACCCGCTCGACCAGCCCTTCGGTCTCGGGCCGGGGGATCAGCGTGTCCCGGGTGAGGAGGAACTCCCGGCCGAAGAAATCCCAGGCGCCCAGGATGTACTGGATCGGCTCGCCCGCGGCTCGCCTCGCGATCCAGCCGCGCAGAGTGTCCGTCGGGTCGCCCACGTCCCGATCCCTCTCGGGAAGCAAGCGCGAGCGCGGAACGCGGGCCAGCGCCGAGACGAGAATCTCCGGCTCGGGGCCGCCGGCGATGCCGACCGCCGCCATCTCCCGGCGGGAGAGGGCGAGGAGTTCCTTGAGCAGCATGAGGAAGGTGCGGGGGTCAGCCGGCGGTCTTGAGCGCCTCGACCTGCGCGTGGGCGATCAAGGCGTCGATGAACGGCTCGAACCCGCCGTTCAGCACCTGCGCGAGCTGGTGGACGGTCAAGCCGATGCGGTGGTCCGTCACCCGGTTCTGGGGGAAGTTGTACGTCCGGATCCGTTCGCTCCGGTCGCCCGTCCCCACCTGGGAGCGGCGCAGGTCGGCCCGCCCGGCGCGCTGCTTCTCCATCTCCGCCTCGTAGAGCCGGGACCGGAGGATCTTGAGCGCTTTCGACTTGTTCTTGAGCTGCGACTTCTCGTCCTGGCACTGGACGACCAGGCCGGTCGGGACGTGGGTGATGCGGACCGCCGAGTCGGTCGTGTTGACGCTCTGTCCCCCGGGCCCGGAGGAGCGGAACACGTCGATGCGCAGATCGTCGGGGTTGATCTGCACGTCGACCTCCTCGGCCTCCGGCATCACGGCCACGGTGACCGTGGAGGTATGGATGCGGCCGCCGGACTCCGTCGCCGGCACCCGCTGCACCCGGTGCACGCCGCTCTCGTACTTCAGGCGGCTGTAGGCGCCCTTCCCCTCGATCATGGCGATCACTTCCTTGGTCCCGCCCAGGCCCGTCTCGTTGTGGGAGAGCACCTCGACCTTCCACCCCTTGAGACCCGCGTACATGGAGTACCCCCGGAACAGCTCGGTGGCGAACAGCGCCGCCTCCTCGCCCCCGGCGCCGGCCCGGATCTCGATCAGGATGTTCTTGTCGTCGTTGGGGTCCTTGGGAAGCAGGAGGATGCGGATCTCGCCGGCCAGGCGCTCCTGCTCCTCGGTGAGCCGCGCGATCTCGTCCCGGGCCAGCGCCCGCATCTCCGGGTCCTTCTCGGTCGTAAGCAGGACCTTGTTCTCCTCGAGCTCCTGCGCGATCTTCCGGTACCGCGCGTAGGACTCCGCCAGAGGACGCAACTCCGCCAGCTCCCGTCCGACCCGTTGGATCTCCCGCGGGTTCCCGGCGCCGGCCGTCGCCGAGAACAGGCGCTCCAGCTCGGCCACGCGCTCCTGGACGTTTTCGAGCTTATCCCACAAGGGCCGCCTCCCCTTCCTTCCCGGGCACTACCCTCCGGAAGGAGGCAATGGCCACTTCGATCTGGGATAGGTCCGGCTCCCGGGTGGTCAGGCGCTGCAGCAGTAGCCCGGGCGCGATCAGGGCCTTGAAGAACGGGGACCCGGCCTTCCTCGCCGTGAGGCGCAGCGCCTCATAGGAGATCCCGGCGACCGCCGGCAGCAGCACGAGGCGCATCAGCGCCTTGACGGTCAGGGAGCTTTCATGGGGGATGAAGGAAAACACGACGATGCCGATCACCATCACGAACAGCAGGAAGCTCGTCCCGCAGCGGGGGTGGAGGTTCGGGAACGCCGCCACCCGCTCCGGCGCGAGCTCCGCCCTGCTCTCATAGGCGTGGACCACCTTGTGCTCGGCCCCGTGGTACTGGAAGATCCGCCGGATGTCCTTCATCATCGCGATCCCCGCGACGTAGCCGACGAACACGAGCACCCGGATCAGGCCGTCGAGGAGGTTGAAGGCGACCCGCCCGGAGAGCGACGGCAGAAGGGCCGCGATCCCGCGCGTGAGCAGCAGCGGGAGCCAGAAGAAGAGCCCGATGCCGAGCAGGAGCGCCAGCGCGAGCGCCCCCGCCATCGCGAGCCCGCTCCCGCCCGATCCTTCTTCCTTCGGGGACGCCTTCTTCGCGCCCCCCGCCTCGGATTCCGCGTCCTCGATCGCCTCGTCCGCGGAGAACTGGAGGGCCCGGTACCCGATCACGAGCATCGCCGCCATCGTCACGACGCCCCGCAGCAGCGGCATCTTCGAGAGCGCCCTCTTCGCGGGGCCGGAAGCGATCGGAAAATCCTTCACCCGGATCTCGCCGCTGGTCTTGCGGACCGCGACGGAGAACTTCTCCGGCCCTTTCATCATCACTCCTTCGATGACCGCCTGGCCGCCGAGGACCAGCTCTCCTTGCTCCGCGCGCATCACCTGTTCCCCCTGTCGAGGGCCGCGAACTCCCGCCGCACCCCTTCGGGGTCGCCGCAGGTCATCTTCCCCTCCGGGCATCGGCCGCGCAGGCACCCCGGGCCGGCGTTCTCGAAGAGGAGCGGCGCCTTTTCCTTCGCGATAATCAGCATGCGCCTGGCCATCTCCCGGATCTCCCACTGCGCCCGCCGGCAGAGCCGCAGCGCGAAGAAGTGGTGCAGCTCGCGGGCGTTCATGGTGACGAGGATCCTGGTCTCCGTGGCGTTCGGCAGCACGAACCGCGCGTCTTCGGGGGGGACGCCGGCCGCCAGCATCTCCTCGTAGAGCCTTGCGCTCTTTTCCATGTGCTTCTCGAACTTGCCGTGCAGCGCCGGCCGCTTCCCCCCTTCCCCGGCGGACTTCTTCGGCCCGCCCTCGCCGTCCCCGATCGACTTCGGGGTCACGTAGCCGAAGGCCGCCGAGACGTACCGCTGGCTCTGTTGGGAATAGGAGGCGATCCGGTGGCGCACCAGCTGGTGCGAGGTGGCCCGGGAGATCCCTTCCACCCCGAAGGTGAACGTGACGTGCTCCAGCACCGACGCGTGCCCCATGGAGAGGATCCGCCGGACGAGCTTCCGGACGTCCTTCCGGGAGACCTCCTCCTGCAGGTCCGCGATGGCGGCGGGAGAGTAGCAGAGGCGCGCGGCCAAGGCGACCAGCCGCTCGGGCTCGGGAGTGGACTGCAGCAGGACGACGTTCACGGAAGGGGAAACGGGAAGGTCTCCTACGACTTCTCGTACTTCTTATGGAACTTCTCGATGCGCCCGGCGGTGTCGATAAGCTTCTGCTTCCCGGTGAAGAACGGGTGGCAGTTCGAGCAGATCGCCACCTTGATCTCCGGCGTCGCCGACATCGTCTCGAACGTGTTCCCGCACGCGCACTTGACCGTGGACATCAGGTATTTCGGGTGGATGTTCTCCTTCATCTTCGCCGCTCTCCTCTCCGATCGTCACGAGTTCATCGATTCAAGGAAATCCTTGTTGGTCTTCGTCTTGGAGATCTTGTCGAGCAGAAACTCCATGCTCTCCGCGGGAGACAGCGGGGAGAGGAACTTCCGCAGGATCCACACCCTCTGGAGGACGTTCTTCTCGAGCAGGAGCTCCTCCTTCCGGGTGCCGGACTTGTTGATGTCGATGGCCGGGAATATCCGCTTCTCGGAGATCTTCCGGTCGAGAACGAGCTCCATGTTGCCCGTTCCCTTGAACTCCTCGAAGATCACCTCGTCCATCCGGCTGCCGGTCTCGATGAGCGCCGTCGCGATGATGGTGACCGACCCGCCTTCCTCGATGTTCCGCGCGGCGCCGAAGAAGCGCTTCGGCTTCTGCAGCGCGTTCGCGTCGACGCCGCCCGAGAGAACCTTGCCCGACGGGGGGACGACGGCGTTGTAGGCCCGGGCCAGGCGGGTGATGCTGTCCAGGAGGATCACCACGTCCTTCTTGTGCTCGACGAGGCGCTTGGCCTTCTCGAGCACCATCTCGGCCACCTGCACGTGCCGCTGGGCGGGCTCGTCGAAGGTGGAGGAGATGACCTCGCCCTTGACGCTGCGCTGCATGTCCGTCACTTCCTCGGGCCGCTCGTCGATGAGCAGGACGATCAGGACGACCTCGGGGTGGTTCTTCGCCAGCGCGTTGGCGATGTTCTGCAGGATGATGGTTTTCCCGGCCCGCGGGGGCGAAGTGATGAGCGCCCGCTGCCCCTTCCCGATGGGGGCGATCAGGTCGATGATCCGTGTCGAGAAGTTGTCCGGGACATGCTCCATGCAGAACTTTTCCTGCGGATACAGGGGCGTCAGGTTGTCGAAGAGGATCTTGTCCTTGCTGATCTCGGGGTCCTCGGTGTTGATCTTCTCCACCTTGAGGAGCGCGAAGTACCGCTCCTCCCCCTTGGGGGCCCGGATCTGCCCGCTGATCGTGTCGCCCGTCCGCAGTCCGAACCTGCGGATCTGGGAGGGGGAGACGTAGATGTCGTCGGGGCCGGGCAGGTAGTTCGAGTCGGGGGAACGGAGGAACCCGTAGCCGTCGGGGAGCACCTCCAGGACTCCCTCGCCCGATACGATGACCTCCTGGTCGGTCTGTGCCTGGAGAATGGCGAAGATCAACTCCTGTTTCTTGAGCCCCGCCGCACCGTCGACGTTGAGGCTCTTCGCGATCTCGGTGAGTTCACCGATCCGCATTCCTTTCAACTCTTTCAGGTTCATGCAATTTCTCCCGGAAAAAATGGGTCTTTGGGCCGCTTGGGACAACCCGAGGCGATTATCGGTTTGAAAAACTCCGGCAGGTACTCCCGCTGACTGTACGATTCATTCTCCGACGTGCGGATTCAGTATGTCAAGGAAAATCGCGTCGCCCTCACCGGGGACATCTCCTGGTCCAGGTTGCATCGGGTGTTCGGTTGAGGAGTGTCCCCGCCCAGCGCGGCCCTCGGTCGACGCTGACAATCAACCCCCGTAAACGGATACCGCGTTCCCGCCCTTCCGCATCGACTCGTGGACCATCGATTCCACCAGAGGGATGAGTATCCGTTCGGTATCGCCGTCCTGGGGGAAGGAGGCCACTCCGATCGCCAGCTGCAACAGGATCTCCCCCTGGCCCACCGGCGAGGCATCCATCGCCTCCGCGATCTTCTTCGCCGCGGCCGCGGCAGCCGTCTTGGTCATCCCGGGCATCACGAGATAGATGTTGCCGCCCGAGCGCGCGACGTAATCGACCTCACGGAGCATCGACCGGATCCGCGCGGCCGCCTCCGCGAGCGCGTTGTCCGCGGAGACGTGGCCGTACACCTCGTTCATCTCCCTCAGGTTGCGGATCTTGACGAACACCAGGCTGACGGCGTGGCCGAACTTCTTCCCGCGGCTCATCTCGCGATGGAGCACCTCGTGGAAATACTTGAACGTGTAGAGGCCGGTGACCAGGTCCACGTCCGGGACCCGGGAGATCTTCCCGCGCAGGTTCCGCAGGGCGAGGAACAGGGCGGCGAGCCTCGCGTACGCGAGGAGGTCCCGGCGCATCTCCGGCGTCAGCAGGTCCGCTTCCCTGGAATCGACGACGAACACCCCGAGCGTTTCCTCCTGCAGGCGGCAGGGGGCCGCGTAGAGCGTCTTGTACTCGTGCTCCAGGCGGAAAGACGGGTCCTTCGCCCGCGCGTCGAAGCCGGAGACCGCCACCTCCCCCTTCAGGGCCTGGGCGATCACCGGCAGAGATACCCGGCTGTACATTTCCTTGATGAAATGGCCCGAGAGACCCCTCTGGGCGAAGACCGAGACGTTCCTGCCGTCCGGGTCGACCGCGATCGTCGCGGCGGAGAGAAGGGGGTAGCCCTCCATCAGGAGGTGCATCAGGTGATTGGCCTGTTCCTCCTCGGAATACTTCTTCTCCTGCCGCGCGAGGATCTCGTTCTCAATGCGGATGCGGGTGTCTTGGAGGCTCATCGGGTTTCCTGTCCTGTCGGAGTGGTGAAACCATCGGAAAAATCCACTTTATAGATAAAACTTAGCTGCCGACCGGTCAAGGACTTTTCGCGCCGGAACGAGTGGAAACGGGGGGAGCAAACCGTGCAGGGGCCCACCGCCTCCGCGCGCCCCCGCGGGAGGCCCGCGGCGAAGAGCGCCTCCAAGGCAAGGGACGGGAGATCGGCGTTCCACTTGCCCGCCCCCATCCCCTTCGCAACGTGCAGCGGCCCCCCGGGACATTCCCCAAGGTTCCCTGCGACCTCTTCCCCCACCTCGTAGCAGCACCCTTTCGCGGACGGCCCGGCCGCCGCGACGAGCCCGGAGACGGCGTCCTGCCCGAAGCGCGCGGCGATGCAGCGGACCGTCTCCTCGACGACGCCGGCGACCAGCCCGCGCCAGCCCGCATGGATCGCGGCGCACACCGGCAGTTCCCTGTGGGCGAGGAGGACCGGGACGCAGTCCGCGGTCCGGACGCCGACACCCGTCCCGGGCGCAGCGGTCCAGATCGCGTCCCCCACCCGCCACCTGCGGCCGGGGACGTCGCCGTCCGTCTCCTCCATCTCCAGGGCGATCCCCGAGTGGATCTGCCTGAGGGTCCCCACGCGGGACGGCGGCACGGAGAACGCCTGCCGCAGGATCTCCCTCGATCCCCTTCGCGCCGGATCGACCCCCGCAAAGGCGTGGTAGAACCCCGGCACCGACCTCAGGAGCGGCGACTGGACAACGTGCGGAAGGATCACCCTCGGGTGCCCGCGTGCGAGCCGCCGCAACGGGCTGCCCCTCGCGGGGGCCTGAGCGACGCAGCGTAGACAGGGATGTCGGAGCAAGGAGCGACGGAGCCGCCGCCTGTCCAGGGACGGACGGGCAAGGCGTCCCCCGCGAGGGGTAGCCCGTGAGGCGAGCGTAGCACGCGGACCGAGCAACCGACGGCGTAGCCACTTCCATGCGGAGACGGATGCCGGCAGCTTCCGCGGCCCTCCATGGCCGCTCTTCCTCCTCCTCGTCGGCGCTGCCTCGGAGCTCGAATCCTCTTCCATGAATCTTTACCTGTTGGATTCTCGCTCATCCATACGCCTCGTCGACGGCGGCCCGGAACGCCGCGAACTCGGGCGGGTCCGGGACGGTGAATTCCATTCTCTCGCCCGTGACGGGGTGCGCGAACGCGAGTCGGAACGCGTGGAGAAGAAAACGGGGGACCGTGACGGTCCTTGCGGATCGCCCCTTCCCCAGCGCCACCTTCCTCGGCCGGCCGTACACGTCGTCGCCGACAATGGGGCAGGAAAGGGATGCGCAGTGCACCCGCACCTGGTGGGTGCGGCCCGTCTCCAGGCGGAATTCCACGATGGAGAAGGGGCCGAAGGACTCGATCAACCGGTAATGGGTGACCGCTCTCCGCCCTCCCTTCGGGAGCACCGCCATCTTCTTGCGGTGCACCGGGTGCCGGCCCACCTGGGAAACGACTGTCCCGCTCGCCCTTTGCGGCCTCCCCCAGACGATCCCGTGGTAGGCCCTCTCCACCTCCCGGTGGGAGGAGAACCGGGCCGAGAGGGCGGCATGCGCCTGGTCGGTCTTGGCCACCACCAGGATACCCGAGGTGTCCCTGTCGAGACGGTGGACGATCCCCGGCCGCGCGACCCCCCCGATCCCGGACAGACGGTCGGCGCGGGACAGGAGGACGTGAACGAGCGTCCCCTCCGGATGCCCGGGGGCGGGGTGCACCACCATGCCCGCCGGCTTCTCCACCACGAGGAGGTGCGCGTCCTGGAACAGGACCGCCAAGGGCCGGTCCTCGGGGACAAGGTCCAGGGGCCGCGGCGGGGGGACCGAGACCGTCACCACCTCGTTCCCTTTCAGCCGCACGGAGGCCCGCGCGGCGCCGTCGCCAAGGCGCACGTTGCCCTCCTCGATCAACCGCTGGATGCGGGAGCGGGAGAGGTCCGGGATGGCGGCGGACAGAAAGCGGTCCAGCCGCTCCCCCACCTTGCCGGGGGGGACGATGAAGCGATGGGTCATCGGCGATTACCAGACCTTGGAGGGGATCCGCCCTGTCGGCCTGATCAGGACGTCGACCAGGGCTTCATTGAAGTAATTCGTGCTCCGGGCGATCTCCGGATCGACCCGGCTCTGGTAATAGTTCCGGCCCTCCTCGATCTCGTCCCGCAGGAGATCGAAAAGCGTGTCCCGGGCGATCCCCTCCTCCACCTTTTTTGCGTTGTACAGGGCGATGTCCGAGACCACCGCCCGTGCGATCCGCCGGGCCACCTCAAGATCCTTGACGACCCCCATGTTCACCCTCCTTTCGTCCTAGCCCCCGCTCGCGCTCGGACATCCTTGTCCGAGGCGAAGCGGGCGGCCTCGGCAGCTTCCGCGGCCCTCCATGGCCGCTCTTCCTCCTGCTCGTCGGCGCTGCCTCGGAGCTCGAATCCTCCGTCATCTGACTCCACCGGTTGGATTCTCGCTCCTTGTGCGGAAGGCCGCGTACATCTGCGCCCCGTCCCGCAGGAGGAGGACCGACACCATCTGCCCGCGGGAGAGGCCCGCCATGGCCCGCCGGTAGGCGTCCACGCCGGTCAGGGGCTCGCGGTTGACGCGCAGGAGCACGTCGCCCTCCCGGATCCCGCCCTCCCAGGCGGGTCCGGCCGCGTCGACGAAGCCGACCTCGACGCCCCCCTCGATTTCGAGGCCCCGCAACACCCTGGCCGGGATCCCGACGACGGCGAGCCCCCAGGCGTCCACGGGGGCCTTCCGCGGCTGCGGGCGCATCTCCTGCCCCTCCAGCTCGGCGATCCGGACCTCCACCCGGGCGCGCTTTCCGCCGCGGAGGATCTCCAGGCTCACGGCGCTTCCCGGGGGGGTCGCGGCAACCTGCTTCTGGAACTCCTTCACGCCGGCCGTCGGCTTTCCGCCGAATACGGTGATGATGTCTCCCCCGCGCAGCCCGCCCTTCTCGGCGGGACTCCGGGGAGAGACGCGGTTGACCAGGATCCCCTTCTCTTCCTTCACACCGAACGACTCCGCCAGCTCCGGCGTGAGCGTCTGGATTCCCACGCCGAGCCATCCGCGCCGGACAGCGCCGTTCCGGGCCAGCTCGCGCTCCACCGACATGACGGTGTTTATCGGGATGGCGAAGCCGATCCCCTGCCCCGCGCTCACCATCGCGGTGTTGATCCCCACCACCTCGCCGCGGGTGTTTAGAAGCGGCCCGCCGGAGTTGCCCGGGTTGATCGAAGCGTCGGTCTGGACGAAATCGTCCGTGGCTTCCACGCCCAGGTCGGTCCTCCCCGTGGCGCTGATCACGCCAAGGGTCACGGTGCTCTCCAGCCCGAAGGGGTTCCCCACCGCGATGGCCCATTCTCCGACCTTCAGCCGCGTGGAATCGCCCAGCACCGCTACGGGAAGACGGCCGGAAGGGCGGATCCGCAGGAGCGCGACGTCGGTCCTCGCGTCGGCGCCGACGACGCGGGCGGGGTACTCGGCCCGGTTCCACAGCCGGACGATGATCTCGTCCGCGTCCCGGACGACGTGCTCGTTGGTCACGATCAGGCCGTCCTCGCCGACGATCACCCCGGAGCCCAGCGAGTTCTCCCGGACTCCGCCGTTCTCTTCCATCATGTCCGACAGGTAGTCCTGGACCTTCTGCCGGTCGGTCCGCGGGGACGCCTTTCCCCGGGGAAACGCGGTGACCGTGCGGATGTTGACCACCGTCGGCACCGCCCGCTCGACCGCCTTCACGAAGGCCTGCTGCAGGTCGGCCGCGCCGGCGGGGCCAGAGGCGGTCCCCGTCCCTCCCCCGCGGGAGCACCCGGCAAGGAGGACCGCCCAGCAGACGAGTGCGCGAAGCAGAGACGATCTCATCCCACCGTCTCCCCGGCGCCGGCGGGATCGGGCTTCCTCCTGCCGGCTTCCCTTCTCGCGGGGAGCTTGACTTCCCTGGCGTACCGCACGTCCTTCTCGATCTGCCGGACGAGCTCGTCCGCGTTCTTGAACTTCCGCTCGTCGCGGATCCTGTCGCGGAAATAGACGGAAACCTCCTCCCCGTAGAGGTCCCTGTCGAAATCGAGGAGGTGGACCTCCACCCCGAGCGAGTTCTCCCCGAAAGTGGGGTTGAAGCCCACGTTCGCCACGGC
Source organism: Deltaproteobacteria bacterium (assembly GCA_016220005.1). Lineage (GTDB taxonomy): Bacteria > Desulfobacterota > Deferrimicrobia > Deferrimicrobiales > Deferrimicrobiaceae > JACRIV01. The sequence goes on from JACRIV010000113.1 coordinate 68,116, forward strand.
CCGGTAGCCCACCCCGGCCACCTCGGCCTCCACGACGTACACGCCCGGCAGCGGGATGAGCTCCTGGGTGAACTGGATGTTGGCCGTCGGGAAGCCAAGCCTCCGGCCCCTGCCGGCGCCCGTGACCACCGGCCCCGAGACCCGGTAGGGGCGGCACAACAGCTCTTCCGCCTCCCGCACCCTCCCGGCCAGCAGCAGCTCCCGGATCCGGGTCGAGCTGACGATCAGCCCGCCGCGGACCAGCGGCGGGACCACCTGCACCTCGAACCCGAGCTCCCGCCCGATCTCGACGAGCATCGCCGGGGATCCGGTGCGGTTCCTCCCGAAGGTGAAGTCGTATCCGACGATCACGTAGCGGGCGCGAAGCCTCCCGGCGAGGATCTCGCGGGCGAACTCCGCCGGCCACATCCGGCCGACCTCGCCGGTGAACGATTCCACCACGAGCGCATCGATTCCGGAGGAGGCGATGAGCAGAGCCTTCTCCTCCAGCGTGGTGATCTCGTAGAAGCGCGCCCCGGGGGAGAAGAACCGGACCGGGTGGGGGAAGAACGTCAGGGCCACGGACATCGTCGCTGCGGCGTTCGCCCTGGCGATGGTGCGCCGCAGCAGCTCCCGGTGTCCCAGGTGGACCCCGTCGAAGTTCCCGATGGTCACCGATACGCCCGCGGGCGGGGAGAAAGCGGAAGTTCCCTGAACGACGATCATCCCCCTGCCTTTCCTGTATTCCGTTATTCCGTCCTTGTGCCTAGGGGTGACGGGGCGCAAACACCCTAAAAGTTATGATACTATACCCGGATTCCGCCGTTGCGCTGCAAATATCCGCCGTCTTCGGAAAATCGCAGCCGGGATCGCGCCGGACCGTATAACATTGCATGAAGACCGTCCACAAATACCTCCTCTCCGAGATCAGCGGGCCGTTCCTCATCGGCCTGTTCACCTTCAGCCTCGTGATCCTGCTCCACCGCTTCTCGAAGATCGCCGACCTGGTGATCGCCAAGGGGGTTCCGCTCTCTCTCGTCGGAAGGCTGCTCCTGTCCCTGTTCCCGACCTTCCTCGAGATCACCCTTCCCGCAGCCCTGCTCCTGTCCGTCCTCCTCGCCCTCGGGAGGCTTTCCGCGGACTCGGAGACGACCGCGCTCGGAAGCGCGGGCTTCGGCATGAGGGGGATGGCCTTCCCGGTCCTCCTTCTGAGCGTCGGGACGTTCCTCGCAAGCCTCTTCATGGGGTGGAACGGCATCCCCTGGGGGAACCTGCAGATGCGGGAGACTCTCGCCCGGATCATCTCCGTCCGGGCCGGCGCGGGCGCCTCCGAGCACGTCTTCCAGGAGATCACCCCCGACGTCCTCCTCTATTCGGACCGGGTCTCCTCCGACGGGACGAGCATGACCGGCATCCTCGTGTCCCAGCGCGTGGCGGGGCAGGACCCGCTGCTGGTCTTCGCGAAGGAGGGGGAGTTCTCCCCGGTGAAGGGCGGCAACGCGGTGAGGCTCCTGCTCTCCGAGGGGACGATCCACCATGAGGACGCCGCCGCGGGGGTGTACAGGGCCGCTTCCTTCCGCGGTATGGAATTCCTCCTTCCGATGGGGCTCTCCGGCGGGACGGGAGGCGACGAGCCGAAGGGGCTCACGCTGCCGCAGCTCTTCCGCAAGATCTCCGCGGGGGGAAATGCCGCCGGGAGCGCGGCCTACCGGTACCATTTCCACAGGCGGCTCTCCCTCGCGTGCTCGTGCCTCGCCTTCGGCCTGCTCGCCGTCCCACTGGGGCTCTCCCAGCGCGCCCGGGGGAAATCCCCCGCCTTCGCCCTCACGGTCGCCGTAATCCTTTTCTATTATCTCTTTCTCGCCGCGGCCAGCGCCCTGGAGTCCAAGGCCCCCGGGGCGATGGTCTTCGTTATTTGGCTGCCCAACGCCATCGGGCTCTTCCTGGCTTGCTTCATCCTTTGGCGGTCGGAGTCGCGCATGCTCTCCCTCTCCGCGTTCTTCCGGCGCGCGCCCGTCAGGACCGAAAAGAAATGACGATCCTCTCCCGATACGTCCTCCGGGAGTTCTTCCGGATGGCGGCCGCCTGCATCCTGGGGTTCCTCGCGCTCTTCCTCGTGATCGACTTCATCGAGGCGGCCGACGAGCTCATCCGGTACCATGCCACCGCCGGGGAGATGCTCCGGTACTACCTGTTCCGCGTCCCGGGCGCCTTTTACATGATCGCCCCGGTCGGGGTGCTGATGGCGGTGCTGATCACCGTCTCCCTTCGGGCCAGGTCGAACGAGCTCACCGCGATGTTCACCGGGGGGATCAGCCCCCTCCGGGTGTTCGCCCCGATGATCGCCGGGTGCGCCCTCGTCTCGGTCCTGACCCTCGCCAGCTCGGAGATCCTCGCCCCCCAGGCCAACCGGAAGGCGCGGGAGATCGCGCGGATGCGGATCCGGCCAGGGCGGGTGGCCGCCCAGTTCTCGCTCAACCGGTACTGGATGCGGGGGGAGAACGCCATCCTCTCCGCCCAGGTGATCGACATGCAGAACCGCGTGCTGCACGGGTTCCAGTACCTGGAGATCGACCGCGACTTCCGCCTCGTCCGCAGCGTCGATGCGCGAACCGCCGCGTTCGGAGGGGAGGGGAAATGGCTGCTCAAGAACGGGAGGGAGAGACCCCTCGGGGCGGACCTTCGGGCGGCCCCCTTCACGGAGAAGGAGTTCGCCTTCGCCGAGACGATCCAGGGCTTCCTGGATGGAGAAACCCCGCCCGAGGAGATGACCTACGAGCGGCTCTCCCGCTACATCGGAGACTCGCACGCCAGGGGATACGACGTCCGCCGCTACGAGGTGGACCTGCACGCCAAGCTGTCGTACCCGCTGCTGAACATCATCATAAGCCTGATCGCCATCCCCCTCGCCCTGCGCACTCCCCGCTCGGGAGGGGTGTGGAGGAGCATCGGCACGGGGCTCCTGATCGGCTTCGTCTGCTGGATGGCTCTCTCCGCCTCCCTGTCCATGGGGAGGAAGGCGATGCTGCCGCCGATTCTGGCCGCGTGGCTCCCCGACCTCCTCTTCGCCCTCGGCGGGATCGTGTATTACCGCATCAAAGAATAAGCCGGGAGAACGGCAACGGGGGGGATGACCCCCCCGATCCTTTCAAGGAGGGGAATCCTTTTATCTCCCGGCATCTAGTATAGATGAAAATCGGGAGCCGTTCGTCGCGTCCGGAGAGCACGTTTTCCTACGTTCCCATTTCCCAGGAAGAGAGGTACCGCTTCTGCTCGGGGGTGAGCCGGTCGATGCGGATCCCCGAAGCCGAAAGCTTCAGGCGTGCGATCTCGCGGTCGATCGGCTCCGGCACCGGGTAGACCTTCTTCTCCAGCTCGCCCCGCCGCGTGACCAGGTACTCCGCCGACAGCGCCTGGTTGGCGAAGCTCATATCCATCACGTTGGAGGGGTGCCCCTCCGCGGCGGCCAGGTTGATGAGCCGCCCCTCGGCCAGCACGTGGATCGCCCGCCCGTCGCGCAGCAGGTACTCCTCGACGAACGGCCGGACCGTGCGGACCGACTCCGACATCTTCGCGAGCGCGGGGATGTCGATCTCGACGTTGAAGTGGCCGGAGTTGCAGACGATCGCGCCGTCCTTCATCTTTTCGAAATGTTCCCGCCGCAGGACATGGAGGTTCCCGGTCAGGGTGCAGAAGATGTCCCCGACCCTCGCGGCCCCGGACATGGGGACCACGTCGAAACCGTCCATCAGCGCCTCGAGCGCCGGCAGGGGATCGACCTCGGTGACCAGGACGCGCGCCCCCATCCCCTTGGCCCGCATCGCCAGCCCCCGGCCGCACCACCCGTAGCCCGCGACGACGAAGCACGACCCCGCGATCAGGCGGTTGGTCGCCCGGAGAATCCCGTCGATCGTGGACTGCCCCGTGCCGTACCGGTTGTCGAAGAAGTGCTTGGTCATGGCCGCGTTCACCGCCACGATCGGGTACTGCAGCACTCCCTTCTCCGCCATGGCGCGCAGCCTTATGACGCCGGTCGTCGTCTCCTCCGTCCCGCCGATCACGTCCTCGATGTATCCCTTCTTCCGCGTGTGGATCATGGAGACGAGGTCGGCCCCGTCGTCCATCGTGATCTGGGGAGCGATCGAGAGCGCCTGGAGGATGTGGGAATAGTACGTCTTCCGGTTCTCCCCCTTGATCGCGTACGCCCGGATGCCGCCGTTGCGGACAAGCGAGGCCGCCACGTCGTCCTGCGTGGAGAGGGGGTTGGACGCGCACAGGGACACCCTGGCGCCCCCGGCGGAGAGGACCTCCATCAGGGCGGCCGTCTCGGTGGTCACGTGCAGGCACGCCGCGATGCGGATCCCCTTGAGCGGCTTCTCCCTGGCGAACCTTTCCCCGATGGACCGGAGGACGGGCATGTCCTTCTTCGCCCATTCCATGCGGCTCCGCCCCGCCTCCGCAAGGCGGAGATCCTTGACGTCGTAACCCTTGTCCCGGCCCATGGTCACCCTCTCCTTATTCGTCAGTGCCCTGTCGCGCGAGTGCGGCCAAGCGCCGCGTTTCATGAATACGACAACGTATCGAGCTGCCGATGCCAGGTGGCGCTACGTCGCCGGGGATCCGTTGCGGCGGCTCGCACGACAACGGAGTTTCCGGAGGTGGAGCGCAGCCTCCCAGAGGCGTAGCGCCTTCCGCAAAGGATATGTGGCCGTATTTATGACTTGAGACACTTAGGCTTTGTACCCGGTGTGCTTGCGCAGCGCTCCGGCCTTGTCGGTCCTCTCCCAGGTGAATTCCGGAAGTTCCCGCCCGAAGTGCCCGAGCGCCGCGGTCTTCTGGTAGATCGGCCGGAGGAGGTCCAGCGTCTTCGTGATCATTCCGGGGCGGAGGTCGAAGGTGTCCCGGATCGCCCGTGCGATCTTCTCCTCGGGGATCCGCGCCGTGCCGAACGTGTCCACCAGCACCGAGACCGGCTCCGCGACGCCGATCGCATAGGCGAGCTCGACCTCGCACTTCCCGGCGAGCCCCGCCGCCACCACGTTTTTCGCCACGTACCGGGCCATGTACGCCGCGCCCCGGTCCACCTTGGAGGGGTCCTTGCCCGAGAAGGCCCCGCCGCCGTGGCGGCTGTACCCGCCGTAGGTGTCGACGATGATCTTCCGGCCGGTCAGCCCGGTGTCCCCGTGGGGGCCGCCCACCACGAAGCGGCCGGTGGGATTGATGTAATACTTCACCTTCTTCGACAGCAGGCTCCCGGGGATCGCCTTCTTGATCACTTCCTCGACGATCCCTTCGGTGAGGTCCTTTCGGCTCACGTCCTCGGCATGCTGGGCCGAGCAGACCACCGCGGTCACCTCCCGGGGAACGCCGTCCACGTATCGCACGGTCACCTGGCTCTTCCCGTCCGGCCGCAGCCAGGCAAGCACTTTCTTCTCCCGCGCCTCGGTGAGCCTCGCGCAGATCTTGTGGGCGAAGGAGATCGGCATCGGCATCAGCTCCTTCGTTTCGTCGCAGGCGAACCCGAACATCATCCCCTGGTCCCCCGCTCCCTGCTTCTCTTCCGCGCCCCGGTCCACGCCCCGCGCGATGTCGGCGGACTGCCGGTCGATCGCCGTGACCACGGCGCAGTTGTGGGCGTCGAACCCCTTGGTGTTGCCGGTGTAGCCGATGTCGGTCACGGTCCGGCGCACCAGGCCGGGAATGTCGAGCAGCGCGGTCGTCGTGATCTCGCCCGCCACGATGACCAGGCCCGTGGTCACCATCGTCTCGCACGCCACGCGGCCGCGCGGATCCTGCCGGATGACCTCATCGAGGACCGCGTCCGATATCTGGTCCGCGACCTTGTCGGGATGCCCTCCGGTCACCGACTCCGATGTGAAGAGGAACTCTTTCTTCATGCCGCGACGCTCCTGTATGGGGGAATTGACTAAGCTCGCGGATTATACGTCAAAAACGCTCTTCGGGAAATAGGTCTTCCAGCTTCTTCCGGAGAATCTTCCCGATCTCCTCCGCGGTCCCGTGGAGCAGCAGGCCGGAGACGAACTCCTTCGCCTCGTAGGCCACCGATTTCCGGAGGATCCGCTTGACCCGGGGGATCGATGTCGCGTTCATGCTGAGTTCGTCCATCCCCAGGCCCAGGAGGACGTAGGCATACAGGGGCTCGCCGGCCATCTCTCCGCACATCGACACAGGGATCCTGGCGTCGTGGGCCCCCTCGACGGTGCGGCGCACCAGCCGCAGGATCGCAGGGTGCAGCGGCTCGTAGAGGTACGAGACGTGCTCGTTCACGCGGTCGATGGCCAGGGCGTACTGGATCAGGTCGTTGGTCCCGATGCTGAAGAAATCGACCTCCCTTGCCAGCAGGTCGGCGACCATCGCCGCGGAAGGGATCTCCACCATGATCCCCACGGGCATCTCCTTGTCGAAGGCGATCCGCTTCCTGCGCAGCTCGGCCCTCGCCTCCTCGACGAGGGCCAGGGCCGCCCGCAGCTCACCCACCCCGGAGATCATCGGGAACATCATCCGGACCATCCCGTGGGACGACGCCCGCAGGATGGCGCGCACCTGGGCCTTGAAGATCTCCTTCTCTTTCAGGCAGAACCGGATCGCCCGGAGGCCCATCGCGGGATTCATCTCGTCGGCCAGCTCGATCTGGGAGGCGAACTTGTCCCCGCCCAGGTCCAGGGTCCGGATAGTGACGGGATGGCGGGCGAACTTCTCCGTCACCTTCCGGTAGGTCTGAAAATGCTCCTCCTCCGAAGGGAGGTCCTTCCGGTTGAGGAACAGGAACTCCGTCCGGTACAGCCCCACCCCTTCCGCCCCGCTCCGGAGCGCGGCGTCCGCCTCCTCGGCGAACTCGATATTGGCGTGGAGCCGGAGCGTCCTGCCGTCCCGGGTAACGGCCGGGAGCCTGGCGAACCTGGAGAGGTCGCGGATCCGGAGAGAGTACTCCTTCCGCTTTTCCGTGTACTCGCGGATCGCCTCGGGCGTGGGCCGCAGGATGACGATCCCCTCCTCCCCGTCGACGATGATCTCGTCGGGCTCGGCGAACTCGTCGGTCACCCGCTCGAGACCCACCACCGCGGGGATCCCGAGGGAGCGCGCGGTGATCGCCGTGTGGGAGGTCTTGCTCCCCACGTCCGTGGCGAACGCCAGGACGGGGCTCTTGAGGATCTGGGCGGTGTCCGCCGGGGAGAGGTCGTGGGCGATCACGATCACGGCGTCCCGGATGGCGGCGACCGAGTCGACGGGCCTGCCGGCGAGGTTCTCGAGCACACGATGGCCGATCTGCCGCAGGTCGTGCCCCCGCTCGCGGAGGTACTGGTCCTCGATGCGATGGAAGGTCTCCAGGAGGTTCTGGAGGACCTTGTTGAACGCCCAGTCCGCCTTGAACTGGTTCTCCCGGATGAGGCGGACCGTCTGGTCGATGAGCATCGAGTCCTCGAGGAGCGCCAGGTGGACGGAGAGGATCTGGTAGTGCTCGGAGGAGTGGTCCTTCACCCCCTCGCGGATCCCGCGGATCTGCTCCTTGGACCGGTTCACCGCGCGCAGGAACGCGGAAACCTCCTCTTCGACCTTTTCGCGGAGGACCGTCGAGTGGACGGAGCTGGGCAGCGCCCGGGAAAGGAAAAAGCCCCGGCCTATGGCCACGCCGGCGGATGCGGGGATCCCGTGCATCACCTTCATTTTCTGGCGTCCCCCGTTGGTCACAAAATCCTATTCCTCCCCGAACTTGCGCGCGATCAGCAGGCCGATGGCGTCCACCGCCTGCGCCGCATCCGGGCCGTCGGCGCGAACCAGGATAAGGGAATCCTTGGGGGCGGCCAGCATCAGCACCCCCATGATACTTTTGCCGTTGACCTCCATCTCGTCCTTGGAAAGCCGGATGTCCGAGGCGAACCGGTTGGCGAGATGGACGAGCTGCGCCGCGGCGCGCGCGTGCAATCCCAACCGGTTCATGATCTCGAACTGTCGGGTGACCGGCTGCGAACCCGTCTCCATTCCTCCTGGCCTCTCTTCCGAGCAGTTCATTGCAACAGGATCAGCGTGCCGATGATGAACAGGAACAGCAGTACCTCCGAGGGCGACACCGCCTTCCGGAACAGCACGGTGAGAAGGTGGACCGAAAGCGCCGCGATCAGGAAGAAGCCCAGCGCGGCCGCTCCTCCTCCGGTGAGGAAGGCCGTCCTGCTGCCGATCACTCCCGCGTAGGCCCCGCCCAGGACCGCCGCGAGCATCTTGCGGTCCTCGGTCCTGGCCGTGAAACCCGCCCCTTTCAGGTACCGGACCGCGCTCTCCTCCCCCGCCATGCCGGCGGCGAACCCGCGGAGCCGGACCGGTATGTGCGACATGTTATAGAGCAGCAGGAGCGCGCCGATCCCGAGGAGGGGATGGACGAGGGCGAGGATCGCGCCCGCCGCGGAGGCCATGGGCTTCAGCGCCCCCCAGAAATAGGCGTCGCCGATCGCTCCCAGCGAACCCATGAGCCCCACCTTGAACGTCCCGATCGCCCTGGGATCGGCCTCCCCCGCCGCCACTCGCTCCTCGATCCGCACCGCTGCGCCGAGGATCACCCCTCCCATTGCCGGCTGCGTGTTGAAGAACTCCAGGTGGCGCTTGATCGCCTTCGTAAGCTCTTCGGGGCGGCCGTTGTAGAAGTGGCGGAGCGCCGGCAGGATGCTGTAGGCGAAGCCCACGTTCTGCATCCCCTCGTAGTTCCAGCACCCCTGCAGCAGGAACTGGCGCAGCCACACGCTTCGACGGAACGCCGTGTCCGGCCCCCTCATCTATCCCACCCACCGGAAGAAGAGGGTTGCCCCGAAGACCGTCCCCATCGTCAGGTAGAACGCCGGCGCGGCCCGTTCGGTGCGGCTGCACGAGAACACCGACGCCGAGCCGATGAGAGGCAGCACGGGCATCATGGCGGCGAACCGGAGTTTGCTCGCGGGGCCGAACAGGGGGAGGAGGAACTTCGCCACGGCCACCCCCGCGCCGGTGAACAGGAGCGCCAGGGCCATCCCGGAGAGGGCGAAGAGCGACAGTCCGGCCAGCAGCCCGTGCTCCACCGCCTGGGAGTCCCCGCGCTCGACCGACTCAACCGTGAGGGTGGCGATCCTCCCGTTGATGCGCCGCACGAAGCGGTCGGCGGACTTGCCGAGCTCCGCGCACGGCACCGACAGGAGCAGGATGGCGGTGTAGCTCCCCGCGTCGAGGCCGAGGGACGAGGACGCGACCGCCGCGGCGGCCCCGCCGAACATGGCGGCCCCCGTGTCGTCGGGCGGTATCGAGGCTCCCACGGGGAGGCGGGCAAGGTAGAGGAGCTCCAGCACCGCGCCCACCTGCGCGCCCGCCGCGAAGTTCCCGAACAGGGCCCCCATCACGCTGGCCACCACGAGCGGCCGGTGGAGCATCAACTGGAACGCGGCGGTGCGGTCGAGGTAGGCGAGGCACCCCAGGGCAGCGGCCATTATGAACTGCCAGGCCATTTCTAGTGTCCCGTCTCGCAAATAATCCGGCATTCGAGGCCCGCTGCATCCGCTCCGGCTTCGTTGCGCTCCCTCGCCGTACCACTGGCGAGTACGCCTCGGTCGCGCGCCTCGCCGGAAGCGGCGCATCGGTCCTCTCGGTGCATCGGCCTATTTGCGAGACGGAACACTCTTACTCCCTCTCGGGCTCATAGGATGTCCCCGCCTCGAACGGCGTGGAGCGAACGTCGACGGCGACCCCCTTATGGCGGAAGCAGTGGACCGCGTCGAAATCCTCCGGCGAGAAGAACACCGACGGGGAGATCTCGACCTTGCCGGCGGCGTAGTGCAGGTTGCCGATGTTGACGGCGGAAAACCGGATGCCGGCGCGGTGGATCCGGAGGGCGTCCCCGAAGGTCGCGCACAGGAGGATCGCCTTCTCGCCGTGGCGGTCGATCTCTGCGAGTGCGTCGGCGACCTCGTCCAACCTGCAGAAGACGACGCGGATCGAGCGGGGAACCGCCAGTTCCATGACCGACCGGAGAAACGCGTTGGAAGCAAGGTCTTCGTTGGCCACCACCAGGCAATCCGCTCCGGTGTGCGGCACCCAGGTCTCCACCACCTGCCCGTGAATCAGCCGGCAGTCCACCCGCACCAGCACCAGCGACATCTCTACTTCTTCTCCACCCTTTTTTTCAGCATATCACCGGGTATCGTGATGTTGCGCTGGCCGTACTCCTGGAGGTGCCGCGCCAAGTCGGGGAGCGACATCGTCGCACGGGCCATCGGCAGCTTGATCATCATCGGGAGGTTGATCCCGGTCAGCACCTCGACCTGGTGGGTGCCCAGGAACGACAGCCCGATGTTGGAAGGAGTCCCCCCGAACATGTCCGTGAGGAGGAGCACACCCTTCCCGAGGTCGACCGTCCGGATCGCCCCCTCGACCGCCTTCCGGATCTCGTCCATCCCCATCTTCGGGTCGATGTCGACGGCGACCGAGTTCTCCACCTTCCCGACGATGATCTCCGCCGCCCGGAGAAGCTCGGTGGCCAGTCGGCCGTGCGAGATGACGACGATGCCGATCATTATGATCTCCTGGCCGGGAGGGGGGAGCGCGCGAGGTCCCGATGCACCACGATGGGAGACGCCTGGCCTGCGAGGTCCTTCGCCAGGGCTTCCGCGACGGCCACCGAGCGGTGCCTCCCGCCCGTGCACCCGATCCCCAAGGTGAAATACGCCTTCCCTTCCTTTGTATAAAGCGGGAGCAGGAAATGCAAGAAGGAGGTCAGCAGGCGGTAGAACCTCCGGGTGGTCTCTGCCTTCATGACGTAGTCCCGGACCCTCCGGTTCTGACCCGTGTACGCTTTCAGCTCGGGAACGAAGTTGGGGTTGGGAAGGAACCGGACGTCCACGACCATGTCCGCGTCGAGGGGGATCCCGTACCGGTACCCGAACGAGACGATGCTGACCCGCAGCTCCCCGCCCTCTTCCCCGCGGAAGCGGCGCAGGAGCGCGTCGCGCAGTTGGTGGACGGTGAACTGGGAGGTGTTCAGCACCGTGTCGGCGATCTCACGGAGGGGGGAGAGCAGCCTCCTCTCCCGGGCGATCGATTCCTTCGCCCCCCCGCGCCCCGCGAGCGGGTGCTTCCGGCGGGTCTCGCTGTAACGGCGCAGCAAGACGTCGTCCTCGGCGTCCAGGAACAGCACCTTGACGTCGTGGTGCTCCCGGCGGAGATCCTCGATCACCCTCGCGAAGTCCGGCAGAAACTCGCGCCCCCGCACGTCGGCCACGAGGGCGATCAGGGCGCCCTCCCCGCGGGCCTCGGTCACGATGTCCACGATCTTCGGCAGGAGGACGGACGGGAGGTTGTCCACGCAGAAATAACCGATGTCCTCGAACACCTTCGTGGCCGTGCTCTTCCCCGATCCGGAGAGTCCCGTCACGATGACGACCCGCGCAAGGCGGTGGACGCTCTTGGCCGGGGTCATCGCGGGGGGGGCCCTTCCGTCCGGCGGGTCTGCCGTTCGACGAGCTCCCGTGCGGAGTGCACCCCCTGTGCCTTCAGGATGTGGTTCCTGACCGCCACCTCCACGATAGTGGCCAGGTTCCGCCCCGGCGAAACCGGGATGAGGAGCGTCGGGATGGAGACGCCGAGATACGCCGACCTCCGGTCCTCGAGGCCCAGGCGGTCGTACTCCTTGGCGGGGTCCCACTCCTCGATCTGGATGATCACCTCCACTTTCTTCAGGTCTGTGATCGCGGAGAGGCCGAAGAGGTCGCGGATGTTGATGATCCCCAGGCCCCGGACCTCCATGTGGTGCCGGGTAACGTCGCTCCCCTTTCCGAGGATCGTCCCCGGCCCCCGCTTCTCGAGGTGGATGATGTCGTCCGCGACGATCCGGTGCCCGCGGAGGATGAGGTCGAGCGCGCACTCGCTTTTCCCGATCCCGCTCCGGCCCATCAGCAGGACCCCGACGCCCATGATGTCCATCAGGACTCCGTGGACGGTGGTCATCTCCGCGAAGAGCAGCGCGAGGTGCTTGAGGATGTCCTCGAAGAGCTGGCCGGTGGAGAGGGGGGAGGAGAAAAGGGGCACCGCGTGGCGCGCGGCGGCGGTGAGGAAGATCCCGGGGACGGGGAACGCGCCCCCGACCACGACGCAGGCCATCGGTCCGGAGAAGAAGACGTCGGCGATCGCGGCCTGCCGCTCGGGCGGCTGGATCTCGAAATAGGTGATCTCGGTGTCGCCCAGGACCTGGATCCGTCCCTCGTGGGTGGACTGGACCTCTCCCGTGAGCGCCAGACCCGCCTTCTGGATCCGCTGTTCCGTGATTTCCCGGGTCAGGCCGTCGGCCCCGGCCAGGAGCCGCATTCCGAGTGGCGCCGCGCAGGCCTGGAGAAAACGGTCGACCGTAATGGGCACGTCCCCTGCCTCCTTGATCGCTCCCGCCTAAGTGCTGCAGTTCATAACTGCGATCACGTATTCAGCCGCTGACTCCGTGAGGCGCTTCGCCTCCGGTGGCTCCGTGCTCGCATCGTCGCCTGCGGCTCCCCGGCTGCATCAGCGACGGCCAGGGATGGCCTAGTGCCGCGGGAGCCATGGATGGCGGGAGCGGCCGAACGTGCCCAACGCTCCCCTCCCAGTCTTTCCAGCTCCCCATGCAGTCCGCTCACCCTTGTCCATCCCAGGAAAACGGGGCCTTTCGCCGGTTCCGCCGCGGCTACTCGCTTGCGCCGGACCCCCCTGCGGCTGCGCCTCGCGCAGACAAGACGTGGCCTTATTTATGAAATGCAGCACTCAGGCCCGGTCGTCTTCCTCCTTTAGGATCCTCCGGAGTTCGTCGGCGTCGCGGGCGGAGAGGAGCGACTCGCGGAACCGGACGTCCTTGAGCAGGCGTGAGATGCGGGCCAGCGCCTTCAGGTGCATCCCGGCCGACTGCTCGGGCGCCACGACGAGGAAGAACAGGTGGGCGGGCTTGCCGTCCATCGAGTGGAACTGCACCCCCGTGCGGCTCCGGCCGAAAACGGCCACAAGGCGGGTAAGCCCGGGAACCTTGCCGTGCGGGATCGCGACGCCGTCCCCGATCCCCGTGCTGCCCAGGCTCTCCCGGTCCATCAGGATCGACGTGAGGCTCTGCGCGGAGAGCGTGGGGACCCTTGCCGCCACCGCCTCCGACATCTCGCGCAGCACCCCCTCCTTCGTCTCCGCCCGGAGGTCGTCCACCACCCCTTCGGGCGAGACGATGTCCAGGAGCTTCATCGGGCGGAAGGCTCCGCGAACCCGATGTTTCCGTCCTGCTGCCGGAAGACGACACTCGGCTGGTTGGTCTCCTGGTTGACGAACATCACTACGTCGACCTTGAGCATGTCGAGGTGGCGGGCGGCTTCCTCCACGCTCATCGGCTTGGGCAGGAAGTTGTCGGAGCGGATGATCCGCGGCCCCTCCTCGCCTTCGCGGATCGTGAGGGACGATCCCGAGACCATCGGAGCGGGGCTTGCGCCCTGCCCCTTGTCTTTCTTCTTCTCCCGGTATTTCTTGAGCTGCCGCTCGACCTTGTCGGACACGAGGTCGATGGCGGAATACAGGTCGTCCGTGGACTCGAACGCCTTGATCGTGATCCCCTTGCCGGTCAGGAACACCTCGGCGATGTGGCGGTATTTTTCCACGGACAGCGTCACGTGGGCGTCGAACGGCCTGTCCAGCACCTTCTGGATCTTCCCGAGTTTCTCGGTGACGTAGCTCCGGAGCGGCTGGCTCGGATCGATGTGGCGGAACGTGACGGATATATTGTTCACTCTTCCCCCCCTTTCGAAAACGATATCTTGCGGCTAAAAAAGCTTCCTTCTTCTCGACGAGGGCAGCATTCCCAGCTGCGCCCGGTACTTGGTCACGGTGCGGCGGGCGATCCGGATCCCCTGGTTCCGGAGCAGGCGCATCAGCTCCTGGTCCGATAGAGGCTTCTCGCCCCCTTCGGAGCCGATGATTTCCCGGATCTTCTCCTTGACCGACTTGGACGCGATGTCCTCCTCGCCCCCGTCGCGGTTGAAACCCGAGTTGAAGAAGTACTTCAGGTCGAAGATGCCGTGGGGCGTGTAGACGTACTTCCCGCTCGTCACCCGGGAAACCGTGGACTCGTGCATCGAGATTTCCTCGGCCACGTCGCGCAGCGTGAGCGGCCTCAGGTACTTCGGCCCCTTCTCCAGGAAGTCGCGCTGGAGCTTCATGATGCTCTCCACGACCTTATAGATGGTGCGCTGCCGCTGCTGGATGCTCTTGATGAACCACAGGGCGGAGTTGACCTTCTGCTTGATGAACTCCCTGTCCTCCTTCGGGAGCGATTCCCCGCCGGAGAGGAGCCGCCGGTAATAGGAGCTGAGCTTAAGCCTCGGCTGGCCGTCCTCGTTCAGGGTGATCACCCACTGGTTGTCGATCCTGACGATGTAGACGTCGGGAGTGATGTAGTGGACGTCGTCCCCCGAGAAGCCGCGCCCCGGCTTCGGGTCGAGGGTGACCAGCTTCTGGTAGGCTTCCTTGACCGCCTCCCGGGAGATCCGCATCCGCCGGGAGATCCCCGCGATGTCCCCCCGTGCAAAGAGGTCGAAATGGTCGGTGAGGATCTTCAGGGGGAGGGCGAAATCGTCCCCCTTCTCCCTCGCCTGGACCATCAGGCATTCCCGCAGGTCCCTCGCCCCCACGCCGGTGGGATCCATCGCCTGGATCCTGGCGATCGCCGCCTCTATCGCTTCGACCGGTTCGGAGAGAGCCTCGGCCGCCTCCTCGGCGGTGACCCTCAGGTACCCGTTTTCGTCGATGTTCCCGATCAGGTAGCGGGCAATCTCGCGCACCTTCTCGTCGGCGTCGGAGAGGGTGAGCTGCAGCTCCAGGTACTCGGCAAGCGTGGACCGCCGGGTCAGCATGTTCTCGTAATAGGGCCGGCCGTCCTCCTCGTCCCGGTCCCGCTCCCGTTCCCCCCGGCCTTCCGACGAGGCCCCGTCCCCGAAGTAGTAGTTCCAGTCGACCCGGTCGATCAGGCCGTTGTCCTCCCGGGTCAGAGGTTCCCCGGCGGGGGGCTCGGCGACCTCCGGCGAGGAAACGGCCTCCCCGGGGGCGGGCGCCTCGTCGACGGTCGCCTCCTCCTCCGGGCCCCCCTCCTGCCCCTCTTCCAGGACGGGGTTCTTTTCCATCTCTTCGCGAATCGCCTGCTGGAGCTCCAGGCGCGAAAGTTGCAAGAGTTTTATCGCCTGCTGCAGCTGGGGGGTCATCACCAGCTGCTGGCTGAGCTTCAGGGATTGTCTTAACTCCAACGCCATGGATGTCCCGGACGGTTAAAGCGTAAACCCGTCTCCCAGATAGATTTCCCGCACGCGGGCCGACGCCGCGATTTCCTCCGGGTTTCCTGCCAGGAGGATCTCCCCGTCGGAGATGATGTATGCCCGATCGCACACCTTAAGCGTGTCGCGCACGTTATGATCCGTTATTATAACCCCGATCCCCTTCTCCTTTAAACCAAGGATAATCTGCTGCAGGTCGGCAACCGAGATCGGGTCGATCCCCGCGAACGGCTCGTCGAGGAGGAGGAAGGACGGCGACATCACCAGGGCCCGGGCGATCTCCACCCGCCGGCGCTCCCCCCCCGATAGCGAAAAGCCCATCGTCTCCGCGACGTTTTCGATGCGCATCTCCCCCATCAGCAGGTGCAGCCGCTCCTCCCGCTCGCCGGGGGGGAGTGGCGTCTCCTCGATGAAAGCGAGGATGTTCTCCCGGACGGTGAGCTTCCGGAAGACCGACGGCTCCTGGGGGAGGTAGCCAAGCCCCATGCGGGCGCGCCGGTGCATCGGCAGCCGCGTGACCTCCTGACCGTTGAGCAGCACCTCGCCCCTGTCCGGACGCACGAGGCCGACCATCATGTAAAAAATCGTGGTCTTGCCCGCGCCGTTGGGGCCCAGGAGCCCGACGACCTCCCCGGGGTCGATCACAAGCGAGACCCCCTTGACCACCTCCCGATGGCGGTAGCGTTTCGACAGGTCACGGACCGAAAGGGTATTCACTGGCCGGCCTTCTCCTTCTCCTTCGTTTCCGCCTGCCCCTTGGGGTGGATGATCGCCTTGACGCGGCCCCCCTCCCCTCCGGTCGCCACGGAGCGGTTCTCCCGGATATAGATGGTCACCGTCTCTCCCTTCAGGTTGTTGGCCCCCTGCATGAGGTCGACCCCCCCCGACAGGACGATCCGCTGCTCCAGGTTGTAGAACACGGCATGCGGCGCCCGCGCCTCCTTCCCCTCCTGTACAACCCGTACGTTCCCGTCGGCGATGACCTTCTCGATGGCCCCCGCCACGCGGGAATACTCCGCGAACAGGCGGTCGGAATACAGGGTCACGTCGCCCTGCTTCGCGACGACGTTTCCCTCGAAGGTCACCGAATTCCTCGCGCTGTCGGCGGACAGGCGGTCCGCCGTGATCTCGATGGGTCGGCTCCCCAGCTCCTCCGGCCGAAGGGCTCTGCGCTCCTCCGCGGAGACGGTGGAGGCCGCGACGGCAAGGATCACGAGGACCAGTAGCGCCATGCGGTTCCGCATCGTCTCACCCCTTTCGGGGAAATGCCCTGGCCGGCTCGAACCGGGTCTTCGGGAGCTCGATCTCCATCTTCCCCTCCCCCCACCGCCAGACCAGGTTTTCCCCTGCGACCGTAACACCCGGCCCCGAGAGCCATGCCCTCCCTTCGGCGGCGAGTAGCCGTTCGGAAAGGGAAAGGCTTGCCGCGTCGGCGGCGGCGGTCCAGCCGGAGGGGCTTACGGCTTCGGCCCCTTCGGGAAGGAGGATCTGCCCGGCCTCCATGGCCCACAACGCCCTCCGGGCGCGGACGACGATCCCGCCGGATTTCTCCTGCAGCAGGAGGGTCACGCCTGTCGCCGCGAGCTTCCGCGCCGCCAGCAGGTAGGAAGCCTGGTCGGAAAGGAGGCGGTACTGCGGGCCCTCCTTCCGGACCTCCCGGAAATCGACCCCCCGGAGGAGGAGCTCGGGCCCGGCGTGGCCGTTCGCGGGCGCCCCTCCCGCGCCGGTACGGCCCGCATCTTTCCCCAGGATCCCGGCCAGCGCCAGGATCCCCGAAAGAACGGCGAGCACCATCGCGAGGGGAAGGATCCTCCGGCGCCTCATGTTCAGATGTGCTCCATTTCGGGCTTTTCCTCCCGGCGGCTCTCGCTCAGGCGTCCTGCCTTCGCTGCGCCGCCCGCCTCGGGGCCTGTCGCCGGCATCCATGCCGGCTCTTCCTCCCTGTTCGGTCGGCGGCCCCTCGGAGCTCGATCCCTCGTAGTGAACTCAAGTGGACGGTCTCTCGCTCCCGAGATATTTCGCCACGATCTTCTCCCACGCGCCGCTGGACCGCAGGACGAACTCGATGATCTCCCGGACGGCCCCGTGGCCGCCCGCCCGGGAAGAGACGAAATCGACCGCGACGAGGACTTCGCTCTCCGCGTCGGCCACGGCGGCGGAAAAGCCCACCTGCCGGAGCAGCGGCACGTCGACGATGTCGTCCCCGACGTAGGCGGTCTCCTCGGCGGAGATCCCCTTCTCCAGGAGGATCTCCCTCCATGCGGCCACCTTGTCGGTGGCGCCCTGGCGGACGAGAGCGATCCCCAGCTCCTTCGCCCGGACGTTCACCACCTCCGACGTCCTCCCGGTGATGATCCCCACCTCGACCCCCGCGCGCTGGATCATCTTGATGCCGTGCCCGTCCCGGACGTGGAACCGCTTGATCTCCCGCCCGTCGCCGTCGAAGACGATCCCCCCGTCCGTCAGGACCCCATCCACGTCGAGCAGGAACAGCCGGACCCTCGCCGCCTTCTCGGCGGCCCCGGCCCTCACCGTGGAGGCCTTCATCCCACGCCCGCCTTGAGGAGATCGTGGATGTGGACGATGCCGACCAGCCGCTCCTTGTCCTCCGCGTCGAAGACGAAGAGGCTCGTGATCGAGTGCTCCTCCATCTTCCGGAGGGCCGACGCGGCAAGCTCGGAGGAGGACAGCCGCTTGGGGTTCGTCGACATCACCTCGGAGGCTCGCGTGCCGAAGAGGTCGACCCCCCTCGCCATCGCCCGGCGGACGTCCCCGTCGGTGATCACCCCGACGAGGGCGCCGGACCCGTTGACGACGCCGGTGACGCCCAGCCGCTTGGCGCTGATCGTGAACAGCGCGTCCTTGAGCGGCGTCTCGGCCGGCACCAGCGGGACGTCCTCTCCGGCGTGCATAAGCTCCTCCACCGTCAGCAGCCTTCGCCCAAGCATGCCTCCGGGGTGGAGCATCGCGAAGTCCTGCTCCGAGAACCCCTTCTCCTCGAACAGGACGACCGCAAGGGCGTCCCCCATCGCCAGCGCCGCCGTGGTGGACGCCGTCGGAGCCAGGCCCATCGGGCACGCCTCCTCCCGGACGCCGACGTCGATCGCCGCGTCGGCATGGCGGGCCAGGGTCGAGCCCGGGTTCCCCGTCAGGGCGATCAGCGAAAGGCCCAGCCGCTTGAAGACGGGGAGGAGGCGCACGACCTCCAGGGTCTCCCCGGAATTCGAAAGGGCGATCACGACGTCCCCCTTGTTGACCATCCCGATGTCCCCGTGAATCCCTTCCGCCGGATGAAGGAAAAAAGCAGGCGTCCCGGTGGAGGCGAGGGTGGCCGCAATCTTGCGCCCGATGAGGCCGGACTTCCCCATCCCCGTCACGATCACCTTGCCCGGGGCGTGCAGCAGCATCTCCACCGCCCGCGTGAAGTTCTCGTCGAGCTTTTCGCGGAGCCCGGCGATCCCTTCCGCCTCCACCGCGAGAACCCGCGCGGCGCGCCCCTTGAGGTCGCGGCTCATGCGCACCCTCCTTCCGGGGCTTTCCCGGGTTCCGCCGCACTGCGGATCGCCAGGAGGGTCCGCAAGAGGGCTTCGACATCGGCGAGAGGGAAGCTGTTGGGGCCGTCGGAGAGGGCCCGGTCCGGGTCCGGATGGACTTCGAGGAACACCCCGTCCACCCCCGCCGCCACCGCCGCCCTGGCGAGGGGAGGCACGAACCGCCGCTCGCCCGACGAGCTTTTCCCCGCCCCCCCCGGAAGCTGGACGCTGTGCGTGGCGTCGAAGACCACCGGGCAGATCCGCTCGCGGATGGCGGGAATCCCCCGGAAGTCGACGACCAGGTTGTTGTAGCCGAACGTGGTCCCCCGTTCCGTGACGAGGACGGCGGAATTCCCGGTCGACGTCACCTTCTCCACCGCGTTCTCCATGTCCCAGGGCGCCATGAACTGCCCCTTCTTGATGTTGACCGGAACGCCCGTCTCTCCCGCCGCCACCAGCAGGTCGGTCTGCCGGCAAAGGAACGCGGGGATCTGCAGCAGGTCGGCCACCTCCCCCGCCGCCCGTGCCTGGCGGGGTTCGTGCACGTCGGTGGTCACCGGAAGGCCGAATTTCCGCTTGACCTCCCCCAGGATGCGCAGCCCTTCCTCCTGCCCGGGGCCGCGGTAGGACCCCTTCGAGGACCGGTTGGCCTTGTCGAAGGACCCCTTGAAGACGATGCCGGCGCCCAGGCGGACGGCCATCCCTTCGATGCAGGCCGCCACGTCGAACGCGAGCTCCTCCGACTCCAGGACGCAAGGGCCAAGGATGAAGGCCAGCGGGTTCCCCGGGCCGATCCGGACCCTCCCCGCGATCTCGACCTGCCGGATCACGCGAGGACCTGCCCCCGGGAGATCGTGTACGCCGCCCCGATGAAGTCGCGGAACAGGGGGTGGGGAGCCATCGGCCGCGACTGGAACTCGGGATGGAACTGGACGCCGAGGAACCAGGGATGGTCCTGGATCTCGACGATCTCGACCAGGCGGCCGTCCGGCGAAAGGCCGGTGATCCGCAGCCCCTTGCCCGAGAGGAGATCCCGGTATTCGTTGTTGAACTCGTACCGGTGCCGGTGCCGCTCCGAAACCTCCGCGGCTCCGTACGCCTTGCGGGCGAGCGACTTTTCGGAAAGGCGGCACAGGTAGGCGCCGAGCCGCATCGTCGCGCCCTTCTCCACCACCCCGCGCTGGTCCGGCATGAGGTCGATGACGGCGCATTCGCTCCCGGCGTCGAGCTCCCGGCTGCTGGCCGACGCAAGGCCGCACACGTTCCGGGCGAACTCCACCACGGCCACCTGCATCCCCAGGCAGATGCCGAAATAGGGGATGCGGTTTTCCCGGGCGTACTTCACGGCGGCGATCTTCCCCTCGACCCCGCGCGAACCGAACCCCCCGGGGACCAGGATCCCGTCGGCGCCCTTCAGGAGCGCCTCGGCTCCCTGCCGCTCGACCTCCTCGGAGTCCACGTAGCGGTGCAGGACCCGGACCGAGTGGGCGATCCCGCCGTGGGTCAGCGCCTCGTTAAGGCTCTTGTAGGACTCGCGGAGGTTGACGTATTTCCCCACGATGGCGATCGTGACCTCCCCAACGGGGTTCTTCCACTTCTCCACGACCTTTGCCCAGGCGTCGAGCCTCGGCTCCCCCGCCCAGATGTTCAGGAGCTCCATGATCTTGTCGTCGAGCCCTTCCTGGTGGAAGACCAGGGGCAGCTCGTAGATCTGCTCCACGTCCCGGGCGGTGATGACCGCGTCCTCGGTTACGTTGCAGAACAGGGCGATCTTCCCCTTGATGTCCTTGGGCAGCGGCCGGTCGCAGCGGCACAAAAGGACGTCGGGCTGGATGCCTATTTCGCGCAGCTCCTTCACGCTGTGCTGGGTGGGCTTCGTCTTCAGCTCCCCCGCCGTCCCGATGTAAGGGACGAGCGTCACGTGGACGTAGAGGACGTTCTCCTTCCCGCGGTCGGTCCGGATCTGGCGGATCGCCTCCAGGAACGGAAGGCTCTCGATGTCGCCCACCGTGCCGCCGACCTCCACGATGGCAAGGTCATACCCCTGCGCCGCGGAAAAGATGACTCGCTTGATCTCATCGGTGATGTGGGGGATGACCTGCACCGTCCCGCCGAGGTAGTCGCCCCGCCGCTCCTTCGTGATCACCGAGTGGTAGATCTTGCCCGTGGTGCAGTTGTTCTTCTTCGCCATCCGGGAGGATACAAACCGCTCGTAGTGCCCCAGGTCCAGGTCGGTCTCGGCGCCGTCGTCGGTCACGAAGACCTCGCCGTGCTGGAACGGGTTCATGGTTCCGGGGTCGACATTGATGTAGGGATCGAGCTTAAGCATCGTGATCTTCAGGCCCCGGGCTTCCAGGAGCGCGCCGATCGATGCGGCCGCGAGCCCCTTGCCGAGCGAGGAGACGACCCCGCCGGTCACGAAGATGAACTTCGGCTTTATGGTCTTTATCGTTCTTTCGGCCCGCATAGCTTCTCCTTGACCGCCCGGAGGTCCTCGGGAGTGTCGACCCCGTCGGAGTCGTATTGCACATCCACGACGCGGATCCTGTAGCCGTTCTGCAGCACCCGGAGCTGCTCCAGCCGTTCCGCCTCCTCCAGGGAGGACGGAGCCAGGGCGGAAACGGTGAACAGGAAGTCCTTCCGGTACCCGTAGATCCCCAGGTGCTTGCGGTACCTGCCGGATCCGGTGTCCCGGAAATGGGGGATGGGGGACCGGGAAAAGTAGAGCGCGTCCCCGCGGTCGTCGGTGACCACCTTCACCACGGAGGGGCGGACGAACTCTTCCGGGTCGTCCCGGGGAAGGGCGGCGGTCGTCATCCGGACCGCCGGATCGCGGAGCAGGGGCTCCGCGACCGCGTCTATGACCGAGGGGTGCATCATCGGCTCATCGCCCTGCAGGTTGACAATGACCTCCTCGGAGAGGTCCCGGGCGGTCTCGGCCACCCGGTCGGTCCCCGAGGCGCAGGCAGGCGACGTCATCCTCGCCTCCCCCCCGAAACCGCGGACCGCCTCCACGATGCGCAGGTCGTCGGTCGCCACGACCACACGGGAGGCAAGCCGCGATTTCATTGCCTTTTCCCAAACATACCATATCATCGGACGACCGTCTATTTGGGCCAGGGGCTTCCCCGGCAGCCGGGTCGACGCGTAGCGGGCGGGGATCACCACCGCCACTCCCGAGGGCCTGCCGCTCATGGGAAGAGCGGGGCTGCGCGGAGTCCGTCCTCCTCCGGGAACCCCATCATCAGGTTGAAACACTGGACGGCCGCGCCGGAGGCCCCTTTCACAAGGTTGTCGATGGCGGAGACGACGATCGCCCGGCGGGTCCTCCCGTCGGCCCGGAAAGCGATGTCGCAGAAATTGCTGCCCGCCACGTCCTTGGTGGACGGAAGGACCCCGGACGGGCACAGCCGTACGAAGGGCTCTCTCGCGTAATGTTTCCGGTAGGCGGCCGCCACCGCCTCCTCGGAGACCTTCGGCCTCAGGGTGGCGTAGCAGGTGGCGAGGATCCCGCGGACCATCGGGATCAGGTGGGGGACGAAGGTGATCGAGACCTTCTCCCCCGCGGCGAGCGAGAGCTCCTGGTCCATCTCGGGGTTGTGGCGGTGCCTCGGCAGGCCGTACGGCCGGACCCCCTCCTCGACCTCGGGGTAATGGAAGCCGAGCGACGGGCTCCTGCCCCCGCCCGACACCCCCGTCTTGCAATCGGCCACGATCCCCTTCCGGTCGATGAGCCCCTCCTTGAGCAGGGGGTACAGGCCGAGGATGACCGACGTGGGGAAGCAGCCGGGAACGGCCGCGAGCTTCGTCCTGCGGAGCGGCTGCCGGTATATCTCGGGCAGGCCGTATACCGCCTTGGAAGCGGCGGCCGGGCTCTTGTGCCGGACGCCGTAGACCGACTCGTAGAGGGGGATGCTGCGGAAACGGAAGTCCGCCGAGAGGTCGATGACGGGGATCCCCCTCGCAAGGAACGCCTCGGCCACCGGGGCCGAAACCGTATGCGGCAGCGCGAGGAAGGCCGCGTCGACGTCCGCGGAGAGCATCTTCTCCATCTTGCCGAAGGCGACGCCCGGGAGCCTCCCCCGGAAGGGAGAGAAAGCCTGGTCGACCGGCTGCTCGGAGTACTGCTCGGAGGTCAGCGCCGAGATCTTCGCGCGGGGATGGGACAAAAGGAGCCGGATGAGCTCGAAGCCCGTGTACCCCGTCGCGCCGAATATGGCAACCCTCTTCATGTTTCTCTCCTTGAGGGGAGCGTTCTCAAGTGATTATACCTTCCGCCGCACCGATCGCCGATGCCGGAAGTCGCAACGTCGCAAGGGGTCCCTGCCCATCAAAATAAGGGACGTTCCAAAAACTTTTTATATGGGGACGTTCTTCAACTTTACTTTTAAGCCCGGGGACGAAAACTTTTCATGCGGCATGGGGACGTTCTTCAACTTTCGGAGGTGTTCTTTTGCGGAAAGTTGAAGAACGTCCCCAGCATGAAAAGTTTTCGTCCCCGGGCTTTCCGACGTCCAAAAAAGTAAAGTTGAAGAACGTCCCCAGACTGCATCCAGTCATGGCGCTGCGCGCCATGCCTGGCGCACCAACGAAAAGGGGAAGGCAAAAGCGGCCTTCCCCTCCGGGAATCGTTGGACCAGGCGGGTTGCGCCCCGGGTCCTTACCGCTTGGAGAACTGGAACCGTTTCCGCGCCCCCGGGCGGCCGTATTTTTTCCGTTCCTTGATCCGTGCGTCCCGCGTCAGGAACCCCGCGCGCTTGAGCACCGTGCGCAGATCGGGGTTGTCCGCCTGCAGCGCCTTGGCGATGCCGTACTTCACCGACTCGGCCTGGGCCGCGGGCCCCCCGCCGCTGACGTTCACCTCCACGTCGATCGCCTGCCGCTTGCCCGTGAGGACCAGCGGCTGGACCGCGACCGCGCGGAGCGCGAGGACGGGGAAGTAGTTCTCGAACTCCCTCCCGTTGACGCTGATGCGGCCGCTGCCCGACTTCAGGTAGACGCGGGCGATGGCCGTCTTCCGTTTTCCCGTTGCGTAGAGCTTCGTCTGGGCCATGTCGCTTGGATCCCCTCCTATTCGTTGACGGCCAGGGCCTTGGGCTGCTGGGCCTGATGGGGATGGTCGGGCCCGGCGTAAACCTTGAGCTTGGTGAAGAGCCGGTCGCCCAGCCGCGACTTGGGCAGCATCCCCTTGACCGCCCACTCGATCAGCCGTTCGGGGTGCTGCTTCAGCACCTTTTCGGGAGTGGTGGACTTCAGCCCCCCCATGTAGCCGGTGTGGCGGTAGTAAACCTTCTCCGTCATCTTCCGGCCGGTCAGCTTCACCTTGTCGGCGTTGACCACGATGACGAAATCACCGACGTCGGCGTTGGGGGTGAAGGTCGGCTTGTGCTTGCCCCGCAGGACCTCGGCCACCTTCGTGGCGAGCCGCCCAAGGACTTTGTCCTTGGCGTCCACCACGTGCCAGACCTGGTTCGCTTCGTCTCGCGTGAAATACTCCGTCTTCTTCATCGGCACAAACCTTTCCCCTGGAAATCAAAGGGTGTATTTAATCCCACGCGGCGCCAATCGTCAAGGGGAAATTGTCCTGCCCGGGGGCCGGGCGGAAGTTTTCACCGCGTCCGGGAAGTGAAGAAGTCCTCCCCCTCCCATGCCAGGCTGTCGACGCGCATCTCCAAGAGGATGTCGAAATTCCCGTCGAATTCGAACACGACGACGTATCGGTCGTCCGCATCCAGAAACCGTATCCAGTATCGGTCCTCCCCGATGACGCCGGCATCGATCGTCCAGACCTCCGGGACATCCATCATCCATTTCGCGAGGACCTCCTTCAGCCGATGCTTCCTGCCCCGGTCTTCTCCGCGATGACCTCTCCGTGCCGGGAGAGCCGGGTCCCGGACGCGACGATGGCCGCGGCGCACGCGGCGAACGCGATCCATGCGGTCACGACGGGTCCCCCGTCGTCGATCCGTTCGCCGCCGCCCGGGGCCGCATGGCCCGCTTGAGCAGAGGAGGCGTCACGAGGGTCGTGACGAAGACCATCATCACGACGGCGGAATACGTCGCGGCATCGACGACCGGCTCCCCGCGGAGGACGAGGGTCATCCCGATCCCGGCGAAGATGAGCCCCACCTCCCCCCTGGGGATCATCCCGATTCCGACGGCCCACCGGTTGAGCCCCCTCCCGACGACCCCCAGGGAGCAGATCTGCTTTCCCACGACGGCGGCCACGGTCAGGGCAAGGGCGAGCAGGAGCGCATCCGCCGAGGCGAAGGCGCGCAGGTCCACCTTGGCGCCCATGGCGACGAAGAAGACGGGGACAAGGAACTCGGCAAGCCGGGTCAGGCCTTCTTCCAGGGAGTGGATCCTGTCGTCGCCGAATTGCTGGAAGTGGACCGGTTCGAGGATCAGCCCCGCCGCGAACGCCCCCACGATGGGAGCGAGCCCGGCCAGTCCCGCGAGGTAGGCCAAGAGGAAGCAGAAGGCGAGGGAGACCCCGAGCAGGACGCCGGGGCCCCGTAGCCTTGCCGCCTGGCGGAAGAGCCTCGGGGTGAGGAAGGTCCCGAGGAGCAGCGAGCCCGCAAGAAATCCGACGGCCTTGAGGACGACCATGACCGTGGACATCCAGTCCGCCTGCCCGCCGGCGTCCGCGGCGAGGATGATCCCGGAGACGGAGGCCAGGACGATCAGCCCGAGGACGTCGTCGATCACGGCGGCGCCCAGGATGATCCGCGCCTCCTTCTCGCGGGACTTCCCGATGTCCTGAAGGACCCGGGCCGTGATCCCGACGCTGGTCGCACAGAGGGTGGCGCCCAGGAAGGCATGGACATACGCGGATTCCCCCGGCAGGAGCCAGGCGCCGACGAGCCAGCCGAGGCCGAACGGGGCGATCACGCCCAGGACCGCCACGAGCAGCGACGAAAACCCGACCTTCATGATGTCGCGGACCGTCGATTCGAGCCCCACCTGGAAGAGGAGAATGACTACTCCGATCCGGGCGAAGATGTCCACGAAGGAGTCCGCGGCAAGCCCCCCCGCCGCGGGAATCCCTATGAGGCCGAGGTTTCCCAGGAGGATCCCGGCGCAGAGTTCTCCCAGGACCGGGGGCTGCCCGAGGAGGACGGAGACGTGCCCCATCAGTTTCGCGGTGAGGAGGATCAACACGAGAAAGAGTAGAAGCGGAAGGGAGGGGTCCTCCCCCGCGGCAAGCGCCGCGGAAGGGAAAAGGATCGACAGCGCGAGCGCGAGGGGAAGCAGGCGTGTCATTCGACTCGAGTTTTCGCCGCCTTGCACCGGGTGATATCTCAGCTCACGGTCTCGGGCAGTCGCAGCCGCGCGAGCTCCGTGATGAGGTTCCCCGCCCACCGATAGACATTGTGTTCCTTGATGGTGGCGCGCATCCGCTTCATTCTCCCGGACCTTTCGGCGGGCTCCATCTTCAATGAAAAACGGATGGCATCGGCCGTTTTTTCGATGTCATAAGGGTTGATAACGACGGCGTCCTTCAATTCGCGGGAGGCGCCCGTAAACTGGCTCAGGATCAATACGCCGTCTTCGTCGTTTCGAGCGGCGACATATTCCTTGGCAACCAGGTTCATCCCGTCATGCAGGGAGGTGACCATGCAGATGTCGGATGCCCTGTAGAAGGGAGCGATGGCCTCGTGGCTGTGATGTGCCTTGAGGAAAACGATCGGTTTCCATTTTTTTGTCTGGAATCGCCAGTTGATTTTTTCGACCGTCTCTTCGATTTCCGCCATGAGGTCGCGGTATCGCTTCAGATGTGTGCGGCTGGGCGCACCCAGTTCCACGAAAGTAAATTTTCCCATGAATTCAGGGGACTTCTCGAAAAATCGCTCGATGGCCCGGAAGCGTTCGGGGATCCCCTTCGTGTAGTCGATGCGGTCCACCCCCACCCCCAGATAGTCCGCCTGAACGCCGATCTCCTTTCGTACGTGTTCCTTTGGCGCCTCTTCGCCCGCAGGAGCCATCCTGGTCAAGCTTTCGAGACTGACGCTGATGGGAAAGGGTTTTATCGATGTCGTATGGCCTCCCCGGGTGACCGAGAACCGCTCCCAGTCGACTTTCGATTCCAGGAATCGATCGACGGTCTCCAGAAAATTGTTGCAGTGAAATTGAATATGAAATCCTATGATGTCGGCTCCGAGCATTCCCAGGAGGATCTCCTGATGCCACGGGCAGATGCCATAGGCTTCGGGGTTCGGCCACGGGATGTGCCAGAAGAGCGCCACTTTCGCATCGGGACGCTTCTTCTTCACCAGCAAAGGAAGCAGGGCGAGATGATAATCCTGGACAAGGATCAACGGGGATTTCTCACGGGCGATTTCCTTTAACAAGGCCTCGGCGAACCTCTCGTTCACGGTCCGGTAATGGGACCAGTCGTCCAGGCGAAAAACGGGACGGGTATGGGTAATGTGGCAGAGCGGCCACAGGCCTTCATTTGAAAAGCCATAGTAATAGCCGTCTTCTTCCTCCTTGGTCAGCCATACCCTTTTCAGGGTGTACGCAGGTTCCTCGGGAGGCACGCGGATCTTGTCATTGTCGTCTACGGTTTCGCGGTCCGCATCCCCGCTGCCATGCGCCATCCATAGGCCGTCGCAGACCCGCATGACAGGATCCAATGCGGTAACCAGACCGCCCGCGGGAATGATGCATCTGACATTTCGACCTTCCTTTGTGTGCACGTAAGGTTCCCTGTTCGAAACGAGAAACAGCTTTTTCCCTCCGAGTTCCACGCGCATATGCTCTTTAAGGCGGCCGGCCGTCCACAGGGAATCGGCTTGGAGACGCAACTTGGCCTCCTCTTCCGCGTCTGCGCGCGCCATGGCAAGACTTTTCGCCATGCGGCTCACTTCCGATATCAACGGATCCAGCGCATCTTTTCCGGGGGAAATGAATGGTCTACCCGCCTTCTCTTTCCCCATGCGCAGGTCTCTGATCCAGGATGCGATTTGGGCTATCGGCCCCGTGACGCTCCAACGCACCACGAGAACGGTTATGGCGACGACCAGCAGCGACAATATCAGGAAGCGAAAGAGGTTGTGTTTCCATATATCGGAGAGCCTTACGTCGATGTAGGAAGCATTGTGGAAAAGCGCCAGGACCCCCAGGGTTTTATCTTCGTGAATCAGAGGCAAAGCGTAGATGTAGGTTTTCTTGCTTCCGATATGGATAAAGTCGCTTGCCGTCTGGTTGTCCGTGATGGAACGGACGACTTGGGGGATGGGCTGCGAGGCTTGCTCCTTGAGGTCGGCAGTGGATGCCAGCACAGCGCCTTGGCTGTCATAGACGGCGATCCCCTGAAGTCGTTCGCGATTGCCGAATCGTTCGACGAGGCGGTGGAGTTTTTGGGGGGAATCCGGGTTGATAAGGGGTATCACCGATTCCCGTAGACTTTCGGCCAGGATGGCAACCCGTCGTTCCAGCTCGGACGCAAGGCGGATCCTTTCCTCCCTGACCTGGTAGAAGGAGGATCCGATTGCGACCAGGGCAACCACGAAAGTCAGAGATACGATGAGACGGATCGTGATCTTCATACGGATCCCTCGGCGGCATCTCCAATACGTTTCATCTTACTCCGCCTTTTTCCCGCATGACACCCCAGCGGTAGCTCCAAGGTTGCTGCCGGACTCTTTCGACGGCGCGCCGGTCAACAAGTCGTTCGGCGTTCGGAAGCTCTGCCGCCTCCTGGCCCGCGCGGCAAGGGCGCTGGGCTAGTAGGTGACCCCCCATAGGAACAGGCCGTGCGCGGGGGCGGTGGGACCGGCCTGCTTGCGGTCGCGGAGGGAGAGAAGCTCTTTCATTCGCCCCGGCGGGACTTTCCCCTTCCCGACGTCCACCAGCGTCCCGACGAGGTTGCGGACCATGTGCCGCAGGAACCCGCTGCCGGCGATCGCGATGAAGTGGAGAGGCGGGAGCTGCACACCCAGCTCCGCCCGGAAGATCGTCCGGACGGTCGTCACGGCGGTGCATCCCTGGCCCCGGAACGAGGAGAAATCGTGCTCCCCGAGGATGTGGGCCAGTCCCTCCTTCATCGCGCCAAGGTCCAGGGGCTTCTCGATGTGCCAGGCATAGCGGGAAAAGAACGGGGACGCCACGGGGTTCAGATGGAGAAAGTACCGGTACTCCTTTTCCCTGGCGTGGCGCCGGGCGTCGAAGGAAAGAGGAGCCTCCTCGGCGGACAGGATGCGGATGTCGGGAGGCAGAAGGGCGTTCCCGCCGCGGAGGATCGTATCGAGGGGACGGTTCCCGGAGTCGGCGAAATCGACGACCTGCTCCCGCGCGTGCACGCCCGCGTCGGTGCGCCCTGCCGGCCGCATCTTCACGGACTCCTGGAGCAACCGCTCCAGCGCCTCCTCCAGGACCGACTGGACCGTCGGCCCGTTCGGCTGGACCTGGAACCCCAGGTACGCGGTCCCGTCGTACGAGAGGGTCAGATTAACGCGCCGCACCCCGTGATTTTCAGACCGCCGCGGGCTGAAGGTATTTCGCGGCCAGCACCTCGGCGATTTGAATGGCGTTGAGCGCCGCGCCCTTGCGGAGCTGGTCGCCGCAAACCCACAGGTTGAGGGCGTTTTCGGCGCTGTCGTCCTCCCGGATCCGGCCGACGTAGCAGTCGTCCTTCCCCGCGCAGAACAGCGGCATCGGGTAGACGTTGGTCGCCGGGTCGTCCATCACCTGGCATCCGGGGAACTTCGCGATAAGCTCCTGAGCCTTCTCCCGGGTGATCTTCTTCTCGAACTGGGCGTTCACCGAGATCGAGTGGGCGGTCAGCACGGGCACGCGCACCGTGGTGCAGGTCACCCGCAGGTCGGGAAGCCCCATGATCTTGCGCCCCTCGTTCGTCATTTTCATCTCTTCCTTGGTGTACCCGTTTTCCAGGAAGGCGTCGATGTGGGGGATGACGTTGAAGGCGATCTGGTGCTTGAACGCCGCCACCTCCATCTTCTCGTCCTTCGCGAAGGCCTTCGTCTGGGCGACGAGCTCCGCCATCGCCTTGGCGCCCGCGCCCGAGGTCGCCTGGTAGGAGGAGGCCACCACTCTCTTGAGCTTGCCGTAGTCATGCAGGGGCTTGAGCGGCATGATCGTGATGATCGTCGTGCAGTTCGGGTTCGCGACGATCCCCCGCTTCCTGTATTGGGCGATGTCTTGCGGGTTGATCTCCGGCACCACGAGCGGGATGTCCGGCTCCATCCGGAACGCGGAGGAGTTGTCGACCACCACGGCGCCCGATTCCCACGCCGCCGGGGCGAACTCCTTGCTCCGGGAGGCTCCCGCCGAGAACAGCGCGATGTCGATCCCCTTGAAGGCGCTCTTCCGGAGCAGCTCGACGGGGACGTCCTCCCCCTTGAACTTGAGCCGCCTCCCCACCGACCGCTCGGAGGCCAGGAGGCGGAGGTTCTTCACGGGGAACCTCCGCTCGGCCAGGATCTGCAGCATCACTTCACCGACCGCGCCGGTGGCGCCCGCCACGGCGACGTTGAAACTCTTGGCGCTCATCGCTTCACCTCGCGTCGTAGGAGGTTAGTGCAGCCTCCTAAGTTTTACCGAACTATATTACGTACGGCTCCCTCTGCCTGTTTCCTCACAGCGCGCCGAACCTGCTCGCCCATCTCTCCGGTTCCCACCCGGCGCACCCCCGGCGCTTCCCGGTAGATGTCCCCCGTCCGGAAGCCGTCGGCGAGCACCTTTTCCACCGCCTCCTCGATCCACACCGCCTCGGCGGGCATGCCGAAAGAATACCGGAGCATCAACGCTACGGAAAGGATCGTCGCGAGGGGGTTGGCCACGCCCTTCCCGGCGATGTCCGGGGCGCTGCCGTGGATCGGCTCGTACAGCCCCACCCTGCCGCCGAGAGAAGCGGAGGGGAGCATCCCGATCGACCCGGTGATCATCGACGCCTCGTCGGTCAGGATGTCGCCGAAGAGGTTGGTCGTGACGATGACGTCGAACTGCTTCGGGTGCCGGATGAGCTGCATCGCGCAGTTGTCCACCAGCATGTGGGAGAGGTCGATGTCCTTGTACTCCCGGTCGTGCACCTCCGTCACGATCCTGCGCCACAGCTCCGTGGCCTCCAGGACGTTGGCCTTGTCCACGGAAGTCACCTTCCGCCCCCGCTTCCTCGCCAGCTCGAAGGCCACCCGGGCGACCCGCTCGATCTCCGGCCGGGTGTAGACCTCTGTATTGATCCCCACCTCCACTCCGTTCTCCACCCGGATCCCCCGGGGCTCCCCGAAGTAGATCCCGCCCGTCAGCTCCCGAACGACCACCAGGTCGATCCCCTCGACGAGCTCCCGCCGAAGGGGGGAGGCGTCGAGGAGGGGGGCGAAGACCTTCGCCGGCCGGAGGTTCGCGAAGAGGCCCAGGTTCTTCCGCAATCCCAGCAGCGCCCGCTCGGGCCGCACCGCGAAGGGCAGCGGGTCCCACTTGGGACCCCCGACCGCCCCCAGGAGGACCGCATCGGCGCCGCACGCCAGGCCCATCGCCCGCTCGGTCATCGGAACCCCGTGGACGTCGTAGGACGCCCCCCCGAGCAGCTCCTCCTCCGTCTCGAAGGACCGCCCGCCCGCGACCTCCTCCACGGTCCGGAGGACGGAGAGGGCCTCCCGCACGACCTCCGGGCCGATCCCGTCCCCGGGGAACACGCAGATCTTCGGCATTGCGGCTATTTTCCTTTCCGGCGGGCGGCCATGTAGTTCAGCAGCCCCCCCGCAGCGACCAGCTCCTGCATGAACGGCGGGACGGGAGCGATCCGGTACTCCTTCTTCTTCGTCTCGTTCCGCAGGGCGCCGCGCTCCATGTCGACGTAGAGAAGGTCCCCGGCGTCGATCTCGCCGACCGCCTGGGGCGCCTCGAAGATGGGAAGGCCCATGTTGAAGGCGTTGCGGTAGAAGATCCTCGCGAACGACCGGGCGATCACCGCGGAGGCCCCGGAGGCCTTGATGGCGATGGGGGCGTGCTCCCGGGAGGAGCCGCAGCCGAAATTCTTTCCGGCCACGATGAAGTCCCCCGGGGACACCTTCGAGGCGTAACCCCGGTCGATGTCCTCCATGCAGTGCTTCGCCAGCTCCGCCGGGTCGCTCGTGTTGAGGTACCGCGCCGGGATGATCACGTCGGTGTCGACGTCGTCTCCGTACTTCCACGCCTTGCCCTTAAGCATCATCGGCCGCGCTCTCCCGCAAATGGATTCTCCTGCCTCCCTTGGTCGACGACTCCGTAACCCGCGATGCCTCGGGGGTCCGCTGGCGTGCTACGCTCGCCTCACGGGGGACCCCACGGCATGCACGCGTCTACCGGATCTCGTCGGGGCCGCCGATCCGGCCCAGCACCGCGGACGCCGCGGCGATCGCGGGATTGGCGAGGTACACCTCGCTCTCGGGGTGCCCCATCCGGCCCACGAAGTTCCGGTTGGTGGTGGCGATCGCCCTCTCCCCCTTGGCGAGGATCCCCATGTGCCCGCCCAGGCAGGGCCCGCACGTCGGCGTGGAGAACGCCGCGCCCGCCATGACGAACACCTCCATCAGCCCTTCCCGCATCGCCTGCAGGTAGATCTCCTGGGTGGCGGGAAACACGAGCATTCGCACCGCATCGTGGACCTTCCGGCCCTTGAGAACGGCGGCCGCGCTCCGCAGGTCCTCGATCCTCCCGTTGGTGCAGGACCCGACGACCACCTGGTCGATCGGGACGTTGCCGACCTGGGAGAGGGGCCTCGTGTTCTCGGGAAGGTGCGGGAACGCCACCTGCGGCTCGAGGGAGGACATGTCGACCGCGATCTCCCCGGCGTACCGCGCATCCCGGTCGGCGGTCACCACCTCGTACCTTCTCTTCGTCCGCCCGTCGGCGTAAGCGCGGGTGGTCTCGTCGAACGGGAAGATGCCGTTCTTCGCCCCTGCCTCGATCGCCATGTTGGACATGGTGAAGCGCCACGCCATCGGAAGGGATGTGAGCCCGTCCCCGGCGTACTCCATCGCCTGGTAGAGCGCGCCGTCCACGCCGATCTTCCCGATGATGTGCAGGATGACGTCCTTCCCCTCCACCCACTTTCCGGGCCTTCCGGAGAGCGCGATGCGGATCGATTCGGGGACCTTGAGCCACACCTCCCCCGAGATCATCGCCGCGGCCAGGTCGGTGCTCCCCACGCCGGTCGAGAAGGCGCACAGCGCCCCGTAGGTGCAGGTGTGGCTGTCGGCGCCGATCACGAGGTCTCCGGGGACCACCAGCCCTTCGTCCGGGAGCAGCACGTGCTCGATCCCCATCCGGCCGACCTCGAAGTAGTTCACGATCCCGTACGCGCGGGCGAACTCCCGCATCATTCTTATCTGCTCGGCGGACTTGATGTCCTTGTTGGGGGCGAAGTGGTCCGGGACCAGGGCGATCTTCTCCCGGTCGAACACCGCCTTGACCCCCATCTTCCTGACCGCCTCGATGGCGATCGGGCTCGTCACGTCGTTGCCCAGTGCGAGGTCGACCCTCGCGAGGATCAGCTCCCCCGGCTCGACCCGGTCCTTCGCCGCGTGCCTAGCGAGGATTTTCTCTGTAAGCGTCATGCCCATCGGCCCGCTTCTCGCTTTCCGGAATTTTCCCGCGCCGGCGCCGGATTACCCCGACCAGCTCCCCGATCGGTCCCGAAACGACGTAGATGGAGCTCAGCAGGAAGAGCATCACCTGCGGCTCCGCCGCCAAAAGCAGCGCCAGGAAGATGAACACCACCAGCGTGTTGAACGGCCGCCTCCGGAACGCCTCCAGGTCCTTGAAGCTGTGGTACCGGACGGTGCTCACCATCAGGAACGCCAGCACGTAGATGGCCAGGAGCAGCGCCAGGTGCTTGAAGCTCCCCGACCCGCCCATATGGTAGAAGAGCAGGATGATCGACGCGATGAAGGTCGCGGCCGCGGGGATCGGCAGCCCGTTGAACTTCCCCTTCTCGACCGTGTTGACCTGGACGTTGAACCGCGCCAGCCGGAGCGCCCCGCAGATCAGGTAGAGGAACGCCGCCAGCCAGCCCCACCGGCCGAAATGGGAGAGCGCCCAGCCGTACACCAGGAACGCCGGCGCGACACCGAAGGAGACCAGGTCGGCCAGCGAATCGTACTCCACGCCGAACTTGGTGGTGGTGCGGGTCATCCTGGCCACGCGGCCGTCCAGGCCGTCGAGCACGACCCCCGCAATGATGGCCATCGCCGCTCTCTCGAACTGGCCGTTATAGGTCGCCGCGATCGAATAGAACCCGGCGAACAGGGAGCCCGAGGTGATCAGGTTGGGGAGGACATAGATCCCCCGGCTGATCCCGTCTACCCTGCGCTCTCTTCTCCTCATGGAAGCACCCCCACGACGCTCTCCCCCGCCCGAACGCGGTCGCCCAGTCCGACGCGAAGGGTCGCGGAGGAGGGGAGAATGACGTCGACCCGGGAACCGAAACGGATCATCCCCACCCGCTGCCCCTGATTCACCGCGTCCCCCTCGCGCAAGTCGCACACGATCCGCCGCGCGATCAGCCCCGCGATCTGCACATAGGAAACCCTGCGGCCTCCGGGGGTTTCGATGACCACACCGTTCTGCTCGTTCTCGAGCGACGCCTTGTCGACGTTCGCCGCCAGGAACTTCCCGGGGTTGTAGCGGACCGCGACCACCTTCCCCGAGACCGGGGCGCGGTTGACGTGCACGTCGAACACCGACATGAACACGCTCACCTTCTTCCCCGTCTCCTCGTTGTATCTCCCCGGCGGGCAATCGCCACAATAAACTATCTTACCATCCGCAGGGGAAATCACCGCCCCGGGTTCCGCTGGAGGAATCCGCTCGGGGTTCCTGAAAAACCACGCCACGAACGCGGCGAGCAGCAGCGCACAAACCGCGAGCGGCAGGCTCTTCGGCCACAGGAAATACAGGGCCGCGGCGACGGCCGCCGCGGAGAGAACGAACGGAACCCCTTCCGGCGCGATCACTCCACCCCTCTGCTCCGTCTCCCGGCTCACCTAACGGCCTCTTCCCCCGGGCTTGGTGTGCCGCATCGCAAACATGGTCCCGAACCTAAAGAGCGGCCGGAGGCGCCGCGGAGCGTGACACCCCATCCGAGCGGGCGTGTGTTTTTCGCAGAGCCATGGAGGGCGAGAGCGAAAAACACCCGCCAGCGCAGGCAGCCAAGGACGGCTGCCGGAGCGGTAGCGAGGAAGGGGTGTCACGCGGAGAGAGAGGCGCCGCCGGCACCCGGATAGGCAACCGCACCCACGAATTGGGGCGCCTAGTTCTTCGTCTTGTCAACCAGCTTCCCCTTGGCGATCCAGGGCATCAGGGCGCGGAGCCGGCGCCCCACCTCCTCGATCGGGTGCTCCTCGCCGCGCCGCGTGAGCGCGTTGAACACGGGGCGGTTGGCCTGGTTCTCGAGCATCCACTCCCGGGCGAACGACCCGTTCTGCACCTCACCGAGCATCCGCTTCATTTCCTTTTTCGTCTCTTCCGTGACGATCCGCGGCCCGCGGGTCAGGTCCCCGTACTGCGCCGTGTTGCTGATCGAGTACCGCATCGTGGAGATCCCTCCCTCGTAGATGAGGTCCACGATGAGCTTCAGCTCGTGGAGGCATTCGAAATAGGCCATCTCCGGCGCGTAGCCGGCCTCGACGAGCGTCTCGTACCCCGCCAGGACCAGGGCCGTGACCCCGCCGCACAAGACCGCCTGCTCCCCGAACAGGTCCGTCTCGGTCTCCTCCCGGAAGGTCGTCTCGATCACTCCCGCCCGCGCGGCGCCGATCCCGGCGGCGTAAGCGAGAGCGATCTCCCTGCTCTTCTCCGAGGGGTCCTGGTGGACGGCGATGAGGGCGGGGACCCCCTCCCCTTTCAGGTATTGAGCCCGCACGAGGTGCCCGGGGCCTTTCGGCGCCACCATGAAGACGTTGATATCGGGCCTGGGTACGATCTGGCCGAAGTGGATGTTGAAACCGTGGGCGAACATGAGGAACGCGCCCTTCGAAAGGTTCGGGGCGACCGAGTCCCGGTAGATCCTCCCCTGCAGCTCGTCCGGGAGGAGCATGGAGACCACGTCCGCCTTCCCGACCGCGGTCGACGCGTCGTAGACCTCGAACCCCGCTTCCTGCGCCTTCTTCGCCGCGGCGCCGCCGGGGAGCTCCCCGACGATCACATTCATGCCGCTCTCCTTCAGGTTGTTCGCGTGGGCGTGCCCCTGGCTGCCGTAACCGAGAATCGCGATCGTCTTCTTCTTGAGCGCCTGCGGCTTTGCATCCTTCTCCCCGAAGATCTTCACCATCGTTTCCCCTCCCTCGATGCTCCCTTGATTTGGTTGGTCCTTCCGATCCGCGCCGGCCGCCTACATCCCCCTCGCGATGGCCACGCGCCCCGTCCGCACGATCTCCTTGATGCCGATCGGACGGAGCAGCTGGAGGAGGGCGTTGACCTTGCCCCCGTCCCCGGTCATCTCGATCGTGTAGCACCGGGGGGCCACGTCCACGATCTTGGCCCGGAAGATGTCCACGAGCCGCAGCACCTCCGCCTTCGTCTCGGACTCGGCGTTGACCCTGACGAGGACCAGCTCGCGGTCCACGGTCTCGACCCCGGTCAGGTCGACGACCTTGATGACCGAGATGAGCTTGTTCAACTGCTTGAGGATCTGCTCAATGATCTGGTCGTTCCCGCTGGTCACGATCGTCATCCGGGACACGGACGGGTCCAGCGTCTCCGCGACCGAGAGCGACTCGATGTTGAACCCCCGGCCGGAAAACAGGCCGGCGACGCGGCTCAACACCCCGAACTCGTTCTCCACCATCACGGATATGGTATGGCGCATCGGCTTGTCTCCTTACCTGCGCGGCATTCGCGTCATACGAGCAGCATCTTGGTCAGCGGCGCCCCCGCGGGCACCATCGGGTAGACCATCTCGTCCGGGTCCGTCGGGATGTCGATTACGGCCGGCCCCTTTGCGGAGAACCCTTTCGAAAGCACCTCCGTCACTTCCTCCGTCCGGGTCGCCCGGAACCCCGCGGCGCCGTACGCTTCCGCCAGCCGGACGAAGTCGGGGATCTGCGGGAGGCAGGTCTGCGAATACTTCCCCTGGAAGAAGAGCTCCTGCCACTGGCGGACCATCCCCAGCGCACCGTTATTAAGGATCACCACCTTGACGGGGAGCCGGTACTGGACGGCCGTCGCCAGCTCCTGGATGTTCATCTGGATGCTGCCGTCCCCCGCCACGTCGATCACGAGCCTGTCGGGCATGGCCACCTGGGCGCCGATCGCGGCCGGGAAACCGTACCCCATCGTCCCCAGCCCCCCGGAGGACAGGAAGGTGCGCGGGCGGTCGAACTTGTAGTACTGGGCGGCGAACATCTGGTTCTGGCCGACCTCGGTGGTGATGATCGCCTGCCCCTTCGTGAGCGCGTAGATCTGCTCGACCACGTACTGGGGCTTGATCTTCCCCTTCCCCCGCTTGTAGGAGAGCGGGTGCGTCGTGGCCCACGTTTCTATCTGCCCCCGCCACGGCCCGATCTTTTCCCGGTACTGCGCCGCCTCCTTCGCCCCCTTGACGAGCCGGATCATCTTCTTGAGGACGTCCTTCAGGTCTCCCACGATCGGGATGTCGACGGGGACGTTCTTCTGGATGGAGGTCGGGTCGATGTCGACGTGGACGATCTTGGCGTGGGGGGCGAACTCGTCGACCTTCCCCGTCACCCGGTCGTCGAACCGCGCGCCGAAGGCGATGATCACGTCGCTGTGGGAGATCGCCATGTTGGCGCAGTAGGTGCCGTGCATCCCGAGCATCCCCATGTACAGCGGGTCCGTCCCGGGGAACGCCCCCATGCCCATGAGAGTCGTCGTGACCGGGATCCCCAGGATGTGCGCCAGCTCGGCGAGCTGCGGGGAGGCGCCGGACAGGATGACACCGCCGCCCGCGTAGATCACCGGCCGCTCCATCTCCTTGACCAGCCGGACGGCGCTCTCCACCTGCCGGGGGTGCCCCTCGTATGTGGGGCGGTAGCCGCGGAGGTTGACCTCCTTGGGGAGGGCGTACTCCGCCGACCCGGCCAGGACGTCCTTGGGCATGTCGACGAGCACGGGGCCCGGCCTGCCGGTGGAGGCGATGTAGAACGCCTCCTTCATGATGCGGGCCAAGTCCTTGGTCTCCTTCACCAGGTAGTTGTGCTTGGTGCACGGCCGGGTGATGCCGACGATGTCGGCCTCCTGGAACGCATCGTTCCCGATCATCAGCGTCGGCACCTGGCCGGTGAAGACGACGACCGGGATGGAGTCCATGTAGGCCGTGGCGATGCCGGTGACCGTGTTCGTCGCCCCCGGACCGGAGGTCACCAGGCAGACGCCGGTCTTTCCCGACGCGCGGGCGTACCCGTCGGCCATGTGGACGGCGCCCTGCTCATGGCGGCAGAGCAGATGACGGACCTTCGTGTTCTTGAAGAGGGCGTCGTAGATGTTCAGGACCGCCCCGCCGGGGTACCCGAACACCACGTCCACACCGAGGTCCGCCAACGCCTTGACGAATATTTCCGCTCCGGTCATCTTCACTGCATCCCTCCTGGTCAACGCATCCGCTGTACTAGCACTAGTGCACTAGTGGATCACCGCCCCGGTTCCCGCCGAGCGGACGAGCCGGGCATACCTGGCAAGGTAGCCCGACCGGACCTTGGGAGCCGGCGCTTTCCACGTCTTCCTGCGCCGTGCAAGCTCCGCGGCGGGGACGTCGAGGGTGAGCTTCCGCCTCGGGATGTCCAGGACGATCTCGTCGCCGTCCTTGACGAGGGCGATCGGCCCGCCCTCCATCGCCTCGGGGGAGACGTGGCCGATGCACGGCCCATGCGTCCCCCCGGAGAAGCGCCCGTCGGTGATGAGCGCCACCTTCGTCCCCAGGCCCATCCCCATGATCGCCGAGGTGGGCGAGAGCATCTCGCGCATCCCCGGCCCCCCCTTGGGGCCCTCGTACCGGATGACGACGACCATGCCGGGCCGGATCTTCCCGCCCATGATCGCCGCCATGGCGGCGTCCTCGGAGTCGAACACCTTGGCCTTCCCCCGGAACTTGAACATGGACGGATCCACACCCGACTGCTTGACGACGGCGCCGCCGGCCGCCAGGTTGCCGGTCAGGATGGCGATCCCCCCTTCGGTCCGCACGGGCGCCGACAGGGGGCGGATGATGCCGTCGGAAAGGACCCGCCCCCGCCGGGCGATCCTCGTTATGTCCTCCCCCGCCACGGTCGGGTTCTTCTTCAGCATGGGCAGCAGCCGGTTGAGCACGCCCGGGATCCCGCCGGAAAACTCCACATCCTCCATCATGTGCGGGCCCGCGGGCG
This sequence comes from Deltaproteobacteria bacterium, assembly GCA_016220005.1. Lineage (GTDB taxonomy): Bacteria > Desulfobacterota > Deferrimicrobia > Deferrimicrobiales > Deferrimicrobiaceae > JACRIV01. Next base: position 107,248 of record JACRIV010000113.1, read on the forward strand.
TCACGGTGGTGAGCTGCGGGGTCTCCCGTGATAGGCGGTCGAACTCGGACAGAGGGAGCGGCACGCCCGCCTCGTGGGCGATGGCAAGCAGGTGCAGGACGGAGTTGGAGGACCCCCCAAGGGCCATGTCGACGCGGACGGCGTTCTCGAACGCGGCGCGGGTCAGGATCCGCCGGGGGGTGATCCCCTTGCGGACGAGCTCCACGATCCGCTGGCCGCTCGCGTAGCCGATGTGCCGCTTCTTGGACATCCCCGCCAGGGCGGTGGCGCAGCCGGGCAGCGACATCCCGAGGGTCTCGGTCAGGCACGCCATGGTGTTGGCGGTGTAAAGCCCCTGGCAGGAGCCCTCACCGGGGCACGCCTCGGCCTCGAGGTGACGCAACATCTTGCCGTCGATCTCCCCCCGCTGGAACCGGCCGACCGCCTCGAAGGTGTCGGTGACGAGAGAAAGCCTCCGGTCGCCCATGCGTCCGGAGAGCATGGGGCCCGCGGTCAGCACAATGCACGGGATGTCGAGCCTTGCGGCGGCCATGAGCATCCCGGGGGTGATCTTGTCGCAGTTCGTGAGGAGGACCAGGCCGTCGAGGGCATGGGCCTCAGCGACCGACTCGATCATGTCCGCGATCAGCTCGCGCAGGGGCAGGGAGTAGTGCATCCCCTTGTGGCCCATCGCGATACCGTCGCATACCGCGGGGACCCCGAACAGGAACGGGTACCCGCCGGCCGCGTGAACGCCGTTTTCGACGACGCGCTCCAGCGGCCGCATCCCCACGTGCCCCGGGACAAGATCGGTGTACGAGGTCGCGATTCCGATGAAGGGTTTCCCCATGGCGGCCTGCGGCACGCCGGCGGCGCAATAGAGCGCCCGGTGCGGCATCCGCTCCAATCCCTTTTTCGTCCGGTCGCTTCGCATCCTTTTTCCTCTTGCTCCTTTCCGAGATAAAAAAAACCCCTCGTGCGCGCCATCCCGCCCAAGGGTGGTTCGTTCCGGATTGAACGGTCTTCCGGTGGGTGTGCCCCTTGCCTTTACGCCCCGGTGAGCATCCTCGCGATCTGGTCCTTCTTGGCGAGCTTCAGCTTCTGCAGTTTTTTCCGCTCCATCTCCTCGTCGGGCGTCAGGTATATTTTCCTGTCGAATTCCTTCAGTTTTTCATCCAGCATCCGGTGCTCCTGAACCAGGTTTTTGAATGCCGGATCCTTTTCGATGAGAAACGCCATCTTCGCGTCCTGGCTCTGGCCCATCGGCACCTCCGGTTTTGGGATGATTGTCCAGTCTAACAGAGACGCACAAATTGTCAAACAAAGCCGGGAACCTATGACGTATGGAGCTCGAACCCTTCATCAGTCAATCCTTAACGGTTGGTTTCTCGCTCCACGCTTGATTTCCGCCTCCGAGGGACGGATGTAGGCGGGTACCGCCGACCGGGCCTCGACCGCCGCACCCTCCCGGATGAGGCGCGCCGCCAGGAGGCCCACCGCGCCCGCGCTGGGCAGCCCTTCCCCTTCGGGCGCGAAGACGGCCCTTCCCCCAAGACGCTCCCGGAAGAGCACGCCGAAAGGGGCCGCCCCGTCGCCGCAGAAGAACACCGTCCCTTCGGGAAGTCTTCCGGGAAGCGCGTCCGGCGGGACCGCCATGTCGGGGGAGAGTCTCCTGCACTCCCCGCCCTCCCATCGGAACAGGCCCGCGTAAACCTCCTTCTTCTTCGCGTCCAGGACCGGGCACACCGTCGCGCCCGCGGCCGGAAACCGGAGCGCGAGTGCATGAAGGGTCGGGACCGGCACCAGGGGCACCCCCCACCCGAAACAGAACCCCTTCGCGGCCGCCATCCCCACCCGCAATCCCGTGAAGGATCCCGGACCGGCGGAAACCGCAACATGGGTGACGTTTCCAGGCTCGGACCCCGTCGCCCGGAGAAGCTCCTCGACGGCGGAAAGAAACGTCTCGGAGGACTGGCGCCCCCGAGGCAGCGCCGCCTCCGCGAGCACGGCGTCCCCGGAAACCAGCGCAACGCTGCCGTGAGCCGTGGCGGACTCGATGGCGAGGATCAAGAGGCTACCGTGTGACGAGGCGGGCGATGTCGTTATAGAACACGAGCGCCGTCAGCATCAGGATGATCGCCAGGCCGACCTGCTGCGCCAGGGCGCGGGCTTGGGGCGAGAGGGGCTTGCGGCGGAGCGCCTCGATCGAGAAGAAGAGGAGGTGCCCGCCGTCGAGGATCGGGATGGGGAGAAGGTTCAGGATTCCGAGGTTCACGCTCAACAGGCCGAGGAAGTAGACGAACGGGGAGATCCCCTGACGCGCCTGGTCCCCCGCGATCTGGGCGATGAGGATCGGCCCGCCGAGGGTTTCGGAGGGGAGGACCCGCGTCACGAGCTTCACGACCGTCATCACGGTCAGCTCTATCAGCTTCCCCGTCTCCTTTCCGGCGCGGCCGAACGCCTGGACCGGGTTGAGCTTCTGCCGGACGATCTCCTGCCCGGCGACGATCCCGATCTTGGGCTCCCGGACCTTCTCCCCGAAGATGCTCTTCCCTTCCCGGATCTCGGGGACGACCTTGACGGTGAACTCCTTCTCCCCCCGCCGCACCGTGAGCGTGAGCTCCCTGCCCGCGCCCTCCTGCCGGATCCGGGCGGCAAGCTCCTCCCAGGTCGCGACGGCTTCCCCGCCGACCCGGACGACGACGTCCCCTGCGGCCAGCCCTGCGCGGGCCGCCGGCGAGTCGGGGAGAACGTTCCCGATCCTGGGCGTCAGCACGGGGACCCCGCCCAGGAAGACGATCCAGAAGACGAGGACCGCGAAGAGCAGGTTCCCCAGGGGGCCCGCCGCGACCACCGCCATCTTCACCCAGACCGGCTTGTGATGGAACGACCGGGCCCGCATCTCCTCGGGGATCTCCTCGCCTTCGCTCTCCCCCACCAGCTTGACGTAGCCGCCGAGCGGGACGGCCGAGAGCAGGTACTCGGTTTCCCCCCGCTTGACGCCTGCGAGCTTCGGCCCGAACCCGAAGGAGAACTTCGTGACCCCGACCCCCAGCCTGCGGGCGACGAGGAAATGCCCGGCCTCGTGAACGAAGATCAGGATCCCCAGGACGACGATGAAAGAGAGAAAGTAGATCATGGGAGCTTCAGGGCCTCCGAATGAAGGATATCCGTCGCATGGCCGCCTCCCGCGCCTCCCCGTCCGCGCGGAAGACATCGGACAGGGTAACGTTTCTTCTTCCCCCGCGCCAGCCGGCCATTACGGACTCCACCACTTTCGCGATGTCGGTGAACCGGATCCTCCCCGACAGGAACGCGTCGACCGCGACCTCGTTCCCGGCATTCAGCGCCGCGGGCGCGGTCCTCCCCGCCTCCGCGGCGGCGTAGGCCATCGATAGGGCTGGAAACCTCCTGCGATCAGGTGTCTCGAAGGTCCATCCGTCCATTCGATGCGGCTTGAATCTGGGCAGTTCCAGGGGGAGCCGCTCCGGGTAGGAGAGGGCGTAGCCGATGGGGATCCGCATGTCGGGGATCCCGAGTTGGGCGATCAGGCTCCCGTCCCGGTATTCCACCATCGAATGGACGACCGATTGGGGGTGGATGGTCACGTCGATCTTCGAGGGGGGGAGGCCGAAGAGCCACGTCGCCTCGATCACCTCCAGCCCCTTGTTCATGAGCGTCGCGGAGTCGACCGAGATCTTCGTCCCCATCCTCCACGTCGGGTGCCCCAACGCCTCGGCCACCGTCGCCTCCCTCATCTGGCGGAGGGTGCGGTTCCGGAACGGCCCCCCGGAGGCGGTGAGGATGATCCGCAGGACGTCCTCGCGGCGGTGCCCCTCGATCGCCTGGAAGACCGCCGAGTGCTCGCTGTCCACGGGGAGTATCCGCGCCCCCCCCGCCCGGGCGGCCTCTACGAGGAACCTGCCGGCCATTACGAGCAGCTCCTTGTTGGCCAGGGCGATCCGCTTCCCGAGTCTCGCGGCCGCGATGACCGGCCTGACCGACGACACACCGGAGGCGGCGGCAAGGACGGTATCCGTCGCCTTGGCGCAGACCGCCTCGGTCATCCCCTGCTCGCCGAACACCACGCGGGTGCCGGCGGGAAGGCGGCCCAGACGGGCGGCGGCGCGCTCCTCCGAGAGGCAGATTACGGCGGGACGGAACCGCCGCGCCTGGTCCCCGAGCATCTTCGCGTTTTTCCCGGCGCACAGGGCCGCCACCCGGAACCTCCCTGGAAAACGGGCGATCACGTCGAGGGCGCTTCGGCCCACCGATCCGGTGGAGCCCAGGACGGCTACCGCTTTCGGCAAGCCCATCCTAGTGTCCCCCGACCTGCCCGGAGAGGATCGCCAGGAGGTAGAGAATCGGACCCACGGCGATGATGCTGTCGGAGCGGTCGAACAGCCCCCCGTGGCCCGGCAGCAGCCCGCTGCTGTCCTTCACCTCGGCCGCCCGCTTGAGCAGCGACTCGAAGAGGTCCCCCGCCTGGCCCACCGCGCCCACGATCGCGGCCGACCCGAAGGCGAACCAGGCCGGGACGCCCGGGAGAAAAGCGACGGCGTACGCGGTGGCGAAGAACACGCTGGCCGCGAGCCCCCCCGCGGCGCCCTCCACGGTCTTGTTCGGCGAGATCCGGGGGGAAAGCCGTCGCTTCCCGAACGCCCGCCCGACGAAATAGGCGAACGTGTCCCCCGCGGAGACCGCCACGACGCCCAGGAGCACCCAGTGCTCTCCCCGGGGAAGGAAGATGGTCCGCGGGTAGGTCGAGAAGAACCCCCCGATGTAGACGGCCCCCAGGGCGGTGAGCGCCGCACCCCGCACCCGTTCGTCCGGCTCCCCTTGTCCCGAGAGGAAGGGGAATATCCCCGCGGCGACGCAGAGGAAGATGGCCGCCGCGGCCGCCGGGTACGGGAGAGCGGCCCCCGAGGCGTAGACCAGGCCGGTGACCGCGATCCCGGACCACCGGTCGCGGGCGGAGAGGAGAAACATCCTGAAATATTCGCCCGCGCACAGGAGGGTCGCGGCGCCGACGAACAGCGTGAAGGGCCATCCTTTCCCGTAAAGGATCGTTCCGACCAGGAGCGGCAGGAGGACAGCGGCGGTTGCGACCCTTTTCCGGAGCACGATTACTTGCCGCCGGACGGAGGCTCCGCCTGCTCCTCCGTCAGCCCGAAGCGGCGGTGCCTGCGGGAATACTCGTCGAGCGCCTGGAGGAACTCGGGCTTCCCGAAATCGGGCCAGAGCACGTCGGTGAACACGAACTCGGCATATGCGCCCTGCCACAGAAGAAAATTGCTCACCCGGAGCTCCCCGCTGGTGCGGATGACCAGGTCGGGGTCGGGCATCCCTGCCGTGTCGAGCCGGCCGGCGAAGACCTCCTCGGAGATCTGCTCCGGGGCGATACGCCCCGCCGCGGCGTCCTCCGCCAGCTTCCTCGCCGCCCGGACGATCTCATTGCGCCCGGCGTACGAAAGCGCCAAGGTCAGCGTCATCTCGTCATGGACCGCGGTCGCCGACTGCGTGCGTGCGAGCGCCTCCCGGACGAAGGCGGGGAGCTGCCAGGCCTCCCCGATGACGTTCAGACGAATGCGGTGACGCACGAACTCCGGGAGCTCCGAAAGGAGGAACTCCCGGAGCAGGCCCATGAGCGTGGAGACTTCGGGCTCGGGCCTTCCCCAGTTCTCCACGGAGAAGGCGTAAAGGGTCAGGTAGGGGATGCCGAGCTCCCGCGCGCACTCCACGACCGCGCGGACGGACCGTATCCCCATCCTGTGACCTTCGACCCGCGGAAGGCCGCGGAACCTGGCCCATCGCCCGTTGCCGTCCATGATGACGGCGACGTGGCGCGGAAGCGCGCCCGCGTCGGTTCCGCCGCTTCGCATTTGGCCTTGGGGTCTACAGTTCCCGGAGGAACGTCCTAGTTCTGGACGATCGCGCCGGTGGGGCAGGAATCGACGCAGGCGAGGCACTCGGTGCACGTGTCATTCACCTTGTACTTGTCGCCCTCCTCGATCGCGCCCGTGGGGCAGGTGTCCATGCAAGTGCCGCAAGCGGTGCACTCGTCGTTGATGACTACAGCCATGATGTTTTCCTCCTTCTGCTGCCGGGGTTGATGAAGTGGAGGCCCGGTGTTTCAGACCTCCATGATCTCCTGTTCCTTGACCTTGAGGATCTCGTCGATCTTCCTGATGAAGGCGTCGGTCTCCTTCTGGATCCGCTCCTGGCCGCGCTTCATCTCGTCCTCCGAGATCTCCTTCTTCTTCTCCTTCTCCTTGATCCGCTCGATCGCCTCTCGGCGGATGTTGCGGACCGCCACCCGGGCCTCCTCGGCCATCTTCTTCACCACCTTGACCAGCTCCTTCCGGCGCTCCTCGGTCAGGGGGGGAATGGGGACCCGGACGATCTTCCCGTCGCTCGCGGGGTTCAGACCCAGCCCGCTCGCCTGGATCGCCTTCTCGATCGCCCCGATCAGCTTGGCGTCCCAGGGGGTGATGGTGATGAGGCGGCTCTCCGGCACCGAGAGGGTCCCCACCTGCTGGAGCGGCGTCGGTGTCCCGTAATAGTCGACCTTGACGCCGTCCAGGAGCGAGAACGAGGCGCGCCCGGTGCGGACCTTCCCGAGCTCCTTCCTGAACGACTCGATGCCCCGGGTCATCTTCCCGGAAACGTCCTTGAGCAGAGCCTCCATCAGTGGCCTCCGTGGACGACGGTGCCGATCTTCTCCCCGAGGACCGCCCGGACGATGTTCCCGCGCTTCGTCAGGTCGAACACGACGATCGGGAGGCCGTTGTCCATGCACAGGGAGATCGCCGTCGCGTCCATCACCTTGAGGTTTTTTTGCAGGACGTCGATGTAGGTCAGTTCCTTGAACTTCTTCGCCTTCTTGTGGACCATCGGGTCCCGGTCGTAGACGCCGTCCACCTTCGTCGCCTTCAGGATCGCGTCGGCGTTGATCTCCATCGCCCGGAGCGCGGCCGCGGTGTCGGTGGTGAAGTACGGGTTCCCCGTGCCCCCCGCGAAGATGACCACCCGCCCTTTCTCCAGGTGGCGCAGGGCGCGCCGCCGGATGTACGGCTCGGCGATGGCCCGCATCTCGATGGCGGAGAGGACCCGGGTCACCACCCCGTCGCGCTCCAGCCTCTCCTGCAGGGCGAGGCTGTTGATGACGGTGGCCAGCATCCCCATGTAGTCGGCCGACGCGCGATCGATGCCGTAATCGCGGCTTGTCCGGATGCCCCGGAAGATGTTTCCGCCTCCCACCACGAGCGCCACCTGGACGCCTAAGGCCGTGATCTTCCCCACCTCCCCGGCCAGGTCGGCGAGGACCGCCGGGTCGATCCCGTACTCCTGCTTCCCCATCAGGGCCTCCCCCGACAGCTTCAGCAAGATGCGGCGGTAGATCGGTTTGGCCACGGTCCCTCCGGGACGGCTCAGGCGAGTCAGTGCTGCCCGAGCTGCCTGGCCACCTCGGCGGCAAGGTCGTCGGAGCGTTTCTCCATCCCCTCGCCGACCTGGAAGCGGGCGAAGTCGGCCACGCGCACTTCCGCCCCGACCTTCGCGGCCATCGCCTTCAAGAGTTCCTTCACCTTCCGGTCCGGATCCTTGATGAACGCCTGCTCGACCAGGCAGAAGTCCCCGTAGAACTTCTCGAGCTTCCCTTCCGCGATCTTGTCGAGGATCTTCTCCGGCTTGCCCGCCGCAAGCGCCTGCTCCCGATAAATGGCCTTCTCCCGGGCGATCGCTTCGGGCGGGACGTTCTCCCTGGAGATGTAGGAAGGGTTGGCCGCGGCGACCTGCATCGCAAGGTCCTTGCCGAGGGCGGCGAACTCCGGGGCGTCCGCCCCGGCGCCGTGCAGCTCGACCAGGACCCCGATCTTCCCGCCCGCGTGGATGTACGGGACCACGACGCCTTTCGTCCCCGCCGGCGGCGCGTAGCGGACGAACCGCCGGAAGGAGATCTTCTCGCCGATCTTGGCGACCCGCTCGGTCAGCTTCTCGTCCAGGGTGGCGCCGCCCGCCGGGAGGGCCAGCGCGGCCTCCACGTCCCGGGGAGCCTTCGCGTGCACCAGGGCGGCGACTTCCCGAACGAACGCCTGGAAATCTTCGGTCTTGGCGACGAAGTCCGTCTCGCAGTTCACCTCGACGAGGGCCCCCGCGGCGCCGTCCACGTGCGCGGCGACCACCCCTTCCGAGGCGATGCGGCCGGCCTTCTTCGCCGCCGCCGCCAGCCCCTTCTTCCTCAGGTAGTCGATCGCCTGCTCCATGGCGCCGCCGGACTCCGTCAGCGCCTTCTTGCAATCCATCATCCCCGCGCCGGTCTTTTCGCGCAGTTCGCGTACCATCTCCGATGTGATCTGCATCCCTTATCTCTCCCGGTCGATAATCGTTTGTTTCAATCCACGCGCCCCAAGCGGGGCGCGACATGACGAGTTGACCGTTGCGAGGCCATTTAGACGAAATCGCGCTGCGATGCCCGGGCGGGCCCGGGGGGCGGCGACCGCTTCGCCCGGGTCCTATTCCTCGCCCGCGGCCGAGACCCCGGGAGGCTCCGCCGAAGGCTCCTCCTCGGTGGATATCAGCGACATGGTGACCTCCTGGGTCACCGCTTCCTTGTCCCCCTCGGAGGCCGTCTTCTCGGCGTAAGCCGCCTTCCCTTCGATGATCGCGTCGGCGACCTTCGAGAGGAAGAGCTTGATCGCCCGGATGGCGTCGTCGTTCCCGGGGATGACGTGATCGATGAGGTCGGGGTCGCAGTTGGTGTCGACGATGGCGATGATGGGGACTCCCAGGCGGCGCGCTTCGAGGACCGCGATCTGCTCGCGTGAGGGGTCGACGACGAACAGGGCGTCGGGGACGCGGCGCAGCTCGCGGATGCCGCCCATCACCTTCTCCATCTTGACGCGCTCCTTCTCGAGCTTCAGCACTTCCTTCTTCGGGAGCTTCTCGGCGGTCCCGTCGGTGCCCATCTCGCTCAGGCGCTGGAGCCGGTCGAGGCTCTTGCGGATCGTCTGGAAGTTGGTGAGCATTCCTCCCAGCCAGCGCTGGTTGACGTAGGGGGTGCCGGCGCGCCGGGCTTCCTCCTCCACGGCCTCCTGCGCCTGCTTCTTGGTGCCCACGAAGAGGATCGTCCTTCCCTCGGCGGCCATGTCCCGCACCACATCGTACGCGTGCCGGAACATCTTCACCGTCTGCTGCAGGTCGATGATGTAGATCCCGTTGCGGGCGGTGAAGATGTACTTCTTCATCTTCGGGTTCCACCGCTTGGTCTGGTGCCCGAAGTGGACGCCCGCCTCCAGCAGCTGCTTCATCGTGATGACCGAGCCTTGTCCGTTCGCCATGCCTTCCCTTCCTCCTTCGGTTCGGGGTTGGTCCTCCGGGCGTTCCGCCCCTCCCCATCCACCCCGGCTTTTCGCAAAAAGCCGGAGCACCCCGGGGAGAGTCCCGCCCGTGGGGGATGATTGCCTAATCGGTCATATTTAGCACAAACACCCGCACACAATCAACCCCGAAACACCGCCCGCGTGCTACGCACGCCTCACCTTAGTATGCCGTTTCACAACTACGGTCACGTATGTTGTTGCAAGAGGCGCTTGCCTCCGGGGGGTCCGTGCTCGCGCTGTCGCCTGCGGCTCCCCTGCACAGTGCTCCACGTGCCACGCGGTCCTCTCCTCGCACTTCGGTCACCCGCCGTGGTCCGCCAAGCCGGTTTGTTGCAAGGGTGGTGCGCCTGAGACGGACGGTTCCGCCTTGGCTCCACGCTGCGCCGGACCCCCCTTCGGCTGCGCCTCACGTGCACAATACGTGACCGTATTTGTGACAGGGCGCACTTAG
>JACRIV010000001.1 GCA_016220005.1 Deltaproteobacteria bacterium
CGACGGGGCACTTCCCGAGCTCCTCTTCACGGAGAACGAGACGAACGTTGATCGCCTGTTCGGAGCACCCAACACCGCTCCCCACGTCAAGGATGCGTTCCATGAGTACGTTGTCCACGGCAGGAAGGAGGCGGTAAACCCGGGAGGAACCGGCACGAAGGCGGCAGCCTATTACATCCTGGAGGTCCCGGCGGGCGGCGAAGTCACGATCCGCCTCCGGCTTTCTGCCGGGGGGAAAATGCTTAAGGAACCTTTGGGGGCCGAATTCGAGAAGGTCTTCCGGGCCCGCCGGAAGGAAGCGGACGATTTTTTCGCGTCGCGCGTCCCCGCGGAGCTTTCGGTGGAGGAGCGGCGGGTCGCGCGCCAAGCCTTTGCCGGGCTGCTCTGGTCGAAGCAGTTCTACCACTACATCGTCAAGGACTGGCTCGAAGGAGACCCCTCCCAACCGAAACCACCGGAAGCTCGAAAGCGGGGCCGGAACCACGACTGGAGCCACCTGTACAACCGGGACGTCCTCTCCATGCCGGACAAGTGGGAGTACCCCTGGTTCGCGGCGTGGGACCTGGCTTTCCACATGATCCCCTTCGCGGAGATCGACCCGCAATTCGCCAAGGAGCAGATCCTCCTCTTCCTGCGCGAATGGTACATGCACCCCAACGGGCAGATCCCGGCGTACGAGTTCGCCTTCTCCGACGTGAACCCCCCCGTGCACGCGTGGGCCGCGTGGCAGGTGTACAAGAGGACCGGCCCGCCCGGGAAGCGCGACCGCGTCTTCCTCGCGCGGGTATTCCATAAGCTGATGCTGAATTTCACCTGGTGGGTCAACCGGAAGGATTTCCACGGCGACAACGTCTTCTCCGGGGGCTTCCTCGGGCTGGACAACATCGGCGTGTTCGACCGGTCGCAGACCCTCCCCACCGGCGGGCACCTGGAGCAGGCCGACGGCACCGCCTGGATGGCCTTCTTCTGTTCCACCATGCTCTCGATGGCCCTCGAACTGGCCCGGGAAGACCTGGTCTACGACGACGTGGCCTCGAAGTTCTTCGAACACTTCATCGCCATCGCCGACGCCATGAACACCCTGGGGGGGACCGGGCTATGGGACGAGGAGGACGGATTCTACTACGACCATCTGCACGTCGACGGACGATTTCTCCCCCTGAAGATGCGGTCCCTGGTGGGACTCATCCCCCTGATCGCCGCGGATTCCCTGGAGGATGAGGTGACCGAGCGCCTGCCGGGTTTCCGGAAACGGATGAACTGGTTCATGGAAAACCGGAAGGACCTCGCCGGGCAGATCGCCTGCATGGAGACGCTCGGCGGTGAGAAGGCGCATGGCCACTGCCTCCTGGCCATCCCCACGCGGGAGCGGCTCGTCCGGATTCTCCATTATCTGCTGGACGAGAATGAGTTCCTCTCCCCATACGGCATCCGGTCCCTCTCGAAGGTCTACCGGGACGACCCGTACGTGTTCCGGCTGGGAGGCGGGGAATACCGGGTGGAGTATGTTCCGGGGGAATCGACCATGGGGCTTTTCGGGGGGAACTCGAACTGGCGGGGGCCGATCTGGTTCCCGGTGAACTACCTTCTGATCGAGGCGCTGGAGCGATATCACCATTTCTACGGGGACACCCTGCAGGTGGAGTGCCCGACCGGCTCGGGACGGATGATGAGCCTGGGAAAGGTGGCGCAGGAGATCTCCCGGCGGCTGGCATCCATCTTCCTCCCGGGAGAGGAGAACGGTCGACCCTGCCACGGGGACGCCACGCCGTACGCCGAGGACCCGCACTGGCGCGACCTGGTCCTTTTCTACGAATATTTCCACGGGGAGACGGGGCGGGGGATCGGGGCGAGCCACCAGACCGGCTGGACCGCTCTCGTGGTGAATCTTCTCCAGCGGACCGATGGAAAGAGCGGGTGAGCGGAAAGGCCTGAATGATCGAACTCGGACGGGATCTGTGCTCGGACCTTGCCGTTTCCACCCGGAGGGAGTGGCTGGTTACCAACGGCATCGGCGGTTACGCGTCGGGAACGGTCTCCGGCGTTCCGACCCGGCGGTATCACGGCCTCCTCGTCGCCGCCCTGAACCCGCCCCTCGGGCGGACGCTTCTGGTCGCGAAACTGGAGGAGCGTGCGACATACGGGGGGCGCCTGTTTCCATTGGGGGCCAACCGCTGGGCGAGCGGCGCCGTGGACCCGAAGGGGTTTCTCCTCCTCGACCGGTTCCACGTGGAAGGGACCATACCCGTCTGGACTTATGCGCTGGGCGACGCACTCTTCGAGAAGCGGATCTGGATGGAACCGGGGGCGAACACCACATACGTTCGGTACGACCTCCGGAGAGCCGGCGCGTCCGTCGCTCTGGAACTGGACTCCCTGGTAAATTACCGCGACTACCATGGAAACACACGGGCGGACGGGTGGACGATGGAGGTCGACCCGGTTCCCGGCGGCGTCCGCGTCACCGCCTTTCCCGGGGCAAGGCCCTTCTTCCTGCTCTGCGCACGGGCCGAAGCCTTCCCGACACACGACTGGTACAGGGACTTCTTCTGCAACGAGGAGGCGTACCGGGGACTGGAGGCGGTCGAGGACCACCTGCGAGCAGCCACGTTCCGGGCCACTTTGTCCTCCGGCGAGTCGCTGACCCTTGTAGCCAGCGCTGAGGAGTCGCCGGACATGGATGGCGAAGCCGCCATCGAACGGCGCCGTCGCTACGAAGAGGAACAGGTCGTCCGAGCCAAGGATTTGTGGGACACCGCCGATCCTCTTTGGGACCGGATCCGTCAACTGGTCCTCGCCGCGGACCAGTTCCTCGTGCGCCGCACGGTTAAGAGGGATCCCGACGGAACATCCGTCATCGCCGGATACCCCTGGTTCGGGGACTGGGGGAGAGACACGATGATCGCCCTCCCCGGCTTGACCCTGTGCACGGGCCGCGGAAAAGACGCCGCCGCAATCCTGCGCACCTTTTCCCGCTTCGTCGACCGGGGAATGCTTCCCAACCGGTTCCCGGATGCCGGAGAGTCGCCGGAATACAATACCGTCGACGCAACACTCTGGTACTTCGAAGCCATCCG
>JACRIV010000015.1 GCA_016220005.1 Deltaproteobacteria bacterium
CTAGCTGGACGGTGGAGCTCGGCAGTCCCCAGGAGGCCGGCCGGTGGCTTACCGACCCGGGTATGGAGCCGATCGCCCTGCTTGTCTCCCTCCTGCTGGCGTCCGGATTCGCCCTCACGGACCGATGGTTCCGCCTGAGGGACCGCTACGAGGCGCGGTTCCGGCTGATCTCCGAAGTGGACCGGTCGCTGATTGGGGTCTTGGAGGAGGACCGGATACTCTCGATCGTCTGCGAGGTGCTCTCACGCCGGAAGGGCTACCGGCTGGCGTGGATCGGCAGCGGGGAGCCCGACGGATCGGTGCGCGTCGTAAAGCATGCGGGGGAGGCCGGGGAGCTGCTCTCCGCCGTCCCCGTCCGGTGGGACGACACCCCCGAAGGGGGAGGGCCCACCGGACTGACGCTCCGGACCGGCGAGACCTGCGTGGTCAACCGCGCGGGCAGCGCCCCCTGCTTTGCGCCCTGGAAGGGGATCGCCGCGGAGCTTGGCCTCCGCAGCGCGGTCTCCGTCCGCATCGAGCCCAACGGGCAGCAGCCGATGGCGTTAAGCATCTATGCCGACGCCCGGTCCGCCTTCGACCGCCTGGAGGTGGAGGCCGTCTCCGCGTTGGCCCACAGGATCGGGACGGCGATCGAGAGCGCCAGGCGCTACGAGTTCTTCGTCTCCGCGAAAAGGGCGTACGACGATCTCCTGAGGGCACAGCGGGACGGAGTGATCCTCGTCAGGGGGAAGCGGATCGTTCGGGCGAACCCCGCGGCGGCTGCGTTGCTCGGATACAACGACGAGGACGAGCTCGTCGGGCGGGATCCTCTGCTGATCCTCAGGGATCCCGAATCGGACGCGGCGCTCGCAAGACTGCTGCACTTCGCCGACGAGGAGGCGGAGAGGCAAGAGTGGGGAGCCGAGATCCGCAGGTGTGACGGATCCTCCTTCTCCGGGGAGGTGGCCGTGACGTGGGTCCCCAGGGAGGACAGGCAGGCGACCTTCGTTCCCAACTACAGCGGCCCCCTCGGCATGATCCTCCTCCGGGATGTCACCCTCCGGAAGAAGGTCCTGGAGGACCTCTGCAGGGAGCGCGACTTCTCCGCAAAGATCCTGGACATCGCCGAAGTCCTCGTGGTGGAGCTGACGCCGTGCGGGGAGATCCTCCTGTGCAATCGCCGGTTCGAGGAGGTGACGGGATACGCCTCGGGCGAGGCCGCGGGGAAGAGGATGGCCGACCTCCTGATCCCCGAGACGTCGCAAAGCTCTTACGAGCGGGCCTTTGCCGGGGTCCTCTCGGGCCAGGGGGCGCCGGGCATCGAGTACCCCCTCGTATCGAGGACGGGAGACGAGCGGCTGATCGTCTGGAACCACGCGGTCATGCGGGACCCCGCGGGGCATGCGACCTCCGTGATCGCGACGGGCACCGACGCGACGGAGAGCCGCCGGCTGGAGCAGCAGATCATCGAGATGCAGAAGATGGAAGCTGTGGGGACGCTCGCGGGAGGAGTCGCCCACGACTTCAACAACATCCTCACGGGGATCCTCTGCAACCTCGACCTCGCCCGCAAGGTCATCCCGCCGGAGTCCCTCGCGGCGGCGCCGGTGCAGGAGTCGATCAAGGCTTCCGAGCGCGCGGCCCACATGATCTGCCAGCTCCTGGATTTCTCGCGCCGCTCCCCCTCGGAACGGCGGCCGATCGACCTCCGGAAGGTGGTCCACGAGGTCGTCCATCTCTTCGCGCAGACAATCGACAAGCGGATCGAGGTAGGCACCTATGTCGGCCAGGACCTATGGCACGCCGACGCTGATCCCAACCAGATGCACCAGGTGCTGATGAACCTCTGCGTGAACGCCCGGGACGCGATCATGGAGTGCCTGGAAGGGAAGGGGGAAGCCGATACGCCCCACGGGGCCTACCGGATCCAGGTCTTCGCGGGGAACGCATCCATCGGGGAGGAGTATTGCAGGATGTATCCCTACTCGCGCCCCGGCGAGTTCGTCCTCGTGTCGATCTCCGACAACGGCTCCGGAATGGACGAGGCGACCCAGCGCCGGGTCTTCGAGCCGTTCTTCACCACCAAGCAGCTGGGGCGGGGCACGGGGCTCGGACTGTCCACCGTGTACGGCATCATCAAGCAGCACGACGGCTGGATCAACCTGGACAGCCAGTGGGGGAAAGGGACGACCTTCCGCGCCTACCTGCCGCGCGCGACGGAGCGGCAGGAGGAGAAGCCGTTGGCCGACGAGACGGTCCGTCCGAAGACGGGAGTGGAGACGGTCCTCCTGGTGGACGACGAGGAGATGATCCGGGACCTGGCGAAGCAGATCCTCCAGCTCCACGGGTACTCCGTCTTCACCGCCTCCGACGGCCAGGAGGCGATCGACTTCTACACACAGCGTATGAATGGGATCGACCTGGTCATCCTGGACTTGACGATGCCGCACCTATCCGGGAACGAAGTCCTGACGCGCATCCGCAATCTCAATCCGCGGGCGAAGATCATCCTCTCCAGCGGCTATTCCTCGGGGGGGACCTCCCTTGCCTCCGCCTTCTTGCCGAAGCCCTATCGGGCCGATGCGCTCGTCAACGTCGTGCGGGAAGTCCTCGACCGGTAGCCAATCATCACGGCGAACTCGGACTGCGGGGGGCTCGCAGCTCGAACCCTCCGTATCGTTGCGTTCTCGCTCCTCGCCGCGCCGGACCCCCCTGCGGCGTGCACCTCCTGCAGCACAACACGTGACGTCAGCTTCAGCCAGTTGAAGTTAGGCGGCACTAATTTTTAACAGCTGTTTCCCGC
>JACRIV010000115.1 GCA_016220005.1 Deltaproteobacteria bacterium
GGAGGGGGTGGAGATGGTGATGCCGGGGGACAACGTGTCGTTGACGGTGGAGCTGATCACCCCGGTGGCGATGGAGAAGGAACTGCGGTTCGCGATCCGCGAGGGCGGCCGGACGGTGGGCGCCGGCGTCGTCGCGGAAATATTGGAATAAAGAGAGAGAAGGGGGATATCCCGTGGCGATCGAGCATCAGAAGATCCGCATCCGGCTGAAGGCCTTCGACCACAAGCTCCTGGACAAGGCGACGGGAGAGATCGTGGAGAAGGCGAAACAGACGGGCGCAAAAGTGGCGGGGCCGATCCCCCTGCCCACCAAGATCGAGCGTTTCACGGTGAACCGCTCGCCGCACGTCGACAAGAAGAGCCGCGAGCAGTTCGAGATCCGGACGCACAAGCGGCTGCTGGACATCCACGAGCCGCCCGCCGCGACGATCGACGCGTTGATGAAGCTGGACCTCCCCGCGGGGGTCGAAGTGGAGATCAAGCTGTAGCGGCTTCATCGGAACCGGAAACCAATGAAGAAAACGACAAGGTGCGAACCATGACGACCGGGATCTTAGGGAAAAAATTGGGAATGACCCAGGTCTTCGATGCAGAGGGAAAGGTGATACCCGTCACGGTCATCGAGGTGGGGCCGTGCACCGTGGTCCAGAGAAAGACGGCGCAGGACGACGGCTACGAGGCGGTCCAGATCGGGTTCGGGGCCAACAAGGCACACCGCGTCGGCAGGCCGCTGATGGGCCATTTCAGGAAGGCGGGGAAGGGCGCGTTCGGGGCGCTCAAGGAGGTTCGCATCGCGCCGGACTCCGCCCTTGCGGCCGGCCAGGAGATCCATGTCGACATCTTCAAGGAAGGGGATTTCGTCGACGTGACCGGCCAGAGCAAAGGACGGGGGTTCACCGGGTCCGTCAAGCGGTGGAACTTCAAGGGCGGCCGGGCGAGCCACGGCTCGATGTTCCATCGCGCGCCGGGATCGATCGGGGCGTCCGCCTGGCCTTCCCGGGTCATCAAGAACATGAAGATGGCCGGGCACTACGGCAACGAGCGCGTCACGACCCTGAACCTCAAGGTGGTCGGGGTAAGCCCCGAGAAGAACCTCCTCCTGGTGCGGGGCGCTGTCCCGGGGGCGAAGAACAGCCTTGTGTTCGTCCGGCACGCGATCAAGAAGGGCAACTAGGAGCGAGAAGATGGCTACGCTGGAACTGCTCGATAAGGATCGGCGGGTGAAGGAGACGGTGGAGCTGCCCGAGGCCATTTTCGGGGCCGAGGTGAAGACCCACCTGCTGCACCACGTCGTCGTTGCGCAGCTCGCCGCGAGGCGCGCGGGGACCGCTTCCACGAAGACGCGGACATACGTTTCGGGAGGCGGGAAAAAGCCTTTCCGGCAGAAGGGCACAGGCCGGGCCCGCATGGGAAGCGCGCGCTCTCCCCTCCTCCGGGGCGGAGGCGTGGTGTTCGGCCCCCATCCCCGCAGCTACGAGATGAAGGTCAACCGCAAGGTCATGAAAGCCGCCCTCCGGGCGGCCTTGAGCGCCAGGGCCGGCGAGAACAAGATCCTCCTCGTGGAAGACCTGGAGCTCTCCGCGCCGAAGACGAAGGAGTTCCTCAAGGTGGCGGAGACCCTCGGCCTCTCGGACGCGCTCCTCGTGACCGACGGCCCCTCCGGGAACCTGAACCTCGGCATCCGGAACCTCAAGTCCTTCAAGGCGCTCCCGGTATCGGCGCTCAACGTCTACGACATCCTCTCCTACGAGCAGCTGGTGTTCACGCGGCCGGCATTCGAGAGAATCACGGAGGTGCTCGGGAGATGAAACACTCCGACGTACTCAGGCGCCCGCTGATCACGGAGAAGGCAACCCTCCTCAAGGGAACCTCGAACGCCGTGTGCTTCGAAGTGGACGGGCGGGCCAACAAGAAGCAGATCCAGGAAGTGGTCGAGAAGCTTTTCAAGGTGAAGGTGGTCGAGGTCAGGACGATGAACGTGTCGGGCAAGGTGAAGCGGCGCGGGCGGACCGCGGGGTTGCGGCCGGGGTGGAAGAAGGCCGTCGTCACGTTGAAGGCGGGCGACAAGATCGAGTTCTTCGAAGGCGTGTGACGGACGAACAGGCAAGGAGTCGATAACCATGGGAATTCGCAAATTGAAGCCGACCTCTCCGGGCGTCCGGGGGATGACGGTCCTCACCAACGAGGAGCTCACGGACAAGAAGCCGGAGAAAGGGCTCGTCGAGAAGAAGCGGAGCGGCGTCGGCCGGAACAACCTGGGCCGAATCACCGTCTGGCAGCGCGGCGGAGGGCACAAGCGGCAGTACCGGCTCATCGACTTCAAGCGGGACAAGAGGGACGTCCCCGCCAGGGTGGCCGCCATCGAGTACGACCCGAACCGCTCGGCGCGGATCGCGCTCCTGAACTATGCCGACGGGGAAAAGCGGTACATCCTCTGCCCGGTGGGGCTGTCCGTCGGGGACACCGTGATCGCCGGTACCGATGCCGATATAAAACCGGGGAACGCGCTTCCCATCCGCAACATTCCGGTGGGGACCCTCGTTCACAACATCGAGCTGAAGGCAGGCAAGGGCGGACAGCTCGCGCGGTCCGCGGGATCGGTCGTCCAGATCCTGGCCAAGGAGGGGAAGTACGCCCACCTGCGGCTCGCTTCGGGCGAGGTGAGGCTCGTTCACATGGACTGCATGGCCACCGTGGGGCAGGTCGGGAACCTCGATCACGAGAAGGTGTCCCTGGGGAAGGCGGGCAGGAGCCGGTGGCTGGGAAAGCGCCCTTCCGTCCGGGGCGTGGCGATGAATCCCGTCGATCATCCGCTCGGCGGCGGGGAAGGGAAGTCCTCCGGGGGACGCCATCCCTGCACCCCCTGGGGGAAGCCGACGAAGGGATACAAGACGCGGAAGAACCCGTCTACCGACCGTTACATCGTGAAACGGCGGAAATAACGGACAAGGGGCGAGAGCAAAGTGGCGCGATCCATCAAGAAGGGTCCTTATGTAGAGGAAAGCCTGATGCGCAAGGTGCGCCGGGCCATTGAGACGGGCGAGAAGAAGGTCATCAAGACCTGGTCGAGGCGGTCGACCATCACCCCGGACATGGTGGGGTACACCTTCGCCGTCCACAACGGCCGCAAGTTCATGCCCGTCTTCGTGACCGAGAACATGGTGGGGCACAAGCTCGGGGAGTTTTCCCCCACGCGGACCTTTCACAGCCATTCGGGGGACCGCAAGGCGAAGGTCAAGAAGTAGGGGACGGGAGGAGAAAAGCGATGGAAGCGAGAGCGACAGCGAAGTTCATCCGTGTTTCCCCCCGGAAAGCGCGGCTGGTGGTCGACCTGATCCGCGGCAAGAAGATCTCCGATGCGCAGACAATCCTCAAGCTGGCCAAAAAGGCGTCCGCCGGCGTGGTGAAGAAGGTGCTCGACTCGGCCGTTGCGAACGCCGGGCAGACCGGGGTAATCGACCTGGACAACCTTTACGTAAAGCAGGCGTACGTCAACCTCGGCGCGTCGATGAAGCGATTCCGGCCGGCGCCCATGGGGCGCGCGCACAAGTACCGCAGGCGCTCCAGCCACATCACCATCGTTGTCGATGAGCAATAGTTAAAAAAGAGGGGAGGCGGCTTTTGGGACAGAAGACACATCCGTACGGCTTTCGCCTTGGGATCATCAAGAGCTGGCGGTCGCGCTGGTACTCGGAAAAGGAATACGCCCATTTCCTGCAGGAAGACCTGCGCATCAGGTCCTACGTCAAGAACCGGCTGATCCATGCGGGAGTCGCCGCGGTGGAGATCGAGCGGAAGTCCAACCGGGTGCACGTGGTCATCCATACGGCCCGGCCCGGGATCGTCATCGGGAAAAAGGGCGCCGAGATCGAGAACCTCAAGAAGGACCTCCAGAAGCTCACGGACCGCGAGGTTTCGATCACGATCCAGGAGATCCGGCGCCCCGAGACCGACGCCCAGCTGACCGCCGAAAACGTCGCCATGCAGCTCGAGCGCCGCGTCGCGTTCCGGCGGGCGATGAAGAAGACCGTCCTGTCCTCCATGAAGCTCGGGGCCAAGGGGATCAAGATCCAGGTCGCCGGCAGGCTGGGCGGGGCCGAGATGGCCCGCACGGAATGGTACCGCGAAGGCCGCGTCCCCCTGCACACGCTGCGCGCCGACATCGATTACGGCTTCGCGCAGGCGAGAACCACTTACGGCACCATCGGGGTCAAGGTGTGGATCTACAAGGGGGAGGTCCTGCCGTCGGCCCCCCAGGCACCGAAAACGGAATAGGAGAACGGGATCGATGCTTGCGCCGAAAAGGGTGAAGTTCCGGAAGACGCAGAAAGGGAGAAGGCGGGGGAAGGCCCAGGCGGGGTGCGCGCTCAACTTCGGGGATTACGGCGTGAAGGCGACCACCGCGGGATGGATCACATCGCGACAGATCGAGGCCGCCCGCGTGGCCATGACGCGGTTCGTGAAGAGGGGCGGCAAGATCTGGATCCGGCTCTTCCCGGACAAGCCGATCACGAAGAAGCCCGCCGAGACGCGCATGGGCAAGGGGAAGGGGGCTCCGGAGGAGTGGGTCTGCGTGGTCAAGCCGGGCCTGGTCCTCTACGAGATCGAAGGGGTCGACGAGGCGACCGCCCGCGAGGCGTTCCGCCTGGCTTCGCACAAGCTCCCGATCCAGACGAAGTTCCTGTCGAGGGAGGAATAGGCGTCCATGAAGAGGAAAGAGATGCGCGAACTCGCCGTCGAAGAGCTGAGGCACAAGGAGACGGAGCTGCGGGACGAGATCTTCCGGCTGAAGATGAAGCGGGCCGCCTCGGCGCTGGACAACAAGATGCTCATCCGGAACCGCCGACGGGAACTGGCGCGCGTGATCACGCTCCTTCGCCGGAAGGCGGAAGGGAAGGCGAATTAACATGGGTTCGGAGACCGCGATGGAGAGCCGGGGAATTCGGAAGACCAAGGTCGGGCTGGTGGTGAGCGACGGCATGGACAAGACCGTAGTGGTCCGCGTGGAGCGGCTGGTCCCCCACCCGGTCTACAAGAAATACGTCAAGCGCCGGACCACGTACAAGGCGCACGACGAGAAAAACGAGTACCGCGTGGGCGACAGGGTGGAGATCATCGAAACCAGGCCGCTCAGCAAGGAAAAGCGGTGGCGGGTCTCCCGGCTGATCGAGCGGCCGGCGGTCCGTTAAATCAAATCGTAACGGAGTGCCAAGGCCATGATCCAAATGCAAACGATGCTGGACGCCGCCGACAACTCCGGCGCGAAGCGCCTCTGCTGCATCAAGGTGCTGGGGGGAAGCAAACGCAGGTATGCGCACGTCGGGGACATCATCGTGGTCAGCGTCAAGGAGGCGATCCCCCACGGCAAGGTGAAGAAGGGGGATGTCTACAAGGCCGTGGTCGTGCGCACGGTCAAGGAGGTCGGGAGGTCCGACGGGAGCTACCTCCGGTTCGACCAGAACTCTGCGGTCCTGATCAACCCCCAGGGGGAGCCGATCGGGACGCGCATTTTCGGGCCGGTGGCCCGCGAGCTCCGGGCCAGGAAGTTCATGAAGATCATCTCCCTGGCGCCGGAAGTCCTGTAGAGCGGGAGAGAGGGCGCGATGGCCGAAGGGAACCTGCACATACGGAAGAACGACATCGTGAAGGTCATGGCCGGCAAGGAGAAGGGGAAGGTCGGCCGGG
This sequence comes from Deltaproteobacteria bacterium, assembly GCA_016220005.1. GTDB lineage: Bacteria > Desulfobacterota > Deferrimicrobia > Deferrimicrobiales > Deferrimicrobiaceae > JACRIV01. The sequence continues at coordinate 5,686 of JACRIV010000115.1, forward strand.
TCCTGAAGATCGACCGGGAGAAGGCGCGCGTTTTCATCGAGAAGATCAACATGGTGAAGCGCCACGTGAAGCCCGGCAAAACCAACCCCCAGGGCGGGATCGTCGAGAAGGAAGCCGCGCTGGCCTACTCGAACGTCCTGATCATGTGCGACAAGTGCAACAAGCCGGCGCGCATCGCAATGACGGTAGACGCATCGGGGGAGAAGCACCGCGCCTGCCGGCGCTGCGGCGACATCCTCGAGGAAAAGAAAAAATAGGAGACGGCCGCCCGTAATGGCGGCCGGGGGTGATCGAAAATGCCAAGGCTGGTCGATTACTACAAGACGGACGTCGTCCCCAAGCTCACGGAGAAGTTCCGCTACGGGAACCCGATGGAAGTGCCGCGGCTCGAAAAGGTGATCATCAACATGGGCCTGGGAGACGCGATCGAGAACATCAAGATCCTGGACTCCGCATCCGAGGAGATCGGCGTCATCACCGGCCAGAAACCGGTGATCACCAAGGCGCGCAAGAGCATCTCGAACTTCAAGCTGCGGGCGGGAGTCCCGATCGGGGTCAAGGTCACGCTCCGGAGGGACCGGATGTATTACTTCCTCGACAAGCTGATGGCGGTGGCGCTGCCCCGCGTGCGCGATTTCAAGGGGGTCTCCCCCAAGGGGTTCGACGGCCGGGGGAATTACACTCTGGGTATCAAGGAACAGATCATATTTCCAGAGGTAAACTACGATAAAATAGATAAGATTAAGGGTATGAACATAACCATTGTCACAACCGCCCGCACCGACGAGGAGGGCATGGAACTGCTTCGGCTCCTCGGGATGCCGTTCCGGGCCTAGAAGCCTTAGGGAAGAGGAGGAGGGAAGTTGGCCAAGAAGTCGATTGTCGCCAAGGCAAAACGGACTCCGAAGTTCGGGGTCCGAAAATATAACCGTTGCCCGCGCTGCGGGAGGCCTCGCGCCTTCTACCGCAGGTTCCGGCTCTGCAGGATCTGCCTGCGGGAGCTGGCGCTCAAGGGAGAGCTTCCCGGCGTGGTCAAGGCGAGCTGGTAGGAGGGGCGATGGCCATCAACGATCACATTTCGAACCTGCTTGCCCGGATCCGGAACGCCCAGATGGCAAGGTTTGACCAGCTGGAGGTACCCTCGACCAAAATAGTCGAAAACGTCGCCAAGATCCTCAAACAGGAAGGGTTTATCCGGAACTTCCGGGTGGTCCCCGAAAAGATCCAGCCGGCGCTCAAGATCTTCCTGAAGGCGTCGCCGGAGGCCGGATACGCGATCAAGGGGATGAAACGGGTGAGCCGCCCCGGCCGCCGGATCTACGTGGGCAAGGACGACATCCCGACCGTCAAGAACGGGTTCGGGGTCGCCATCCTCTCCACTTCCCGCGGCGTGATGACCGGGGAAAAGGCCAGGAAGCTCGCCATCGGCGGAGAGCTGCTGTGCGAGATCTGGTAAGCGGCCCTTCCGGGCTTTCCCTTTTGGAGGCATGAGATGTCCAGAATCGGCAAGGTACCAGTGAACATCCCGGCCGGGGTGACCGTGCGCATCGAGGACGGGAGCGTGACCGTCGCCGGCAAGAAGGGGAAGCTCGCGCGTCCCATCCCGGACCTGGTGAAGATCGACGTCGAAGGGGAACGCGCAACGGTGTCGATCTCGTCGGAGGACGGCCGTAATCTCTACGGCATGTACCGGACCCTGCTGGCCAACATGGTCAAGGGAGTGACGGAGGGCTTCACCAAGACCCTCGATATCGTCGGGGTCGGCTACAAGGCAGAAGTCAAGGCCGGCGCGCTCCAGATGGCGCTCGGGTATTCCCACCCGGTCCTCTTCAAGCTCCCGGAGGGGATAACCGCCGAGGTGGAGGCGAACACCGTGATCAAGGTCACGGGGATCGACAAGGAGCTCGTCGGGGAGACCGCGGCGAGGATCCGGTCGCTGCGCAGGCCGGACGTGTACAAGCTGAAGGGGGTCAGGTACAGAGGCGAGCGCCTGGTCAAGAAGGTGGGCAAGGCGGCCGGAAAGTAGCACGGCCCCGAAAGGCCTCAAAACCTTTAAAGGACGGAGTCTTAAACGAGCCATGAGCCAGATGAATATTCGTGAAGCCGCACGGCGGAAAAGGAAGTCGAGAATCCGGAAAAGGATATTCGGGACGGAGCAGCGCCCGCGCCTCTCCGTCTTTCGAAGCGCGAAGCACATCTACGCGCAGCTCGTGGTCGATTCCACGGGATCGACGATCCTCACCGCGTCAACGCAGAGCCCGGAGATCAAATCGGAGATCGCCGGACTCAAGAAGAGCGATGCGGCCAAGAAGGTGGGCGAGCTGCTCGGCAGGAAGGCGGCCGAGAAGAACATCCGGAGGGTCGTCTTCGACCGCAACGGCTTCCTCTATCACGGGCGCGTGAAGGCCCTTGCGGAAGGCGCGCGGGAGTCAGGGCTCGAATTCTAACGCTTGCCGACGGGAGCGTACAGGAGGGGGAGTTTGAAGAGAGTGAATCCGGAAGGTCTTGATCTGAAAGACCGGGTGGTGCACATCAGCCGTGTGGCCAAGGTCGTGAAAGGCGGGCGGAGGTTCTCTTTCAGCGCGGTTGTGGTCGTCGGCGACGGAAACGGGCACGTCGGGACCGGCCTGGGGAAGGCGAACGAGGTCCCGGACGCCATTCGGAAGGCGGTACAGAACGCGAAGCGGGCGCTTGTCTCCGTCCCCCTGATCAACGGCACGATCCCCTTCGAGGTGTTGGGAGAGTACGGCGCAAGCAAGGTCGTCATCAGGCCGGCTTCGCCCGGAACGGGCGTGATCGCGGGAGGCGGGGTCCGGGCCGTCGTCGAATCCGCGGGGATCACGAACATCCTCACGAAGTCGCTCGGGAGCAACAACCCCCACAACCTCGTGAAAGCGGCAATAAACGGCCTTGGCCAGCTTCGGACCCCCGACCAGATCGCGGGGACCCGCGGGCCGAAGGAAGAAGAGGCGTCGGCATGAGCGGGAAACTCCGCATAACGCTTTTCAGGGGCTTGAGCGGCCGGCGGGAGGCCCATCGGCGAGTGGTCAAGGGCCTTGGGCTGACGCGGCTCAACAGTTCCGTTGTCCTCCAGGACACCCCGGAAATCCGCGGGATGGTGGAAAAGGTCAAGTTCCTTCTCCATGTGGAGGAGATGGGAGAAACGAAATGAAGCTTTCCGATCTTCGCCCCGCAGAAGGGGCCACCAGTTCGAAAAAGCGGATAGGCCGCGGGGAGGGGTCCGGCCTCGGGAAGACCGCCGGGCGCGGGCACAAAGGGCTGCGCGCACGCAGCGGCGGGGGCACGAAGCCCGGTTACGAGGGCGGGCAGATGCCGCTGCAGCGGCGCCTTCCCAAGCGCGGCTTCACCAATATCTTCCGGAAGGAGTACGCCATCGTCCACATCAAGGACCTGAACCGGTTCGAGGCCGGGTCGATCGTGGACGTCGCCGCGCTCAAGGCCGCGGGGCTCGTGAAGAACGCGATCGCAGGCGTCAAGCTGCTCGCGGACGGGGAGCTTGACCGCCCGCTGACGCTCAGGGTCGACAAGGCGAGCCGGGCGGCGGCCGGGAAGGTGGCCGCGGCGGGCGGGGCCCTGGAGGTGACCTCGCCTTGCTGACCGGGTTTCAGAACATCACCAAGGTGCCGGAGCTCAAGAAGCGCATCCTCGTCACGTGCGCCCTGCTGGTCGTGTACCGGATCGGCGTCTACATCCCGACGCCGGGGATCGACAACCAGGCGCTCTCCGCGATCTTCGCTAGCCAGGCGGGGACCCTTTTCGGGCTGATCGACATGTTCTCGGGAGGGGCGCTAAGCCGCTTCTCCATCTTCACCCTCGGGATCATGCCGTACATCAGCGCCTCCATCATCCTGCAGCTCCTGACGGTGGTGATCCCGCAACTGGAGAAGCTTTCGAAGGAAGGGGAGCTCGGAAGGCGGAAGATCACGCAGTATACCCGCTACGGAACCATCGTTCTGTCCATCATCCAGGGAATAGGGATCGCGGTGGGGCTCGAGAGCGTGGCCGGCGCCGGCGGCGCCTCCGTGGTGTACAACCCGGGATGGGGGTTCCGTCTCATGACCGTCCTGACGCTGACCTCCGGGACGGCCTTCATCATGTGGCTGGGCGAGCAGATCACCGAGAGGGGGATCGGCAACGGGATCTCGCTCATCATCTTCGCCGGCATCGTCGCGAGGTTCCCCAGCGGGCTGGTCCGGACCATGACGCTGATCCGCACGGGCGAGATGAATCTGTTCACGGGCCTTTTCCTTCTTGCGTTGATGGTGGCCGTAGTAGGTGTCATCATCTACTTCGAGCGAGCGCACCGGAGGATCCCCGTCCAATACGCGCGCAGGATCGTCGGACGAAGGGTTTACGGCGGCCAGAGCACGCACCTCCCGCTCAAAGTCAACACCGCGGGCGTCATCCCCCCGATCTTCGCCTCGTCGATCCTCCTTTTCCCGGCGACCCTTGCCAACTTCATCAAGCACCCGGTCACCCAGAAGGTCTCGCAGGCGCTGACCCCCGGCAGCTTCGCCTACGAGCTCCTCTACGTCGCCTTCATCCTCTTCTTCTGCTATTTCTACACCGCGGTCACCTTCAACCCGGTGGACGTGGCGGACAATATGAAGAAGTACGGAGGGTTCGTCCCGGGGATCCGCCCGGGGAAAAAGACCGCCGAATACATCGACCGCATCCTGACGCGCATCACACTTGGTGGGGCCCTCTACGTTGCCGCCGTCTGCGTCTTGCCGAGCATCCTCATCGCGCGCTTCAACGTGCCTTTCTACTTCGGCGGGACCGGCCTTTTGATCGTGGTGGGCGTGGCCATGGACACGGTCCAGCAGATCGAATCGCATCTGATCACCCGGCACTACGAGGGTTTCCTCAAAAAAGGACAAATCAAGGGGAGGAGGGCGTAACAGATGATGGGGATCATCCTTCTGGGCCCGCCCGGCGCCGGCAAGGGGACGCAGGCGAAGCGGATCTCCGCGGCGTTTTCCATCCCGCAGATCTCGACGGGCGACATGCTGCGGGAAGCGGTGAAGAACGGCACGGAGATGGGGCGCCTTGCCAAGACGTACATGGACCAGGGCGGCCTCGTCCCGGACGAGGTGGTCATCGGCATCGTCAGGGACCGGCTCCAGGCACCGGATTGCGGGAAGGGGTTCATCCTGGACGGCTTCCCGCGGACGATCCCGCAGGCGGAAGCGCTGGACCGGGTTACGGCGGCGCTTGCGAAGGAGATCCGAACCGTCCTCTCCCTGGAGGTGGACGAGAAGGAGCTGATGGAGCGCCTGTGCGGCCGGAGGACGTGCACCGCGTGCGGCGCCATGTATCACGTGCGGTTCAACCCTCCCAAGGCGGAAGGGAAGTGCGACAAGTGCGGCTCTTCCCTCATACAGCGGGACGACGACAAGGAAGAGACGATCCTGGCGAGGCTGGTAAACTACAGGAAGTCCACCGAGCCCCTGATCCGGTATTACAAGGGAACGGGGAAGATCCGTTCGGTGCGGGCGAGCGGAGACATCGACGCGATCTACGCAGACATCGTGAAGATCCTCCAATAGAAAATGATCATCATCAAATCGCCTCGGGAGATCGAGGCGATGAGGCGCGCGGGCGCCATTGTCGGACGGTTCTTTGAAGAAGTAAAAACGCTTATTCGGCCCGGGAGCACGACGCTTTCCCTGGAGGAATTCGCGGAGGAGTTCGTCGGGCGGCACGGGGTGAAGGGGGCCTTCAAGGGATACCTGGGCTACCCCGCAAACCTGTGCACCTCGATCAACGAGGAGGTCGTTCACGGGATCCCTTCGCGGAACCGGCAGCTGCGCGAGGGCGACATCGTCAGCATCGATTTCGGAGTCGTCATGGACGGGTACTACGGGGACGCGGCCAGGACCTACGCCGTGGGCAGGATCCCGGAAAGCTCCCTGAGATTGATGCGCGTGACCGAAGAGGGGCTCTCCAGGGCGATCGAGAGTACCCGGCCCGGGAACCGTATCGGCGACGTTTCCGCCGCGGTCCAGGAAACGGCGGAGAAGGCGGGTTTCTCCGTGGTCCGGGATTTCGTGGGCCACGGCATCGGACGGGCGCTTCACGAGGAGCCGCAGGTGCCGAATTTCGGAGCCCCGGGGACGGGACCGCGGATCACGCCCGGGATGGTCCTTGCGATCGAGCCCATGGTGAACGAGGGCGGGCACGCGGTGGAGGTCCTCGCGGACGGCTGGACGGTCGTCACGAGGGATCGAAAACGGTCCGCGCATTTCGAGCACATGGTCGCGGTGACCGAGGAAGGTTGCATGATATTGAGTCTTCCGTAACGGAGAACGGATTACGGGGCAAAGGAGAAGATGGCGAAGGAAGAAGCCATTGAAGTCGAGGGAACGGTCATAGAGCCGCTTCCGAACGCGATGTTCCGGGTAGAGCTGGACAACAAGATGAAGGTGCTCGCGCACATCTCCGGAAAGATGCGGATGCACTTCATCAAGATCCTTCCCGGCGACCGGGTTACGGTGCAGCTCACGCCGTACGACCTGACTCGCGGCAGGATCGTATACAGATCCAAGTAAAAGGGGTAGACGATGAAAGTCAGGCCGTCGGTCCGCAAGCAGTGCGTCAAGTGCAAGGTGATCCGGAGGAAGGGCGTTGTCCGGATCATCTGCGAAAACCCCAAACACAAGCAGCGCCAGGGATAGCCGGCAACGGCGACCCACGCGAGGTCCAAGGAGGAGCATTTGGCACGCATAGCAGGAGTAGATATCCCGAAGACGAAGAAGATCGGGACCGCGCTGACTTACATCTACGGCATCGGGCCGACGACTGCGCAGAAGATCCTCGAGGAGGCGAGGGTGTCCCCCGATACGCGGACCAACACCCTGACCGAGGACCAGGTCGCGCGCATCCGGGACGTCATCGACGCCAACTACCGAGTGGAAGGCGACCTGCGCAAGGAAATATCCATGAACATCAAGCGTCTCATGGACCTCGGGTCCTATCGTGGCCTGCGCCACCGCAAGGGGCTGCCCGCGCGCGGCCAGCGGACGCACACGAACGCAAGGACGAGGAAGGGACCGCGCAAGGGCGCGGTCGCCAGGAAGAAGGAACCTACCAAGAAGTGAGGCACAGGACACCTTTTCCGCGCCATAGCGGGAATTCGGAGGAATGATGGCAACGCCGAAGAGAAAGGGAAAGAAGAAGGTCCGCAAGAACGTCCCCGTGGGCGTGGCTCACATCAAGGCGACCTTCAATAACACCATAATAACGATCACCGACCCGGACGGGAACACGCTTGCGTGGTGCAGCTCGGGCTCGAAGGGGTTCAAGGGATCCCGGAAGAGCACGCCGTTCGCCGCCACGGTTGCCGCCGAGGAGGCGGCCAAGAAGGCGATGGAGTACGGGGTGAGTACGGTCTCCGTTCATATCAAGGGTCCCGGGTCGGGCAGGGAAGCGGCGTTGCGCACCCTCCAGGCGGCCGGATTGAAGATCAACTACATCCGGGACGTCACGCCGATCCCGCACAACGGTTGCCGCCCGCCGAAGCGGCGCCGCGTGTGATCCCCAAGGAAGAGGAGGATACGTTTTGGCCAGGTATCGTGAGGCAGTCTGCCGGCTCTGCCGGCGCGAAGGAATCGAACTCTACCTCAAGGGGGACCGCTGTTTCACCGACAAGTGCGCCATCAAGCGGAGGGGATACCCTCCCGGGCAGCACGGACAGCGGCGCCCGAAGCATAGCGACTACGGCGTTCAGCTGAGGGAGAAGCAGAAGGCCAAGAGGATCTACGGCCTGCTGGAGAGGCAGTTCCGGAACTATTTCGAGAAGGCCGACCGGATGAAAGGCAAAACGGGCGACAACCTCCTGATCCTGCTCGAGAGGCGCCTCGACAGCGTCGTCTACAAGCTCGGGTTCGCGGTCACGCGCAGGGAGAGCCGACAGATGGTGCGGCACGGCCACTTCCTCGTCGGCGGGAGGAAGGTGAACATCCCCTCTTTCCTCGTCGGTACGGGGGACGTGATCGAGCTCCGGGAGAAGAGCCGCAAGATACCCACGCTGAATGAAGCGCTGGAAGCAGTGGTTCGCAAGGGGATCCCTCCCTGGCTGGAGCTGGACCGGGATAACTTCCGCGGAGTGATCAAGGTGCTCCCGACGCGGGCGGATATCCGGGAACCGATCCAGGAGCAGCTGATCGTCGAACTCTACTCGAAGTAAAACCTTTTGGCTCGGAAGAAGGGGGCAGCATGTTTCAGAGAAACTGGAAGCAACTGATCAAGCCGCGGCGAATCGAGATACAGGCCGACTCGGCCACGGCCGATTACGGGAAATTCGTGGCGGAGCCGCTGGAGAGGGGATTCGGAACCACCCTCGGCAACGCTCTCCGCAGGGTCCTTCTTTCCTCCCTGCAGGGAGCGGCGATCACATCGGTCCGCATCGAGGGGGTCCAGCACGAGTTTTCCACGATCGTTGGGGTCGTGGAGGATGTCACCGACATCATCCTCAACCTGAAGGAGATCCGGCTCCGGATGCATTCCCCCGAGCCCCGCAATATCCACATGGAGGCGAGGGGCCCGAAGAGGGTCAAGGCGTCGGACATCCAGGCGGACCCGATGGTGGAGATCCTGAACAGGGACCGTCACATTGCCGAGCTTTCGGAGAACGCGATCCTCAAGATGGAGATGACCGTCCGGATGGGGAAAGGGTACGTCCCCGCCGAGCGCAACCTCGAGGAAGGCGCGCCGATCGGGACCATCCCCATCGACGCCATCTTTTCCCCCATCAAGAAGGTCAATTTCACGGTGACGAACGCCCGGGTCGGACAGCAGACGGACTACGACCGCCTCATCCTTGAGGTGTGGACGGACGGGTCCATTCTCCCTGCCGATGCCGTGGCCTACGCCGCGAAGATCCTGAAGGACCAGGCGACGGTGTTCATCAACTTCGACGAAGAAGCCGAGATGCCGGACGAGCCCACCCTCCTGGAAGCGGGCGCCATCAACGAGAATCTCTACAAGCCGGTCGAGGAGCTCGAGCTCTCGGTGCGCGCTTACAATTGCCTGAAGAATGCGGACATCAAGTTCATCGGCGAGCTCGTTCAGCGGAGCGAGCAGGAAATGCTCAAGACGAAGAACTTCGGGAAGAAGAGCCTGAACGAGATCAAGGAAGTCCTTCACGGGATGGGGCTGTCCCTCGGGATGAAGGTCGAGAGCTTTTTGCCCGAAAACTACAGTCCCCCACGGGAAGAAGACTAAATAACTAAAAGACAAGAGGATTCAAAATGCGTCACGCGATCGACCACCGGAAGCTGCGCCGTAACCCCTCCCACCGGAAGGCGTTGCTGCGGAACATGATGAACTCCCTTGTCCGCTCCGAGCGCATCGAGACGACCGTCGCCCGGGCGAAGGAGCTGCGGCGCCTCGCGGACCGGCTGATCACGCTCGGGAAACGGGACACGACTCACGCGAGAAGACGGGTCTTTTCCCTGCTGAGCGACAAGGGGAACACGGAAAAGATCTTCTCCGGCCTGGCCGGCAGGTTTGCGGGACGCGAGGGAGGGTACACGCGGATCGTCCGCACCGGGTTCCGCGCGGGTGACGGCGCGGAGCTCGCGATCATCGAATACCTCCCGGCGGAGGAGAAGAAGGCGGGAGCCGGGAAGGGAAAGAAAAAGAAGGCCAAGGCATCGAAGGCGCCGGGGGTAAAAACGGAAACCGCGTCCGGGAAAGGGAAGAAGGCGGAAGGGGAAAAGGAAAAGGCTCCGCGAAGGAAGCCGGCGAAGAAGGAAGAGAAGCCGGAGTAGAACGGCAGAGCCGATAATCGCCAAGAGGAACAGTCATGACCGGGATCAGCAAGGGCGGCCCTCCTGAGGGGTGCCCTTTTTTTTATTTTTTGTTGCACCCGGCAGGGGCGTGACGGATGAGGTGCCACGAATCCGACTCCACGCCTGTCCGTGCCGCGTCCGACAAGGTCATCCTCGTGGGAAATCCCAACGTCGGGAAGAGCGTCGTATTCGGCTACCTGACCGGGAGGTACGTGACCGTTTCGAACTACCCCGGGACCACGGTTGAAGTCACCCGGGGGGAGGCGAAGGAACGGGACGTCGCCTTCGAGGTCATCGACACACCGGGAGTCTATTCGCTCCTCCCCATGTCCGAGGACGAAAGGGTCACCCGGGACATCCTGATTACCTCGCCCGGCGCGCGGGTCATCCAGGTGTGCGACGCGAAGAACATGCGCCGTTCGCTGATGATCACCCTCCAGCTCACGGAGATGGCCGTCCCCGTCGTGCTGGCCGTGAACATGGCTGACGAGGCGCGCGAACGGGGCGTGATGCCGAAGCTCGACGGGCTGGAAAAGGGCGTCGGAATCCCCGCTGTTGCCACGGTCGCGGTCCGCAAGAAAGGAGTCGACCGGCTGATGGGCCTGGTGGCGCAGTGCCGGCCCACGTCGGTCACCGTCTCCTACGGGGAGAAGTTCGAGGACGCCATCGCCCGGATGGAAAGCCTGCTGCCCGAATCGGCGCCGGTGGGGAAGCGCGCCCTTGCGCTCATGCTGCTCTGCGGGGACGATTCGCTCTCCCCATGGCTCGCCGAGAACGTACGGGGCGAACGGATCCGGGAGATGAACGCGGTGCGAAACCGCCTCGTGGAAGAGGTCGGGGAGGATGTCGCCTATCGCGTCAATCAGATCCGCCTGCAATGGATCGACGCCCTCCTTTCCGGCCTGGGGGAGGAGCCGGCTGTCGGCAAGGCGTCGATCCTGGCCCAGAAGTTCGGCAGGCACGCCATGGACCCCCTGTACGGGCTGCCGATCCTGATCCTGGTGCTTTTCCTCGCCTACGAGTTCGTAGGCGCCTTCGGGGCGGGCTTCCTGGTCGACCTCCTGGAAGACGGCCTGTTCGGGAAGTGGATAGTCCCGGGGGTGACATGGGTTGTGGAAAAGACGATCCCGTGGTCCCTCGGCAGGGACTTCCTGGTCGGCCCGTACGGAATGGTTTCGATGGCCCTGTCCTACGCGATCGCGATCGTCCTGCCGATCGTGGGGACCTTCTTCCTCGGTTTCGGAATCCTCGAGGATTCGGGTTATCTTCCCAGGCTTGCGGTGATGGTGGACAGGATCTTCAAGAAGATCGGGTGCAACGGAAAGGCGGTTCTTCCGATGATCCTGGGTCTCGGGTGCGACACCATGGCCACCTTGACGACCCGGATCCTCGAGACGCGGAAGGAGCGGATCATCGTCACGCTGCTCCTCGCCCTGGGCATCCCGTGCTCCGCCCAGCTCGGCGTGATCCTGGGTATGCTGGGCGGCGTCGGGACGGCGGCGATCTTGACCTGGCTTGCCGTCCTCGCGGGCGTCATCCTCCTGGTCGGCTACCTGGCCTCCAAAGTGATACCGGGGGAATCCTCGGATTTCATCCTGGAGATCCCCCCGATCCGGCTGCCGCAGCTGGGAAACCTCACCGTCAAGACGATGGCCCGGATCGAATGGTATCTGCGCGAGGCCGTCCCGCTGTTCCTTCTCGGGACCTTCATCCTGTTCGTCGCCGACCGAACGGGATGGCTGCTGTGGATGCAGAAGATGTCCGAACCGATCGTGGTCGGGGCGCTGGACCTGCCCCCCAAGACCGCGGAGGCCTTCCTGATCGGATTCTTAAGGAGGGATTACGGGGCGGCGGGTCTCTTCGAGATGGCGCGTTCCGGCCTCCTCACGCACCTGCAGGTCGTGGTCAGCCTCGTGACGATCACCCTCTTCATCCCGTGCCTGGCCAACCTCCTGGTCATCGTCAAGGAGCACGGGGGAAAGGTGGCGGTCGGAATGGCGCTGTTCATCTTCCCGTTCGCGATCGCGGTGGGGGCCCTGCTGAACATGGCCGTTCGAAAGCTGGGAATTTCCTTCTGACTCCGGGGAGGCCCTTGAAACTGCGCTGCCCGCTCTGCCAATATGAGATAAACACGGACGACAAGGGATGCAGGACGGGCTGCCCGCTGGGGAAGAGCTGCTCGCTGGTCTGCTGCCCCCGGTGCCGTTATTCCTTCCCCATTCCGGAATCGCGGGTCGTCAATTTCGTGAAATCGCTTCGAGCCCGCATTTCTCGCCAGGGTTCGTAGCGAGGCGGTGGAGACGGGCGTGGAGCGAGGTTCGGTCCGCACGCATGGGGAACAGTGGAACCGAGCTCCGAGGCAGGCGCCGACCGACGGGAGGAAGAGCGGCCATGGATGGCCGCGGAAGCCTGCCGAGGCGGACGCGA
>JACRIV010000116.1 GCA_016220005.1 Deltaproteobacteria bacterium
GGACGTTTTCCAGCACGCGCATCACTTGCGTCTCCAGCGTGGATACGCGCGGCGGCAGAAGGCCGCGCAGGCCCAATGCATCGCGCTCCGCCTCCGTGAAGGCCGTGCCTTTGTTCAACACCGGATCGTGCAGCAGATCAACCCCGCGTTTGTCATGAAGGTTAAGGTGGGGACGCACGAGATTCCTCCTTTCTGTTCAGTACCCGAGTTCCTTGAGAAAGTGGGGGATCATCTTCCTCCACCACGGCCAGTCGTGGGCCACATCGTGACCCCAGATATCGATCCAGGCCGGGATCTGCTTCTCTTCGAGAATCCGCTTGAGCTCCAGGGTGTCCGCGAGGAACTTGTCTTCCCAATACCCCTGGCCCACGCAGACGACGAGACGGCTCCGCCGGTACCAGTCCAGGAACCACGGGTCGGCGAGGTTGGGCAGATACGCAAGCGGCGCATTGAAGTACACGTTGTCATCCATGTAGTCGCCGATGTAGAACCTCGGGTGAAACGGCCCGCTCAGGGCGATCGCGGTGTGAACGAGATCCGGGTGGCGGAGGTAGAAGTTCACCGTGTGGAACGCCCCGAAGCTGCACCCGGTCACCGTGATCCTGTCCTCGCCGCCGCGCCCCCGGATGAAGGGAAAGACCTCGTGGATGACGTAGCTCTCGTACTGCTGGTGCCGGATCGCCTTGTCCCTCGGGTCCCCGTACTCCTTCAGCCAGGACTGGGCGTCGACGCTGTCCACGGTGAACAACTGGAGTTTGCCGTCATCGATCCAGGGCTTGCAGACCTCCACCATGCCGTAATCCTCGTATTCGTAGAACTTTCCCGCCCGGGTGGGAAACACGAGGAGAGGCTTTCCCGCGTGCCCGTACACCTTCATTTCCATGTCCTGGCCGAGATTCGGGCTCCACCACTTGTGATACTCGATATTCATGGCCGTCCCCCTCCTTGGTTTGTGGTGTCGCGGGTCCCGCCGGGAAGAAACCGTATTGCCCAGCGGGGGCGAGCGTGTCTCCCAAGAGAACGATCAGGACCGACTGCCCCTTTTTTGCAATGCCCTCTCGTACACCGACAAGTACTCGCGCGCGGAGGCGTCCCACGAGAAATCCTTTCCCATTCCTCTCCGGACGATCGCCTTCCAGCGGCGGCGATTCCCATGGGCGACAAGCGCCCTCCAAACGGCCCCCATGAGTTCTGCCGCCTCGTACCCGTTGAACTTGAATCCCGTCCCGCCCGAACGGTCCTCGTCGGCGTCGACCACGGTGTCCGCAAGCCCCCCGGTGTTCCGCACGACGGGCACCGTCCCGTACTTGAGGCTGCAAATCTGGGTGAGGCCGCAAGGCTCATATCGGGAGGGCATAAGAAAGATGTCCGCCCCGGCCTGGATTTTATGCGCCAGCCGGTTGTCGAACCCGATCCGGACAGAAACCCTGTCCGGACGTCGTCTTGCGAGTTCGGCCATCGACTCCTCGTATTTCCGCTCGCCCGTACCGAGTACGACGAGACGGATGGGCTGTTCCGCCAGCCAGCCCCCGATCAGGTCAAGCAGGTCGAGCCCCTTCTGTGCCGTCAATCGTCCGACGAAACCGATCATGGTCTCCGGAACCGGGCCCTCCCAGCCGAACTCCGCGAGAAGGTCGTCCCTGCACGCCCTTTTCCCGGAAAGGTTGTACTTCGAATAGGGCGCGGCGATCAGCCGGTCTGTCTTCGGGTTCCATTCGTCGTAGTCGACGCCGTTCAATATTCCGAACAGATCCTCCCGGCGCGCCGACAGGATGCCTTCAAGACCGCAACCGTACTCCGCGGTCTGTATCTCCCGGCTGTAGGTGGGACTCACGGTCGACAGGACGTCCGAAAAAACCAGCCCCGCCTTCAGCAAGTTGATTCTTCCAAAGAATTCGATCCCTTGCGGCGTGAACAGCTCCCAACCGAGCCCCGTGAACGGCAGGTCATGGGTCCAGAAGAGCCCCTGGTACCCAATGTTGTGGAGCGTCATCACCGTCCCGGTGGAGCGGAATGCTTCCATGTTCGAATAGAGCGTTTTTACGTAGGCGGGGATCAGTGCGGTCTGCCACTCGTTGCAGTGGAGGATGTCGTAACGCCGGCCGGAGCGTGCAATCCACTCCAGGATCGATTTGCAGAAGAAGGCGAACCGCTCGCAATTGTCGACGTAGTCGCCATCCTTCGTTCCATAGAAGAATTCCCTGTCAAAGTACCTGTCGTTGCGGGCCAGGAACGCCTTGACCCCGGTATCCGCGTCCGCCTCCATCACCACGCCGCTTTCCTCCCGGTGTCCCATGGGGACTCGAATTGCCGGGCCCGACTGCGACAGGGGGAACCCCTGTCGATCCAAACCGCGGTAGAGGGGAAGGATGCAATCGGCTTCCACCCCGATCCTCCTGAGCGCCTTCGGCAGGGCCGCGGCCACGTCAGCCAATCCTCCCGTCTTCGCAAAGGGGGCCATTTCCGTGGATGCTATTAGGACTCGCATAACGTCCTTTCCTTGACAGCGCTACTCCCACGTCACCAGGTGCGGGATGCAAGGATTGACAAGATCCGGATGCCGCGGAACGACCCTCGCGGTGTACCCGTACCGTCCGCTGACCCGGCAGGGGATCTCCGCCTTGAACATCGAGACGTTCCCGTCGCTGGAGACGAGCCCGGCCTGCACGATCTCCCACCCGAGGATCTCGCCGGAGGACCCCATCGGTCCGTGGACAAGTTCAACCGTCACGTTCTCCGGGGAGAGGTTGCCAAGTTCGGCGCGGATGATGACGGAGGCTGTCCCGCCGACCTTGTGCTCCTGACTTCCGGGAAGCTCCTCGATGCGCACGGAAACATGGGGCCATGCCTTTCGCACCCGCCGCCTCCATGCCGCCAAGGCCTTCGCGGCGGCGAAATCGTTTTCCCCGAGACGACGCCCCGCCCGGTGAGCCGGAAGGTAAAGCTTCTCCAGGTATTCCTGGACCATCCTGTGTGTATTGAAGAAGGCGCCCAGCTTCCGCATCGACGATTTCATCAGCGCGATCCAGCCGCGGGGGAGTCCCGCCCGGTCCCGTTCGTAGAAGAGGGGGACGATCTCCTCCTCGAGGAGGCCGTAGAGGGCCTCGCCCTCGACCTGGTCCTGCTCCTCCGGGTCCTCGTAGACCTCACCCCTGCCGATGGCCCACCCCGTGCCCGGGGCGTACCCCTCGCACCACCATCCGTCCAAAATGGAGACGTTGATCGCGCCGTTGGCCGCCGCCTTCATCCCGCTCGTCCCCGAGGCCTCGTGCGGGCGGCGCGGCGTGTTCAGCCAGACGTCGACCCCCTGGGTAAGGTACCGCGCGACGTTGATGTCGTAATCCTCGAGGAAGGCGATCCGGTGCCGGATGCGTGGATCCCTCGCGAAATGGATGACCGCCTTGATGACTTCCTTGCCGGCATGGTCCTGGGGGTGGGCCTTTCCGGCGAAGAGGATCTGGACGGGGCGATCCGGGTTCGTGAGAAGCCGGACGAGCCGCTCCGGCTGACGGAACAGGAGCCAGGCGCGCTTGTACGTCGCGAACCGGCGCGCGAAGCCGATGGTCAGCGCCTCGGGGCTCAAGAGCTCCTCGGAGGCCCGAAGCGCGGAGGCTCCCGCCCCCTGCCGCAGTAGCTGGGCCTGTAGCCTCTTGCGGGCGAAGAAGACGAGCCGCTCCCGGCGCGTTTCGTGACGGCCCCACAGTTCGCTGGGGGGGATGGCATCGATCCGCTCCCACACCGAGTGGTCGGCCGGCTTCTCGCGGAACCGCGGCCCCAGGTAGCGGGAAAACAGGTCGCCCACTTCGTGGCTGATCCAGGAGTGCGTGTGGATCCCGTTCGTGATGGTCCCGATGGGGACTTCGGACTCGGGGAGGCCGGGCCACAGGTGCTGCCACATCCTCCGCGACGTCTCCCCGTGGAGTTTGGCGACGCCGTTGACGTACGCGGTCGTCTTGAGGGCCAGGATCGTGAGCCCGAACAGTTGGGATGTCTCGCCGGGCGCCTGGCCCAAGCGGAGGAACTTCTCCCAGGAGAGCCCCAGCTGATGCGCCATCGGCTGAAAATATTTCCGGACGAGCTCCGCGTCGAACACCTCGTTCCCCGCGGCCACGGGAGTGTGCGTCGTGAACACGGTCGAGGCATATACCTGTTCGCCCGCCTCGGCGAAGGACATCCCCCGCTCCGCCATGAGCGCGCGGATCCGCTCCAGGGCCAGGAACGCCGAGTGTCCCTCGTTCATATGGTAGACGGTGGGAGAGAGCCCCAGCGCCTTGAGCGCCCGCACGCCGCCGATCCCCAGGATGATCTCCTGGCGGATCCGCATCTCCCGGTCGCCGCCGTAGAGGGTCTCCGTAATCTCCCGCGCGGCGGCGGAGTTGGTCTTCACGTTGGTGTCCAGGAGGTAGAGCGGCGTCCGGCCGACCTGGACGCGCCAGGTCCGCACTTTTACGGTCTCACCCGCCACCTCCACGTCGACGGTCAGCGACCTCCCGTCCGGCCCGCGCTCGATCGTCACCGGCATGTTGAACCAGTCGTTGACGGGGTACTGCTCCTGCTGCCATCCGTCCTGGTTCAGGACCTGCCGAAAGTATCCCTTCTGGTAAAGAAGGCCCACGCCGACCAGCGGGATCCCGAGGTCGGACGCCGACTTGAGGTGGTCGCCGGCCAGGACGCCCAGGCCGCCCGAGTAGATGGTCAGCCCTTCGTCGATTCCGAACTCGCAGGAGAAATAGGCGGCCAGGAAATTCTTTTCCGCCGCGTACGTCTCGCGGAACCACCCCGGTGCCTGGAGGTAATTCACAAAGTTCTCGTGCACGTCCCGCAGGTTCGCGATGAAGCTCTCGTCGCTGGCCGCCGCTTCGAGGTCCCGCTGGGAAAGTGCGCCGAGCATCAGGACCGGGTTCTGATACGACTTTTCCCACAGATCCGGGTTGAGACGGATGAAAAGCTGGACAGCCTCCCAGTTCCAGGCGAACCAGAGGTTCATCGCCAAGTCTTTGAGGGGAAGAAGCGGCTCCGGAATGTTCGGCTGGATATGGAAATGCCGGAATTTCATGCGTTGTCTCCTGCGAACCGGCCGTGCCCGGTTTTCCTTACCCGAAGAATTCCTCCGCGACTGAGTAGAGGACCATGTCGACCGTTTTTTCCTTCGCGGTGGCTTCCGCGAGCGGGACGGCGACGATCCGGTTCCCTTGGAGCGCGGCCATCTTCCCGAATTCACAGCGGTGCACCATCTCGGTGGCGTAGATGCCGTACCGGGTGGCGAGGATCCGGTCGTGGGCCGTCGGCGAGCCGCCGCGCTGGATGTGGCCGAGCACGACGAACCGGGTCTCGAACTTCGTCCGTTTCTCGATGGCGGATGCCAGGAGCTGCGAGATCCCGCCCAGCTGGACGTGGCCGAACTCGTCCGTCCTCGCCTCCTGGGTGACGAGTTCCCCCTCCGCGCCGGGCTTCTCTTGGAACTTCGCCCCTTCCGCAACCACGACGATGGAGAAGTTCTTCCCACGGCTGTGGCGCCTCAGGATCAGGTCGCACACCTCGTCGATGTCGATGGATTTCTCCGGGATGAGGACGACGTTCGCCCCGCCCGCGATTCCGGCGAAGGTGGCGATCCATCCGGCATGCCGGCCCATCACCTCGACGACCATGACCCGGTTGTGCGACTCCGCGGTCGTGTGGATCCGGTCGATGGCCTCGGTCGCGATGGAGACCGCCGTGTCGAACCCGAAGGTGAAATCGGTGCCCGAAAGGTCGTTATCGATCGTCTTGGGGACGCCGACCACCGGCAGACCCCGCTCGAAGAGCTTGCTTGCCGCTCCGAGGGTGTCCTCTCCCCCAATGGCGATGAGGGCGTCGAGTCCCAGCAGTCGGAAGTTCCGCAGCACCTTGTCGGGACCGGAGGGGTCCTTGTACGGGTTGGTGCGGGATGTCCCGATGATCGTCCCGCCGGTGTGCAGAATCCCCGTCACCGCCTTTATATCCAGGTCCATCGGGGCGAGATCGACGAGCCCCTTCCAGCCGTTACAAATCCCTACAACCCGAGAATCGAACGCGTCCGCCTTCCGGACCACCGCCCGGATCACGGCGTTGAGCCCCGGGCAGTCGCCCCCGCCGGTCAGAACACCGATCTTCATCGCGGATTCCCCCCTTGTGTGAAAACACCGGTAAGTTCCTGCTGCCTGCGTCCACCATTTGGCGGTGACCGGATCGGAACCTTGCCCTGTCCGGCACCGTTCCTTCACGCACCCGTCAATTCAGGCTTCCTATGGGGCACGAAGGACGGGTCCCACCACTTGTATTCGTAGATCTGGCCGTGTTTCCCCTCGAAGGGCTCGATCTCTTTCAAGACCTTGGCGGGATTTCCTCCGACGATGGTGAACGGAGGGACGTTCTTGTTGACCACGCTTCCGGACGCAACGACGGCCCCGCGCCCCACCGTGACGCCTTTAAGGATTATGGAGTTGCAGCCCACCCAGGCGCCTTCTTCCAGAGTGGTCGGCAGATCCATCGGCGGGTTATATCCGATCCCGTGGTAGTCGGTATCCGTGATCGTTGTGTTCCAGCCAATGAGGCAGAAGCCCCCGATCGTCACCCGCACCTTGCAGTGGATCTCGACGCCATAGTTGATGCTCGTGTAGTCGCCGATTTCTATGCGGCCCCCTTTGCCGACCTGAAGGCGGAGCGGCCCTTGGAACTGGACGTCTCCAATCAGGATTTCCCCTCCGTTATCCTGGATCAGGAGAGGACCGAACTTCTGCCATGTCCCCCCCATGTTGTACTTGCCTTGCTCCAGCGCATCACGAATCAATCGGTAATCTTGAAGCATGGAACCCTCCTTCTGAATCAGGTCTGGTACAACCTACACATGGAGAATGTGTTCGTTTCTCCCGCTCCGGATCGCACGGTCTTTCCGCCAGGAGGCGCCGGATGCCGGTGCTCCGCACCACTACGCCACCTCGCGGGAAAGGGTCCGTTCCGTCTCTTCGAAGATCCTTGCCCCCCAGCGGTACACGTTGTTCTTCGTAACCTGGGCGCGCATCTTCTCCATGCGCTGCCGGCGTGCCGCCTCGGGCATGAGATAGGCCGAATACATCGCATCGGCCATCTGGTCGATATCGTAAGGGTTGACCAACAGGGCATCCGCCAGCTCGCGAGCCGCACCGGTGTATTTGGAAAGGATCAGGATTCCGTCTCCATCCGTACGGGAGGAGACGAACTCTTTCGCCACCAGATTCATGCCGTCATGGAGGGAAGTCACGACCGCCACGTGGGCCATACGGTATGCCGCAAGGACCGCATGATAGTCGTGGTGCGCACGCAGGAACCGGATGGGCATCCAGGTATCCGTCTGGTGGCGCCAGTTGATTTCATCGACCAGGTCGTCAAGGTTATCGTTCAATATCCGGTACGCCTCGATGTGCGTCCGGCTCGGGGCGGACAGCTGGACCAGCGTGACCTTCGTTCTTAATTCGGGATGACAACTCAGCATCACGTCGAAGGCGCGCAGACGCTCCGGGATGCCTTTCGTGTAATCGATTCGATCTGCGCCCACGAAGAGCCTCGCCCCGTTGTTCTCGCCCAGCTCTTTCCGGAAACCATCGATCCGTTGTGTAACGCTCGGGGACTCGGCATCCCGACCGATTTGCGCGTGGTCCACACTGATCGGGAAAGCCCGGACATAGGTCGGGTGGCCGCCGCGAAAGGCGCGGAAATGCTCGTAATCGACCCGCGATTCGATCCCCCGGTCCACGGTGCCGAGGAAGTTCCTGCAATAGTATTTAATGTGAAAAGCGAGAAGATCGTTCCCGAGCAGACCGTCCAGGAGTTCCTCCGCATAAGGAAAGATCCGGAAAGTCTCCCGGTTCGGCCACGGGATATGCCAGAACTGGATCACCCGGATGTCCGGCCGCGCCTCCTTGATGAAGCGCGGCAAAAGGGCCAGATGGTAATCCTGTATGAACACAATCGCCGGGTCTTCGCCTGCTTCCTCCAAAACGGCATCGCGGAACTTCCGGTTGACGGTCCTGTAGGTCTCCCAGTCGCGTCGGGAGAAGTGCGGCCGTACGTACACATGGTGGCACAGCGGCCAAAGCGCCGTGTTGGCGAGTCCGTAGTAGTAGCCGTCCTCTTCCCCCCGGGTGAGCCAAACGCGCTGGAGGGTGTACTTGGGATCATTCGGCGGCAGGAGAACTCGGCCCCGCTCGTCCGCCGCCACACGGTCTGCCGAGCCCGAGCCGTGGGCGATCCAGGTTCCGCCGACCGCGCGGACGATCGGTTCGATGGCCGTCACCAGGCCGCTGGCCGGCCGAAGCACCGTGACTCCGCCCTCCACGCGCTCATGCACGACCGGCTCGCGGTTCGATACCACGATCAGCTTCGCTCCCGCGGACGCCCGGGAGACGATTTCCGCAAGGTCATTCGCGGTCACGTTGCGGCCCCAGCTTTCTTGGACCCTTCTCCGCGGCGGCGCCGTGCCCGAACGTCACGCTCCAAGCACGCGGGAAAGCTCCTTCCGGATCCTGCACTCCCGACACCTCAACCCCCTCCGGCCCCAAAGCGTATCTACGGTAATGAATTTCCTTACGCCGCAATGGACGCATTGGCACATGATGCGGGGCTTCTCCGTTTCCGCCGGATAAAGAACCCGCCAGGTTCCGAAGATCGTCCCTCGCGAATCCAGGATGGCTTGCTTCCGCGTGATCTTCCGGACGGCGCTTGCCGCCGCTCGCCGCCGCGTCATCGCCGCCTCGCGGCCGGTGTCCCCCCCGATGGTACCGATGGCGGTTGCGATGATCCCCGGCCTTCTGGGCCGATTCTCGATCTCAACGCGCATCGTGATGCTGCAGCTTTCGCCGGGTCTCGCCGGAAGCGGCATGTTCTCTCACTCCTGTCAGGCGACTTATTCCTCCGGGCGACGCCGGGTGCCGATGGTTGTCCCCGCTGTTCCACGAACCGCTATCTCGCAATATACGAAGCGCGGAAGAGAAGGTCACCCTCCGAAAGTAGGGAAATGTTTCGGTGGGCAATTCCGTTCAAAACGGTAGTTTCATCGAGCCAAACGCCCGTCGCGGCGGGGCTTTCCCGCGCCAGGTACCTTTCATTCCTGCGGGATCCGCCGTGGTTTCGGTGGAGCGTTTGGAAGGGAGTTGCAGGACCGCGAGACCGGCGTAACGGCCGGCGGTCAGACGATCAGACCCAGCTTTCGAGCGCGTGCGATAGCCTCGGTGCGGGTACTGACATAAAGCTTGCAGTAGAGTCTCTTCAGGTACCATTTGACCGTTGTTTCGGACAGGAACAGGCGCTTGCCGATCTCACGATTGCGCAGCCCTTGCGAGACAAGCTCCAGGATCTGCACTTCTCTGTGGTGGAACGACTCTTTGTGCGCTCCGGGGGCCGTCTGCCTGGAAACGGGATCGCCCGAATCGCCCAGAGCGGAAAGGATTCCCGTCAACGCCCCTCGCAACCTTTCCTTCCCCTTGAGCTGCCTGAGGAGCGGAACGATCTCCTTTCCCACACCCACGAAAGGCCGGACGATCCCGTCTCTATCGGCAAGGAACAACGCCTGTTCGAGCTTTGCCAGCGCCCTGTTCGTGTTCCCGAGGCCGTTCCATGCAGATGCCTGGAGGACCAGGAATTCGATGACGTTGCGTCCCCTCCCCGCTACCCGTGCGCTCCGCAGGGCTTTTCCGGCCAGCCTCACGGCCTCGCCGAATTGCCGTTGGGCGATAAGAACAAAGAGGCGCTCCATCAAGAAGAACTCGTACTTTTCGGAAAATATCGTACGATCCGTAACGTTCTGCCCGGCGAATGCCGCTTCCGCGGCTTTAAGGAATTCCACCGCCTTCTTGGAATCCGAAGCCTGAACCGCCATGCGCGACTCCAACAGGTCGGCCCGAAAAGAGACGCGCTTGACGTTGTGCTCTCGGGCGATCTGCCGGGCCTGGGCCAGGTCGGTGGCGGCCAGATCGGTTCTTCCGAGCGCCAGCTTGACGCGGGCGCGCTCCACGAGTGCCACTCCGAGGAAACCGTAGGCCTCGCTGGCTTCCAGGAACGCAATTGCCTCCGACAATTCCTCGAGCGCTGCCCCCAGCCGGTTCTTTTCCTGGAGCACCAAGGCGAGGCCGTAGCGCAGGAACGCCGCCCCGATGGTGCGCAGCCACCGCCGTTCGCCGGCAACCTCGATGGATGTCCGGAAACTCTCCTCGGCGTTTTTCGCGTGCCCCATAAGGTAGTTCACTATTCCGATGTTGAGCCTAGCCGTCAGGTCGACCAGGGAGCTGTTCGCCCGCTCGGAAACCTCGAGGGCTTCCTTGAAGTGCCGGAGGGCAAGAGCAAGGTTTCCGGCGGTGCGACTCGCGTAGCCCAATGCGATGGATGCGAAGCCTCGCAACGTCGCTTCTTCGCGGGGAATCAGGGACACGATTTCCGGATTCAAGGAAGTCAGCCCGGAGGCGTCCGGCTCGTCCGTCTGGATGATGCTGAGAATCGTGCGAAGCACCTGGAGTTCGGCATCCAGGAGGGCAGCGCCGGGGGACCGATCGTGGCCCGCCGAGGTTACCGGTTGCCGGAGCGCCGCTTCCGCACAGGAGATGCGCTGCCTGGCGTCATCGAAGTCCCCCAGGTAGCCGAGAGACCATGCGTGCAACGTGCACAGGATCGGGGATCGGCGGATCGTCCGGTCCGGCAGAGCCTCGATCCACCGTCTGAGCTCCTTGAAATCCCCCCGCCGGAAGAGTTCGCGGCCTGTCGTTTCAAGAAGCCTGGCGGCCCGCCGGAACCGGCTCCCCGCAATCGCGAGCCGCAGCGCTTCGGTTGCATCGCCTTTCGTCTCGAACCATTCGCTGGCGCGGTCGTACAGCACCGCGACTTTTTCCGGATGCCTGGCCAGCAGGCGATTCCGCAGGAAGTCGGCAAAGAGGTGGTGGTAGCGATGCCACGTGCCCTGATCGTTGAGCCGGAAGATGAAGAGGTTCTTCTTCTCCAGCGTTTCGATCAACTGCTGACTCCCGCGCCGACCGGTGAGCGCGTCACACAGTGGGGCGGTCATCCGGTCCAGGATGGCCGTGTCCATCAGGAAATTCCGAACATTGGCAGATTGCCGGCTGAACACGCACTCCAACAGATAGTCGGCGATCGTTCGCTGCACTCCCGTGAAACAGGACAGGAGCCTGTCGACCTCCGCCGCGTCGGTCAACGTCATGGCGGCGAGTTGCAGTCCCGTGACCCACCCTTCCGTTCGGTCGCAGAGAGCGCGAACCTGGCTCTCGGACAGCGGCAGGGAGCAGGCGTCCTTGAGGTAATCGCGCGCCTCGTCGACATTGAAGCGCAAGTCCTCCCACCGGAGCTCCAGCACCTTCCCTTGCACCCGGAGCCGCTCTATGGACAAAGGGGGATCTCTGCGGGTTCCGATGACGACCTGGACGTTGGCCGGGACGTATCGGAGAAGGAAATCCACGACCGCGTGGATCGTCCGATTGCGGATCTCGTGATAGTCATCCAGGAAAACAACGACTCGCGAATCCAGTCGGCCGAAGTCGTGGACCAGCGCGGTGGCCACATCCGCGATCAGCACGTCGGGATTCTCCGTGAGAAACTCGAGAGCGTCCCGACCGAAGTCCACGCGAGTTGCCTGGATCGCCGACACCAGGTGGGCGAGGAACCGACGGGGTTCGTTGTCGAAGTCGTCGAGCGACAACCAAGCGGCGGCCACATGGAGTTTTCGTAACGCCGAGTACCACTCGGAAAGCACGGTCGTCTTGCCGGAGCCTGCAGGTGCGGAAACCAGGGCAAGCCGAAAGGCAACCATTCTTGCCAGTTCGGTGGAGAGCCGCACCCGCGGCAGATGATGCACGACCTTTGAGGGCGGCCTCAACTTGGTCGCCAAGGTTCGCCGCGTATGGCCCTTATCGAGGTTGCTGATCCTCTGCCGGTCTACGACCATGCGAATATCCAGAAGCCGGGTTCTACGGCGCGAACCATGGACAATCGGGTGGCAGTCGAAGGCCTCGCGAATCCTCCGGAACGATCGACGCTGGTTACCACCGTTTCGGACCGAGCGCTCGGGGGACACGTGGGGTCGTCCGCGGTGGCGCATCCCGTGCCGGCCGAGATCCTCGGCTTCCGAGGGAGCGAAGACGCCGGAAGCAGCGAAGCCAAGCGCC
>JACRIV010000117.1 GCA_016220005.1 Deltaproteobacteria bacterium
TACACCGGCCGCATCGACCCGAGGATGCGAGATTCAAGGGAGTCGGCGCTGTCGGTGAAAATCCTCGCGGAGCGGGCATCGAAGAAATGCAGCGGGAACGGCGACGGGTACGAGCTCCTCATGGACTTCTATGTCCGGGAGGCCTCCTGGTACTCGTTCACCGAACCGGAACAACGGATTATTGCGAAGACGGCCCGGGCGTTCCGCTGCTCCCTCTGTGCGGAGCGGTTCCTGCCTCCCTGCGGCCGCCGGCGGAAAGGATGCGGGAGAAGGTAGGGGTGAGGGTGCGGCTCTTGGGGATATCGTGGCGTAGAAGGCGACCAGGGAGGCCATCTACGAAACAAAAAGGGCCTCCGATTTGTCACCGGAGGCCCGTTGCCCTCTCGACAGTGCTCCAGGCGGCTTGTCTTCGCCTTCTCCTGGAGCACGCTTCCCGAAGGAAGTCTTCCAAGCCCGACTCAGCGGGTACAATTTACATATACCTCACCGAACATGGATCGTCAATGCCTTCAGGTTGATTGCACACAGGACGCCCCGCAATATCGCTGCAAAGTCCTCGTCCGTTACCTTCGGCGCCATGTAGATCCGCTTGCCTGACGCATCCCGGATCTTGATCCGGTCCAACCGCCAGTGGCCCACCGTGGCCACCATGTCGCATTTCGCCCATGTGGGGCTGTTTGCGAGATGCCCCGGGAGCGACCGCGAATCCATCTGATGATGGTGATCGTGGATCGGCACGGGCGCTGTGGTGCTTAGCGGGACGATCGTGACGAGTCTATCTCTTCGGTGCCTGCCGGATATCACGACCACCGGGCGCTTCTTCACCATCTCCGGCGGCTTGAACCCCACGAAGTCGCAGATGAGCAGAGTCCCGGCGTCGGGGAAAAACGTGATAGGCATGTTGTGAAAGACTACCCGATGGTCAGGGAACCTTCAAGTTTCACCACTGCGAGGAGAAGGCGACGAAAGGGGTGTGGGCGGTGGAAGTAGCGGTGGAAGTCAATTCAGGCCGATTCGAGGCAAAAGAGAAGGGGAACCGCAATTACGCGATTCCCCGTTGTTTTTCACTGGCGGTCCCAGCGGGGTTCGAACCCGCGTTTTCGCCGTGAGAGGGCGGTGTCCTGGGCCACTAGACGATGGGACCGCATTGGCTGAGGAGCCAGGATTCGAACCTGGAAAGCCTGGTCCAGAGCCAGGTGTGATGCCGTTTCACCACTCCTCAGCGGAGAAAACAGGCTATCCGATGCGGGGCGGCAGCGTCAAGAGCGAATCCGGCTAACCCAGCTTCCGTTTGAGCAGCTCCTGCACCGCCTGCGGGCCGGCCTTGCCGCCGGTGGCTCTCATGACCTGTCCGGTGAACAGGCCGAGCAGGCTGGTCTTGCCGGCGCGATACTGTTCCACCTTATCCGGCATCGCGGCCAGCACCGCGTCGATCGCGGCTGAAAGTTCGGCGTCGGACAATCCCTTATCGAGGCCAAGCCGTGCGACGATCTCCTGCGGTTTGCCCACTCCGGCCAGCATCTCCCCGAAAACCGTCTTCGCCGCCGCGGTCGTGATCGTTCCCTGGTCGATCAGCCGGACCAGTTCGGCCAGATCCGCAGGGGTAAAGGACAGCTCGGAGAGGGTGCGCCCTTTGAGTCCGGACATGACTTCGTTGGCCGTCCAGTTGGCGACGGCGCGGGCGTTGGGGTGTACCGCCACCGCTGCGTCGAAAAAGTCCGCCACGGCCGCGTCGCCCGTCAACACGTCGGCCAGTTCCGGCGATAACCCTAGCACGGAGACGTAGTCCTCGTACCGCCGGGCGAGG
This sequence comes from Deltaproteobacteria bacterium, assembly GCA_016220005.1. GTDB lineage: Bacteria > Desulfobacterota > Deferrimicrobia > Deferrimicrobiales > Deferrimicrobiaceae > JACRIV01. The sequence continues at coordinate 1,808 of JACRIV010000117.1, forward strand.
GAGGCGTTCGCGGCACGGGCGCGGGCGCGAACATCGGAGGTCCTGCCGGCAGCAACGGGGGCGGCCTCTTTCCGCTCTTCGGGCCTGCGGGCGGGCTTTGCCGGGGCGGCGGCCGCCTTGTCCGTTTCGGCGCCCTTGCCGGCCTTGTAAGTGTCCCGCAGCTCGATGATGCGGTTGAACACGAGAGCGCCCGGTCTCGAGTCGGCGGCATCGGCGATGAAATAACCGTGTCGCACGAACTGGAAGCGCTCGCCCGCCGGCGCGTTCGCCAGGCCCGGCTCGAGCAGGCAGCCGCGCAGGATATTCACCGAATCCGGATTCAGGTGGTCCTTGAAGGTCTTCCCCTCCGGGACGTCCTCGGGGTCGGCGACGGTGAACAGCCGGTCATACAGGCGTACCTCGGCCGGCGCCGCGTGCGCGGCCGACACCCACTGGATGGCCGTGCTCTTCCTGCGCTTCGTGCCGGTCGACTTGCCCGGCGAATCCGGGTCGTAGGTGCAGCGAAGCTCGATCACGCTTCCGGTGGCCGGATCCTTGACGATCTCTTCGCAACGGATGATGTAGGAGCTTAGCAGGCGCACCTCTCCGCCCGGCTGCAGCCGCATCCAGCCGGCAGGCGGGTTCTCGCTGAAGTCGGTGCGCTCTATGTAAACCTCGCGGGTCAGCGGGAGGAGCCGGGAGCCTTCCTTGTCGATGTCGCGCGGCCAGTAGGGCGCATCCAGCCAATCGACCTTGCCGGCCGGATAGTTGGTGATCGTCACCTTCAGCGGCCGCAAAACAGCCATGACCCGCGGTGCGCGCGCGTTGAGGTCATCGCGGATCGCGTCTTCGAGCAGCTCCATGCTCACGCGGCTGTTCGCCTTGTCGACGCCGATGCGCGCCGCGAAAAGACGGATTCCTTCGGGCGTATAGCCGCGGCGGCGCAGGCCGGCGATCGTCGGCATGCGGGGGTCGTCCCAGCCTGCGACCAGGCCCTCCTCCACGAGCTGGAGCAGCTTGCGCTTGCTCATGACCGTGAAGTCGAGGTTGAGGCGCGCGAACTCGTACTGGTGGGGCCGCGGCTCAGGGAACAGGTTGTCGAGCAGCCAGTCGTAGATCGCCCGGTTGTTCTCGAACTCGAGCGTGCAGATCGAATGCGTGACGTTCTCGATGGCGTCCGACAGGGGGTGGGCAAAGTCGTACATGGGATAGATGCACCAGTCGTCGCCTCTCCGGTAGTGCGTCGCATGGCGGATGCGGTAGAGGAGCGGATCGCGCATCTTCATGTTCCTTGCACCCATGTCCCCCTTGGCGCGCAGGATGTGCGCCCCGTCCGGAAACTCGCCGGCCCGCATCCGGGCGAAGAGGTCCAGGTTCTCCTCCACGGAGCGGCTGCGATAGGGGCTTTCGCGTCCCGGCTCCATGACGGTCCCGCGGTACTGCCGGATCTCCTCCTCGCTCAGGCTGTCCACGTAGGCCTTGCGGTCCTTGATGAGCCGGACCGCGAACTCGTAGAGCCGCTCATAGTAATCCGAGGCGAAAAAGAGTTTGTCCTGCCAGTCGAAGCCCAGCCACCGAACGTCCCGCATGATCGCCTCGACGTACTTCATGTCCTCGGTTTCCGGGTTCGTATCGTCGAAGCGCAGGTGGCAGACGCCCCCGAACTCCCGGGCAATGCCGAAGTTCAGGCAGATGGACTTGGCGTGGCCGATGTGCAGGTAGCCGTTGGGCTCGGGGGGGAAGCGCGTCACCACCCGGCCGCCGTAGAGGCCGCAGAGGTTGTCGCGTTTGACGATCTCGCGGAGAAAATCGAGGTTTTCCCTGTCCTCGGGGGCCGGCGGATTCGATTCGGGATTCAGCATGGATGCGTATTCCTCATACGGAGCTTATTCGTTTCGCCGCCTTCGAAAGCCGTCTGACGACCTCTTCCCGGCCAAGGACCTCCATGACCTCGAAGAGCCCGGGGGAGGCGGTGCCCCCCGTCAGGGCCACGCGGATCGGCTGGTGGATCTTCAGGGTCCCGCCCCTCTTTGCGACGATTGCGTTCAACGTCGAATCCATTGCGGCGTGGGAAAACTCCGGGAGGGCCGAGAAGGCCGCAGCGATCTCCTCGAACACCGTGGCGATCTCGGGAGTGAGGAACTTAGCCGCCGCCTTCGGGTCGGTCTCCTTTTCCCGGAAGTAATACTCGGCCGAATCGGCCATTTCCAGGAGCGTCCGGGAACGTTCCTGCAGGGTCCTGACGACGGAGACGAGCCACGGGGAGGGGGTCGCCTCGATCCCTTTCCGCGCAAGGAAAGGGATGAGCAGGCGCGCAATGCGCTCCGGGTCGACCGTCTTGATGTAGTGGGCGTTCAGGTGGAGCAGTTTCTCGGGATTGAACTTCCCCGCCGATTTTCCAATGTTTTCAAGGGTGAAGCACTTTTTGAGCTCGTCGACGGAGAAAATCTCCTGGTCGCCGTGGGACCACCCCAGGCGCACGAGGTAGTTGACCATCGCCTCGGGGAGGTATCCCATCTCCTCGTAAGCCATGACGGACATCGCCCCGTGCCGCTTGGAGAGGCGCGTCCCGTCGGGGCCCAGGATCATCGGGAAGTGGCCGAACCGCGGCAGGGAGTATCCGAGCGACTCGTAGAGAAGGATCTGCTTCGGCGTGTTGTTCAGATGGTCGTCGCCCCGAAGCACGTGCGTGATCCCCATAGTCGCGTCGTCGATGACCACGACGTAGTTATAAGTGGGAAGTCCATCGGACCGGATGAGCACGAGGTCGTCCAGTTCGGCGTGCTCGAACGTGACATCCCCGCGGAAAAGATCGTGCACGACGGTTTGACCCGATTCGGGGGTGCGGAAGCGGATGACCGAGCGCTTCCCCTCCGCCGTGGCAGGCGGGAGGTTCCGGCACCTGCCGTCATACCGCGGCTTTTCCCCGCGGGCCTTCGCCGCCTCGCGGCGTGCATCAAGCTCCTCCGGGGTGCAGACGCAACGGTACGCCTTCGCTTCCCGCAGAAGCCGGTCGGCCTCCCTGCGATAGAGTTCCATACGCCCGGTCTGAAAATAGGGCCCCTCGTCCCAGCCCATCCCGAGCCAGGACATCCCGTCGAGGATCGCCCGGGCCAACTCGGGGGTGGAGCGCTCCTTGTCCGTGTCCTCGATCCGCAGGATAAATTTTCCTCCGGTCCGGCGCGCATAAAGCCAGTTAAACAGGGCGGTCCGCGCCCCTCCGATGTGGAGGTATCCGGTCGGGCTGGGAGCGAAACGGGTGACGACGGATGACATTTGTGCCTCTTTCGGTATATGTGCGGTATTTTGCGAATTTATCATTTCATCTTACAAGACGGCCAGTCCCGCGTACCCGACGACCTGCCCGTAATCTCCGCTTACGTCGCCGGAAGTCGCATATTTTATCAAACGGGCTTCAGTTGCGCCAAGAGATACCGCGGCAAACAGCACGACGGTCGCCGGAATCACCCCGCACATGGTGATCCGTTCCGAGCGGACCGTCCGGTAAAGTCCCTCCGGATCAAGGGCCAGGATCCTTTCGATCGCCTTTCCGTCCTTCCTGCGGGCCGTCGCGTCCGGCTCGTAATGGCTCATGTCCGAGCTTGCGATCAGCAGGGGAGGCGAGGGATCGTCCCGGATGGCGCCCGCAATCGCCTCGCCAAGCGACCGGCAGTCGGAAAGGGAGAGCCTTCCGAGGGCGATGGGCACGAACCGGAACGATTCCCGGAACCTCCGCAGGAACGGAAGCTGCACCTCCAGGGAGTGTTCCCCTTTATGCGCCGTGTCGTCTTCCGTGAGCAGGGGGGAGGCCGCGAGGAGTCTTCCTGCCAGATCCTCGTCGATCGGGGCGTCTCCCCAGGGCATTCTCCACGCGCCCCGTGACATGATGGCGGCGTTCTCCCCCGATCCCGTGTGATTGGGGCAGAAAACGACCTGGCGCTCCCGGACCTCCACCGAAGAGAAGACTTCTCCCGCCACCGGGCCGGAGTAGATGAAGCCGGCATGAGGCACGACGATCCCCCTGGCCGGGAGCTTTACGGCGATGTCCCGGGTCATCCTCCGAACCGTCCGGTCCAGTTCGCGCGGGGATTCCGGGTAAAATCGGCCTGCCACGGCGGGAAACCGGATCATTCCCTAATGATATATCATATGAAAGATATTCGCGATTGACAGGCGCGAAGGGGTTTCCTATAGTATCTTTTTCAATTTTTGCGGAAGTTTGCCCTTTGTACATAAGAGTATCGGACATCCCCCGGGAGGGGCTCGATGTAATCGCCAGCAGGGGGAAGTCCTGGATTTCCGGGACCCTGGAAGGCATGGATCCCTACCCCCTGCAGACGTGCCGGCTGATATCCGCCGGGCTGTTTCTGACGCTGGAAGGGCGAGACATTTTCACCGGCGGGTCGTTCGTGGCCGAAGGGGAGGCCCTTTGCGACCGGTGCACAGAGGTGTTCACGGTGCGGCTGGAGAAAGAATTCCACACGGTCCTGGTTCCGAGCGACCGGGGCCCGAGCGGCTCCACGAACGTCGAACTGCACGAGGAAGACCTCGAGATCGGATTCTACGACGGCTCGGGTGTCGAGGTTACCGATCTCTTCTGGGAGCAGGTCGCGCTGGCGCTGCCCGTCAAGCTCCTGTGCGGCGAGGAGTGCCGGGGGGTCTGCCCGCGCTGCGGCGGCAACCGGAACCGCGGAGAGTGCGCCTGCCCCGAAGCAAGGGCGGCGGGGCCGTTCGATCTATTGAAGACCTTGAAGAAAGAAAAGGAGTAGAGGATGCCGAATCCGAAAAGACGGGGGTCGAAATGCCGCCGGGACAAACGGCGGACCCACAAGAAGCTGGCCAACCCCGCCCGCAGCACCTGCCCGCAGTGCAAGCAGATCAAGCGGCCGCACGCAGTTTGCCCGAATTGCGGGACCTACAACGGCCGGGAAGTCATCGCGCAGGATTGAAGGTCTACAACAACCCTCTCCGATGAAAATTGCCGTTGATGCGATGGGTGGGGATCACGCTCCGCGCGAGGTGATCCTGGGCGCGGTCCAGGCGGCGGCGGAGCCGGACCTGTCCATCCTGCTGGTCGGCAGGGAAGAGCTGCTCCGCGACGAGCTCCGGTCCCTGGGCAACGCGGGCGATAGAGTGGAGGTCGTGCACGCGTCCGAGGTCGTCGAGATGTGCGAAATCCCGGGCGTGGCCATCAGGAAGAAGAAGCACTCCTCGATCCGCGTGGGGTTGAACCTCGTCGCGGAGGGGAAGGTATCATCCTTCGTAAGCGCGGGGAATTCGGGGGCCGTGATGACGGGCGCGCTGTATGTCCTGCGGAAGGTCAAAGGGATCGACAGGCCGGCGATCACGGCGACGATCCCCACGCCGGCCGGTCCCATCGTGCTGATCGACGCCGGAGCGAACGTCGGCTGCAAGCCGGCCCACCTGGTTCAGTTCGGCGTCATGGGCGACGCCTACGCGAGGAAGATCCTGGGCATACCGCACCCCCGGGTGGGGCTGATGAGCATCGGCGAAGAGGATTCGAAGGGGACGGACCTGACGCGGGAAACGGCCGGGCTTTTCCGCCGGACCGGGCTGCACTTCGTGGGGAACGTGGAGGGACGCGACTTCTTCGTGGGAAAGGCCGACGTCTTCGTCTGCGACGGGTTCGTGGGGAACGTCGCGCTGAAGACGATGGAGGGGATGGCGTCGGCCCTGGGGGCTTTCCTCAAGGAAGAGATCAGGAAATCCGCCCTGGCGAAAGTGGGCGCGCTCCTCGCGGAAGGCGCCATTCGCAGGGTGAAAAAACGGCTCGACTACACCGAATACGGCGGTGCGCCTCTGCTCGGGGTGAGGGGAGGAGTGGTCATCTGCCACGGCTCGTCCGACGCGAAGGCGATCAAGAACGCGATCCGTTCCGCCGGTTCGCTGCACCGGTGCGGTGTCGAAGAGGAGATCGCCTCCTCGATGGCGCGCGGCGGGTACGACCGGTACGAAAAGAGGGTTGCAGAATAGGGCGGGGAGAAACTCCGCTCTGGGGGGAAAAGGTGGGATCCAAGATCATCGGCCTGGGGATGTTCGCCCCTCCGAAAACGCTTACCAACGACGAACTCGAGAAGCTGGTCGATACGAACGACGAGTGGATCACGACGCGGACGGGGATCCGGGAGCGACACATCGCCCCCCCCGGAACGGCGAACTCCGACCTGTGCCTCGAGGCCTCCCGGCGAGCGCTTGCGGACGCCGGGATCGACGCCTCCGATCTGGACATCGTGATCGTCGGGACCGTCACCCCCGACATGCCCCTTCCGGCGACGGCCTGTTTCCTCCAGATGAAGCTCGGCGCCGGCCGCGCGTTCGCGCTGGACCTGAACGCCGCATGCTCCGGGTTCATGTATTCTCTCTCCGTCGCGGATGCCCTGATCCGGGCGGGCCGGGGCAGGAAGGCGCTCGTGGTGGGGGCGGAAATGCTGTCCTCAATCACGGATTACACCGACCGTTCGACGTGCATCCTCTTCGGAGACGGGGCGGGCGCGGCGGTGCTCTCCGAGTGCGACAATGGAGACGGCGTGTTGAGCTGCCACCTCCACTCGGACGGGAGCCTGTGGGAGCTGATCCGGTGCACCGGAGGGGGGACCGTCAACCCGTACGGCCCCGAGACGGTGCAGAACCGGCTGAACTTCATCCGCATGGCGGGGAACGAGACGTTCAAGCACGCCGTGACGAGGATGGTCGAGGTGTCCCACGAAGCGCTCTCGCGGAACGGGGTGACCATCGACGATGTCGATCTCTTCGTCCCCCATCAGGCCAACATGCGGATCATCTCCGCCGTGGGGAAGAGGCTCGGCGTGCCGGACGAGAAGGTCTTCGTCAACCTGGAGCGTTACGGGAACACATCCGCCGCCTCCATCCCGATCGCCCTTGCCGAGGCGAGAGAGCAGGGTCGCCTGTCGAGCGGCGATCTCCTGCTGATGGTTGCGTTCGGGGGCGGGCTCACCTGGGGCTCGGCCCTGGTGCGGATGTAAGGGGGGCGGCGATGGGGATCGGCCTCCTTTTACCCGGACAGGCGTCCCAGTTCGCCGGGATGGGAAAGGAACTCCACGATGCGTTCCCGGCGGCCCGGAGCGTGTTCGAGGAGGCGTCCTCCGCGGCGGGAATGGACATTGCCGCGCTCTGCTTCCGCGGCTCCGAGGAAGACCTGCGGCTTACCGAGAACACGCAGCCCGCGATCTTCACCGTCAGCGTTGCGGCGTTCCGGGTGCTCGAGCAGGAGACCGGGATACGGCCGCTTTGCGCCGCCGGCCACTCCCTGGGGGAGTACTCCGCCCTCGTCGCCGCGGGTGTGCTGCCCCTGTCGGATGCGGCGCGGCTCCTGCGCTCCCGCGGCCGGTACATGCAGGAGGCGGTGAAGGTGGGTGAGGGGGCGATGGCTGCCGTGATCGGGCTCTCGCCGGAAGAGGTGGAGGCGGCCTGCAGGGCGGCGGCGGGAAAAGGCGTTGTCGAGCCGGCCAACTTCAACGGCGGAGACCAGATCGTGATATCCGGGAGCGCGGACGCGGTGCACGCCGCCTGCGAGGCGGCCAAGTCCGCGGGCGCCAAGAGGGCCCTGCCGCTCCCGGTCAGCGCGCCCTTCCACTGTTCCCTCATGCGGCCTGCCGCCGAACGGCTTGGTCCGGAGCTTCGCGCGGTTTCGCAGGGAGCCTTCCGGTTTCCGGTGGTCGCCAACGTCAGCGCCGAGCCGTATCACCGGAACGCCGCCGTCGCCGAGATGCTGATCCGGCAGATCGTCGCGCCGGTCCGGTGGGAGGCGTGCGTGAGGAAGATGCGCGCGATGGGGGTCACCGCGTTTCTCGAGGTGGGGCCGGGGAAGGTGCTCTCCGGGTTGGTCCGCCGTATCGACCGGGGTGCGGCGGTCGGCGTTTTCTGCGCTCCGGGGGACCTGCCGGCCGCGCGCAGCCTCCCGTCGTGATTTTTTCCTTGAACGGTCGCCGTTATTGAAGGTATGAACTTAGTACTCCATGTAACAAATACGTTCGCATTCGAGTGCCGCCGTATTTGCGATATGGGGTACTCAGGGGAGGGGGCTTACGCGATGCGGCTTTCCGGAAAAGTGGCGCTTGTCACCGGCTCCGCGCGGGGAATAGGAAAAGCCATTGTGGAACGGTTCGCCGCCGAAGGGTCCGCGGTCGTCATCAGCGACGTGGCCAATGAGGCCGCCGCCCGGGAAACGCTCGCCGCCGTCGAGGCTGCCGGGGGCAAGGGGATGGTCGAGATGTTCGACGTGAGCGACGCCGCCCGGGTCGACGCCGCCGTGAAGAACATCCTGGCCGCGCAGGGGCGGATCGATATCCTGGTCAACAATGCCGGGATCACCCGGGATGGCCTCCTCATGCGGCTTGCCGAAGAAGATTTCGATGCGGTCCTGAAGGTGAACCTCAAGGGGACATTTCTCCTCACCAAGGCCGTCTCCAGGCACATGATCAAGCAGCGCAGCGGGCGGATCATCAACATGAGCTCCGTGGTAGGGATGATGGGAAACGCCGGCCAGTCGAATTATTCCGCCGCCAAGGCGGGGATCGTCGGCTTCACGAAATCGACGGCGCGGGAGCTGGCGTCGCGGGGGGTCACGGTGAACGCGATCGCTCCCGGATTCATCAAGACCGCCATGACGGACGGCCTGCCGGAGGCGGTTCAAAAATCGTTCCTGGAACAGATCCCCCTGGGGAGGTTCGCCATGCCGGAGGAAGTCGCCGAGCTGGCCCTTTTTCTTGCGTCCGAGGGCGCCGGATACGTCACGGGGCAGGTCATCGGCATCAACGGCGGGCTGTACATGTGAGTATACTAATCAAGGAGGGGAGGACCGCAGATGTCGGTTGAAAAGAAGGTGAAGGAGATCGTTGCGGAACAGTTGGGGAAGGACGTGAATGAAGTGACGACCGGGGCGTCGTTCATCGACGATCTCGGCGCCGATTCCCTCGATATCGTCGAACTGGTGATGAAGATGGAGGAGGAGTTCGGGATCGAGATCCCCGATGAGGAAGCCGAGAAGATCAAGACCGTCAACGACGTTGTGGAATACATCAAGGCGCACGCGAAATAACGACGGATCCGCGGATTCTCCGTCCGGGCTTTCCGCCCCGGGCGTGGTCCGTGGACGGGAAGGTATGGCATGCGGAAGGTAGTGGTGACGGGGCTGGGCGCGGTGACGCCGCTCGGCATCGGGGTTTCGCCCACGTGGGAGGCGATCCTCGACGGCAGGTCGGGCGTATCGACGATCACGAAGTTCGATGCGTCGGAATTCCCGACCAAGATTGCCGCCGAGGTCAAGGGATTCAACCCCGAGGACTTTGTCGACAGGAAAGAGATCAAGCGGATGGACCCGTTCATCCAGATCGCGATGGCGGCCGCCCACCTCGCCATGGCCGATTCGGGGCTGACGATCGACGAAGAGCTCGGTCCCCGTGTCGGCGTCTACGTGGGCAGCGGCCTGGGAGGCCTTACGACGCTCGAGCACTACCACAGGGCGTATATGGAGGGAGGAGCCCGCAAGATCAGCCCCTTCTTCATCCCGATGCTCATCTCCAACCTCGCCCCAGGCCACATAGCGATGAAATACGGAGCGAAGGGGCCGAATATCACGACCACGACCGCCTGCGCCGCATCGAGCCATGCGATCGGGGAGGCGCTCGAGGCGATCCGGCGGGGGATCTGCGACGCGGTGATCGCAGGCGGTTCGGAGGCCACCATCACCCCGATGGGCCTCGGGGGGTTCTGCGCGATGAAGGCGCTGTCCACCCGGAACGGAGATCCCGCGGCGGCGTCCCGCCCCTTCGACAAGGACCGCGACGGCTTCGTGATGGGGGAAGGCTCGGCCATCCTCATTCTCGAGGAATACGAGCACGCGAAGCGGCGGGGCGCGAAGATCTACGCGGAGCTCTGCGGATATGGGGCCTCGGCGGACGCTTACCACGTCACCGCTCCGGCGCCCGGAGGGGAGGGGGCGGTCCGGTGCATGCGGGCCGCGCTCGATGACGCACGCGTGAACCCGGAAGACGTGGACTACATCAACGCCCACGGGACCTCCACGCCTTACAACGATCTCTACGAGACGATGGCCATCAAGACCGTGTTCAAGGACCACGCCTCCCGCGTCATGGTGAGTTCCACCAAGTCGATGACCGGCCACCTGCTCGGGGCGGCCGGGGCCATCGAGAGCCTGTTCTCCGTGCTGTCGCTCCGCGACGGGGTCGTTCCCCCGACGATCAACTACACTACGCCGGACCCCGAGTGCGACCTGGACTACGTGCCGAACGCGGCGCGGCGGCATCCCGTCCGCCATGTCCTCTCCAACTCGTTCGGCTTCGGCGGGACCAACTCATGCCTGCTTTTCGGAAGGCTTTCGGGGTAGGGCGATGAAGGATGGAGTTTCGTTCGTGGTGCTCGCGTCGGACCATGCCGGCCTGGAGATGAAGCAGCGTCTCCGGGAAGCGCTCGCGGGATGGGGATACCGGGTCGAGGACCTGGGCCCCGGCACGGCCGATTCGGTGGACTACCCCGATTACGCCGAGGCGGTGGCTTTGCGCGTCGGAAGAGGGCAGGCCGATGCGGGCGTCCTCGTGTGCGGTACCGGCGTCGGCATGTCGATCTCGGCCAACAAGTTCCCGAACGTCCGCGCGGCGCTCCTGTACGACGGCTTCACGGCGCGGTACTCCCGCCTGCACAACGACGCCAACATCGCGGTCTTCGGAGCGAGGACGATGTCCGCCGACGACGCCGTGGCGCGGCTCAGGATCTTCCTGTCGGAGCCGTTCGAGAAGGGGCGTCACTCCCGGAGGGTCGACAAGATCGGCTGCATCGAAAAACGACTCGGCCTTCCCGGGTGAGGAAAGGAGCGTTAAAGCCCATGCCCAGCCTTAAAACGGTGGATCCCGAAATCTACGAGGTCATCCGGCGGGAGACGGAGCGCCAGGCATACGGCCTGGAGCTGATCCCTTCCGAAAATTTCGTGAGCGGTGCGGTGCTTGAAGCGACGGGCTCCGTGCTGACGAACAAGTACGCGGAGGGGTACCCGGGGAAGCGGTATTACGGCGGCTGCGAGTTCGTCGACCAGGCCGAGACGCTGGCGATCGAGCGGGCGAAGAAGATCTTCGGGGCCGAACATGTGAACGTCCAGCCGCACTCCGGGTCGCAGGCCAACATGGCGGTCTACCTTTCCGTGATGAACCCCGGCGACACGATGCTCGGGATGAACCTGTCCCATGGCGGGCACCTGACGCACGGCAGCCCGGTCAACTTCTCCGGGAAACTGTTCAAGGTGATCCCCTACGGGGTCCGGTCGGACACGGAGACGATCGATTTCGACCAGGTCCGCGCGCTCGCCCTCGAGCATCGCCCCAAGCTGATCGTCATCGGGGCCTCCGCCTACCCCCGGACCATCGACTTCGCCCCGTTCCGCCGGATCGCCGACGAGTCGGGAGCGATGCTGATGGCGGACATCGCCCACATCGCCGGCCTCGTGGCGGTGGGTATCCACCCGAACCCCGTCCCCTATTGCGAGTTCGTCACCACCACCACGCACAAGACGCTGCGGGGCCCCCGGGCCGGGATGATCCTGTGCCGCGAGGAGATGGCGAAGAAGCTCAACTCCGCGATCTTCCCCGGCATCCAGGGGGGACCGCTGATGCACGTCATCGCCGCGAAGGCGGTGGCGCTCAAGGAGGCGATGAGGCCGGAGTTCAAGGATTACCAGGTGCAGATCGTCCGGAACGCCCAGGCGATGGCGGGCGCCATCGCCCGTCGCGGCTTCCGGCTCGTCTCCGGCGGCACGGACACCCACCTGTTCCTCGTGAACCTCAAGGACACGCCGCAGACCGGAAAAGACGCGCAGGAAGCGCTCGACCGGGTCGCCATCACCGTCAACAAGAACACGGTTCCCTTCGAGACGCGCAGCCCCTTCGTCACCAGCGGGATCCGCCTCGGGACCCCGGCCGTGACCACCCGGGGGATGAAGGAGCGCGAGATGGAGCGGATCGGCAGCCTCATCGCCGACGTCCTCTCCGCGCCGGGAGACCCCTCGGTGGAGAAACGGGTTTCGGCGGCCGTGCGCGACCTGTGCGAGGACTTCCCCCTGTACCCGGACCTCCTGGCCGCGTACGCACGGAGCTGAAGACTTGAAAACGGCGCCCCGCGTCCGGCCCGACTGGGACACCTACTTCATGGACATGGCGAAGCTGGCATCCCGGCGGTCGTCCTGCCTCCGCAGGGCGGTCGGCGCGGTGCTGGTCAAGGACCGGCGCGTCCTGTCCACCGGCTACAACGGGGTCCCTTCGGGGGTCACCCACTGCGAGGTGACGGGGTGCCTCCGCGAAAAGCTCGGGGTCCCCTCGGGGGAGCGCCACGAGCTGTGCCGGGGCCTCCATGCAGAGCAGAACGCGATCATCCAGGCCGCGTTTCACGGCGTCTCGATCCGCGACGCCGTCCTCTACTGCACGACCCTCCCCTGTATCATCTGCGCCAAGATGCTGATCAATGCGGGGGTGCGCCGGATCGTCTACTTCGACGGGTACGCCGATTCCCTCACGGAGGAGATGCTTGGCGAGGTGGGCATGGAGCTCGTCCGGATGGAGGAGCGCGCCCCTTGAAGTGCCCGCGATGCGGCCACGCCGACAACAAGGTGGTCGATTCGCGCGCGGGCAAGGAAGGCGACGTCATCCGGAGGCGCAGGGAGTGCCTGTCCTGCCGCAAGCGGTTCACCACCTATGAGCGGATCGAAGAAGAGCTCCCCCTCGTCGTGAAGAGGGACGGCCGCCGGGAGCCCTTCGACCGGCAGAAGATCCTCACGGGGATCCTCAAGGCATGCGAAAAACGCCCCATCAGCTATTCCACGATCGAAAAGGTCGTGGACACCCTGGAGGGGGAGTTCCAGGCGTCCGGCGAGAAGGAGATCTCCTCGGTGCAGATCGGGGGGCGCGTCATGGCCGAGCTCCTGAAGCTGGACGACGTGGCGTACGTCCGCTTCGCCTCCGTCTACCGGCAGTTCAAGGACCTGAGCCAGTTCGTCGAAGAGATCAAGACGCTCATCTCCGAGCCGCCCGACCGCCCGCCCAAACCGTAGTGAGCGAGAACCCAACCGATGGAATACACACCGAGGGTTCGAGCTCCGAGGCTTCCGCCGACGAACAGGAGGAAGAGGCGCCACGGATGGCGCCGGCAGGGAGCCGAGGCGGCCCGCGCAGCCCGGACAGGAGGTCCGGGCGCGAGCGGGCGCACGATGCGACACCGGTACCCTGACGCGGGAGGCGCCCCGCTCCGCTTGATACCCCTTCCTCGCTACGCTTGCCGGCCGTCCGTGGCCGGCTACGCTGGCAGGTATTTCGCGCTCTGGCCCTCCCTGGCTTCGCGCGAAATACATGCCCGCTCGGATGGGGTATCTCGCTCCGCTGCGCCTCCCGCCTCCGCGTGCTTGCGCGGCCATCCATGGCCGCTTATCCTCGCCGTCCGCACGCAAGGCGCTGCCGCAGGGACCTGCGGGCGAGCCGCCGACACGGGGTGCCCCTTGCGGGGGCCTGAGCGACGAAGCGGGAGGCAGGGATGCCGGAGCGAGGAGCGACGGAGCCGCCGCCTGTCCACGGACGGACAGGCAAGGCGTCCCCCGCGAGGGGTACCCCGTGAGGCGGGCGTCGCCCACGCGACCCCTGCGGCGAGCCTTCCCGACGGGGTGCGTCGGTGACCTTCCCGCGGCCCGAGTTCATGCGGATGGCGCTGCGGCTTGCGCGGAAGGGGATCGGGAGGACGTCGCCCAATCCGGCCGTGGGAGCGGTCCTCGTCCGGGGCGGCAAGGTCGTCGGCAAGGGATATCACCGGGCCGCGGGGATGCCCCACGCGGAAGTCGAGGCGATCCGCGACGCGGGCGGGGCCGCCCGAGGAGCGGACCTCTACGTGACGCTGGAGCCTTGTTGCCACAAGGGACGGACAGGGCCCTGCACCGAGGCGATCCTCTCTGCGGGGGTCCGCCGGGTGGCGGCGGCCATGAAGGATCCGAACCCGATCGTGGCGGGAAAGGGGCTTTCGGCCCTGAGGGGGGCCGGGATCGTCGTCGACGCGGGGCTCCTTGCGGAGGACGCCCGCGCGTTGAACCGGCCGTATTGCCGATGGATCGTTTCCGGCAAGCCGTATGTTACCTTGAAGCTGGCGATGTCGCTGGACGGGCAGATCGCCGCCTTCACCGGGGGGTCCCGCTGGATCAGCGGCGAGAGGTCCCGAGCCCTGGTCCACCGGATGCGGGCGGAGGCGGACGCTGTGCTCGTCGGCGGCGAAACTTTCCGGAGGGACGATCCGCTGCTCACCTCCCGCATCCCCGGGGGGAGGGACCCCCGGAGGGTGATCCTCACGTCGCGGCTGGCCGGGCTCTCGGGACGGCGGCTCTTCCGGGAAGGGGGGCGAAGAGAAGGGGGGGGAGAGATTCTCTTCGTCTGCCCGGGAAGCGTCTCCGCGCGGGACGGGGAACGGGTCGAGAAGCTCGGGGGGAGGGTGCTGCGGCTTCCGGTCCAAGGGTCGCGCATCCCGGCGGGGGTCTTCCTGCGGGCCTTGGGAAGGGAAGGAGTGACCTCCCTGCTGGTGGAAGGGGGAGGGAAGACCGCCGGGTGGCTGGTCGCTGCCGGCGCCGTGGACAGGTATGTCTTCTTCCTGGCCCCGATGCTGCTGGGGGAAGGTGTACGGGCGATCGCCGGGTACAGGTCCCGAACGGTGGGGGGCGGCAGGAAACTGAGGATTACGGAGGTCCGCCGGGTGGGGGAGGACCTCATGGTCACGGCCGAGCCGGCGCCGAGCGAGTAGCGAGGGAGAGCCGCCATGGACGGCGGCGAAAGCCGGCGAGGCGGCCCGCGCAGCGAAGGCATGGAGGCCGAAGCGCGAGCGGGGGGACGGAGGGATAGATGTTTACCGGCATCGTGGAGGAAGTGGGCACGGTGGCGTCTTACGTACCCCGCGGCACGGGAGTCGTGCTGGGCGTGTCCACCGGGCTGCCGCTGGACGAGATCCGGGACGGAGACTCCCTCTCGATTTCGGGGGTCTGCCTCACGGTCACCGGAAAGGGCCCCGGCCGGTTTCACGCGGACGTCTCCGAGGAAACCCTCAAACGGAGCACCTTCCGCTCCCTGCAGGCCGGCTCACGGGTGAACCTGGAGCGCGCCATGTCTCCGTCCGGGCGCCTCGGGGGGCACCTCGTGTACGGCCACGTGGACGGCACCGGAACGGTGCGCGAAATCCGGCCCGTCGGGGACACCCGGGTATTCCATATACGGACCGATCCCTCTATAATGAGATACGTGGTTTTCAAAGGGGCGGTGGCCGTGGACGGCGTGAGCCTCACGGTCAGCGCAGTCCATCCCGAAGGGTTTGAAGTGACCCTGATCCCCTTTACGCTGGATCGGACAACCTTCGGCGGCGTCCGGCCGGGGGACAGGGTCAACGTGGAGACGGACATCGTCGGCAAATACGTCCTCCGGTTTCTTGAAGGCAAGGAATCGGGCATCTCCCGGGACTTTCTCAAAAAACACGGGTTCGCGTGAAAAGGATCGTCCAGATGACTCTCGCCAGGATCGAGGACGCGATAGAAGACATTCGGTCGGGGAGGATGGTCATCCTCGTCGACGACGAGGACCGCGAGAATGAAGGGGATCTTACCATCGCCGCCGAGCACGTGACTCCCGAGGCGGTCAACTTCATGGCGCGGTACGGGCGGGGGCTGATCTGCCTGAGCATTACGGAGGAACGGGCGCGTCAACTCCAGCTTCCCCCGATGGTCCATGACAACTCCTCGCCGTTCGGGACCGCTTTCACCATCTCCGTCGAGGCGCGCAGGGGGGTGACCACGGGGATCTCGGCCTATGACCGGGCCACCACTGTACGCACGGCCATCGCGGAAAACGCGCGGCCGGAGGACCTGGTGCGCCCCGGACACGTGTTTCCGATCGTGGCGAGGAAGGGAGGGGTGCTCGTCCGCACGGGGCAGACGGAAGGGTCCGTCGACCTGGCGCGGCTCGCGGGATTGACGCCCGCGGCCGTGATCTGCGAGGTCATGAAGGAAGACGGGACGATGGCCCGGATGCCGGACCTGCGGCTCTTCGCCGCGGAGCACGGTCTTTCGATCGTGTCGATCAAGGATCTGGTCGAATACCGGATGACGCGGGAGCGCCTGGTCACCCGCGTGGTGGAGACCCGTATGCCCGTCCAGGAAGGCGGCGAGTTCGCGGCGATCGCCTATCGAAACGAGATCAACGGCGATACGCACATCGCCCTGGTCAAGGGGGAGATCCGGCCGGACGTCCCGCTGCTCGTGCGGGTCCATTCCGAGTGTCTCACCGGGGACGTGTTCGGGTCGCTCCGGTGCGACTGCGGGGAGCAGCTCCGCAACGCGCTGCGGATGATCGACACGGAAGGGCGGGGGATCCTCCTTTACATGCGGCAGGAAGGGCGGGGGATCGGCCTCGAGAACAAGATCCGCGCCTACAACCTCCAGGACAAGGGGTTCGACACGGTCGAGGCGAACGAGCGGCTCGGTTTCAAGCCCGACCTGCGCGACTACGGGGTGGGCGCCCAGATCCTGGCCGACCTCGGCGTCCGGGACATCCGCCTGCTGACGAACAACCCCAAGAAGATCATCGGGCTGGAAGGGTACGGCCTGCGGGTGATCGAGCGGGTCCCGATCGAGATAGCCCCCAACGCCTCCAACGTGGACTACCTCAAGACCAAGAAAAAGAAGATGGGACACATACTGAACGTCGAGTGAGGGAGCGGACGATGGTGCGTACGATCGAGGGGGATCTCCAGGGGCAGGGATTGAAGGTGGCGATCGTTGTGTCGCGGTTCAACAGCTTCATCACGGACCGGCTGCTGGAGGGGGCGCTCGACGCCCTCCGGAGGCACGGGGTGGAGGACAAGGACATCTCCGTGGCGAAGGTTCCCGGTTCCTTCGAGCTTCCGCTGGGTGTCCGCCGGGCGGCGAAGGGGAAGGTGGATGCCGTCATCGCCCTGGGCGCCCTGATCCGCGGGGGGACCCCGCACTTCGACTACCTTAGCGCCGAGGTCACCAAGGGGATCGCGCAGGTGATGCTCGACTCGGGAGTCCCCGTCTCCTTCGGCGTCCTCACGACAGACACCGTCGAGCAGGCGATCGAGCGCGCGGGGACCAAGGCGGGGAACAAGGGTTTCGAGGCCGCCCTGTCGGCGATCGAGATGGCGAAGCTCCTGCGCCAGATGTAGGGAGGGGGCCCGGAGGCGAAAAGGCACGTGCGCCGGGAATCGAGGGAAAAGGTCTTTCAAACGCTGTTCATGATGGATGCCCTGGGGGTTGGCCCGGACGAGGCCATCCCCCTTTTTACGTTGACCTCCGCGCCCCCTTCCGACGAAAAATATTACGACGAGACGGTGCGCGGGGTGTGGGAGCACAGGGAGGAGGTGGACGCCCTCATCCGACAGGCGGCCGAACACTGGCGGCTGGAGCGGATGGCCCTCGTGGACCGGAACATCCTGCGCCTGGGCGCCTACGAGATCTGCCGCTCCGCCGACGTCCCGTTCGTCGTGGCGATCAACGAGGCGGTCGACCTCGGGAAGCGGTACGGCTCGGAGGAGTCGGGCGCATTCATTAACGGGATCCTCGACAAGATCTCGGAACTGTCCGCGAAAAAAAAGGAAAAGGCATGAAATATCAGCCGCAGGCGATCGAGAGCAAGTGGCAGAGGCGATGGGAAGAGGCCGGGGTGTTCCGTTGTCCCGACGCGATCACGGCCCCGAAGTTCTATTGCCTGGAGATGTTCCCCTATCCGTCGGGGCGCATCCACATGGGGCACGTGCGGGTGTACACGATCGGGGACCTGATCGCGCGGTTCAAGCGGATGCGGGGGTGCCAGGTCCTCCACCCGATCGGTTGGGACGCCTTCGGGC
This sequence comes from Deltaproteobacteria bacterium, assembly GCA_016220005.1. Lineage (GTDB taxonomy): Bacteria > Desulfobacterota > Deferrimicrobia > Deferrimicrobiales > Deferrimicrobiaceae > JACRIV01. Next base: position 19,709 of record JACRIV010000117.1, read on the forward strand.
TTCCGGCGGAAAACGCCGCCCACCGACACGGCACGCATCCCGCCAAGTGGACCTACGAGAACATCGACTTCATGCGACAGCAGCTCAAGGAGCTGGGGATCTCCTACGACTGGGACCGGGAGTTCGCCACCTGCAGGCCCGGGTATTACCGGTGGGAGCAGCTTTTCTTCCTCTGGATGATCCGGGACGGCCTGGCTTACCGGAAACGGGCGCTGCTCAACTGGTGCGACGAGTGCCAGACCGTCCTCGCCAACGAGCAGGTCAACCGGGACGGCACCTGCTTCATCCACGACCAGACGCGCGTCACACAGCGGGAGCTCGACCAGTGGTTCCTCGGGATCACGAAGTATGCGGACGAGCTGCTCTCCGGCCACGAAGAGCTGCGGGGGGGATGGCCGGAAAACGTGCTGGAAATGCAGCGGAACTGGATCGGCCGGAGCGAAGGCGCCGAGATCGATTTCCCCCTGGTGGACGGCGGGGGGAAGATAACGGTCTTCACCACCCGCCCCGACACGGTCTACGGCGCCACGTTCATGAGCATGGCCCCGGAGCATCCCCTTGTCCTCGAGTTTGCCCGGAAGGCGGGCCGTGAGCGGGAGGTACGGGCCTTCGTCGAGAAGGTGGCGGGGCAGGACAAGCTCGTCCGGTCGAGCGGCGAGCTGGAGAAGGAAGGGATCTTCACCGGGGGATATTGCGTCAACCCCCTGACGGGGGAAAAGATCCCGATCTTCGCCGCCAATTTCGTCCTCTACGAGTACGGGACGGGGGCCGTGATGGCCGTTCCCGCCCACGATCAGCGGGACTTCGAATTCGCGAAGAAATACGACCTTCCCATCGTCGTAGTGATCCGGCCGGAAGAGGACGCGCTTGCGGCGGATACGATGACCTGCGCCTACGAGGGACCCGGGCAGATGGTCGATTCCGGCCCGTTCACGGGGCTCGGGAACGATGAAGGGAAAAGGGAGATCACCCGGCACTTCGAGCGGCAGGGGATCGGCCGCGGGAAGGTGCAATACCGCCTCCGCGACTGGGGGATCAGCCGGCAAAGATACTGGGGGTGCCCGATCCCCGTGATCCACTGCGAAGTGTGCGGGGTTGTCCCCGTTCCTGAAAAAGACCTCCCCGTTGTACTCCCCGAGGACATTTCCTACTCCAGGGAGAAGGGGAACCCCCTGGCGGCCGCGGAGGAATGGGTACGGGTGCCGTGCCCGTCCTGCGGCGCCCGGGCGCGCAGGGAGATCGACACCTTCGACACCTTCTTCGAGTCGAGCTGGTACTTCCTCCGGTATATCGATCCGCACAATGACCGGGAACCGCTGGACCCGGCGAAGATGCGGGCCTTTATGCCCGTGGACCAATACATCGGGGGGGTGGAACACGCGTGCATGCACCTGATCTACGCACGGTTCTTCCACAAGTATCTCCGCGACAAGGGGCTTGCCCCGGGAAACGAGCCGTTCAAGCGCCTCCTCTCGCAGGGGATGGTGTGCATGGCGACCCAGGAGTGCCCCAAGCACGGGTGGCGCTATCCCGACGAGGTCGACGCCGAAGGCCGCTGCAGGCAATGCGGAGAAAAGGTCGAGGTCGGCCGGTCGATGAAGATGTCGAAGTCCAAGCGCAACGTCGTGGAGCCCTCCGCCCTCGTCGAGCGGTACGGCGCCGATACGGCGAGGGTTTTTTCCCTCTTCGCGGCTCCCCCGGAGAAGGATCTCGACTGGAGCGAGCAGGGGGTGGAAGGGGCCTACCGGTTCCTCGGAAGGGTCTACCGGCTGATCGCCCAGAGAGCCTCGACGCTTTCGGCCGCTCCTGCGCATCCCTGCGCCAGCGGCGCCAGGGACTCCCTGGAGTCGGACGCCGGCGTTTTACGGGGCGATGCCGGGGGAGCGAGGCGGATCCGCCAGGTGACGCACCGGACCCTTGCGAAGGTGACGGGCGACATCGAGGAGCGGTTCCACTTCAACACGGCCATCTCGGCGATCATGGAGATGGTGAATTCCCTGTACCTGGTGGACGACGCGGCCTGGGAATCCCCGGAGACCGCCCCATCGCTCCGGGAAGCCGTGGAGATCCTGCTCCTCATGCTGTCTCCCTTCGCCCCCCATGTCTCCGAGGAGCTCTGGGAGAGGATCGGGAACAAGGACCTGGTTTGCCGAAAGCTCTGGCCGCAGGCGGACGAGGAGGCGGCCCGGGCGGAAGAGATCCTCGTCGTCGTCCAGATCAACGGGAAGCTTCGGGCGAGGATCACGGCCGACGCCGACGTCCCCGAAGAGGAGATCCGCGCGAAGGTGCTCGCGGACCCCCGGGTGCGGGAGTATACCGAAGGCAAGGAGATCCGGAAACTGGTATACGTGCCCAGGAAGCTCGTCAACATCGTTGTCGGGTAGCGTCATGGGAATCCTTTTCGCCAATCGCGCAATCCTGGCCACGTGCACAATTCTTCTCATCGTGCTTGCGGGGTGCGGTTATCGTTTCCAGACGGAACACGGGGTCCGGTTCGCCGAGCCCCGGCTGCGCTTCGATCTGCGATCCTTTTCCAACAACTCCCTCGTCCCCGATGCGGGGGCGTTCCTCGCGGCGCGGCTGCGGGAGGAGCTGCGCCACCTCGGTTTTCGCGGGACCTTTGAACGGAGCGGGGCGGATTACCAGATAGAGGGGAGGGTCCGCGAGATCCGGGAAGAGGTCTCCTCCCATGGCGGCGACGGTTTCGCCCTGGAGCACCGGCTGACGCTCCTGGTCGACATCCGGGTGCTGGAGGTCACGAAGGGGAGGCTGGTCTGGAAGGAGGAGGGGTTGACCGAAGCCGCGTCCTACTTCTCGGGGGCCGATTTCCAGTATACGGAGTCGAACCGGAGGATGGCCTTCGAGGAGGTGTGCCGCCGCATGGCCCGCAAGATCGGCCAGACTATCCGGGTCGTCCTGTGAACCCCCCCGGCGGACACGGGGGCCAAGCCGGCGTCCCGCCCCTTCTCCGGTCCTGGTTCGGCGACGCCCCGTCCCCCGCCTACCTCCTCGGAGGGGATGGAGCAGGGCTGGCCGACCTCGTGGCGGAGCTGTGGATGCGCCGTTTCGGGGAGCAGGGGATCGCCGCGGACCTTACGAGGTGGACCCCGGCGGACCTGGAGCGGGAATCCCTGGAGGCCGTCTGGCGGACCCCTTCTTTCTTCGTCCGTTATCGCCTGTTCATCCTTCCGGACCTCGGAGACCTGAAAAAGGGGGTCCGCGACGGGATACTTGCGTACCTTTCCGCTCCGGATCCGACCGTGGTCCTGGTGCTGCCCTCTACGGACCGCGGGGCGACTAGGAGCTTCTCTTCGGTCCCGGCCGTCCGTTCGGCCGTCCTCCGTGAGGAACAGGCGGCTTCCGTCCTGGCGCAGTTCACCGTCTCCGTCGCCTCGGGCGCCGGGAAGGAGCTGTCGGAGGATGCGGCGGCCTTCCTGGTCCGGTGGGTGGGACTGGACTATTCCCGAATCAGGGAGGAGATGGAGAAGCTGCTTTCCTTCGGCGCCGACCGGAAGGAGATCGGGGAAGAGGAGATCCGCCAGGTCTGCGTGGCGGGGGGCGCGATCGACCCGTTCGCCCTCGCCGAAAAACTGGTGCGGGAGGACAAAAGGGGCTGCATCACGCTGTTCCGGCAATTTGCCGCGGGGGCCGAGTCGGCGGACTACCATGCGCTGGTGGGCGCCGTTGCGTGGGTCGTCCGGAAACGGCTTGCCGGCCAGGGGACGGGGCTTTCGCCTCGAAGGGGAGGAGAGATTCTTACGGCAATGTCCTGGATCGACAGGGGGATGAAAGGGGAGAGCCGACTTTCCCCCGAGCAGTTATTCGAAATCCGCCTGCTGAAGCTTCTTGCGTGACCCCGTCACTGGCTGGCGGTTGCCTTGTGAACGGCCTTGGCGAGGCGGGCCACTTTCCGGGCGACCGTCTTCTTGTGGAGAACGCCCTTGGATCCGGCGCGGGCGATGACCGAAACCGCATCGGAAAGGGCTTTGCCGGCCAGTTCGACGTTGCTTTCCGCTGCGGCGGTGCGGACCTCCTTGACGGCGGTCTTCACCGTCGAGCGGATGTGACGGTTCCGCGCTCTTCGCTTCAGACTCTGCTTGTGCCGTTTTGCGGCGGACTTCAGCTTGGACAACGCACTCCTCCCTGCTTGATACATGGTAGATTGAACAAAGTAGATATTTAATACCGGGGGGCGCGAAATGTCAAAAGAAAAACTGCGAGACGGGCGTTACACCCGGCCTGTCCGGCTTCCCTACGGATGGGCGAGCGCGGTCCTCGACGGGGGGCGGCTGATATCGGTGGCATGGGAAGAGGACCGGGAGCGGCTGCTATCGACGGTCGCCGGGACATATCCCGGCGCAACGGCTGCCGGCCCGGAGGAGACCGGTCCGGAAGCGTTCCTGCGGGAATACGCCGAGGGAAAAACAGTATCGATACGGGATATCGCCGCACTGCCGATCGCGTGGGAAAAGGCTCACGGTTTCGACAGGGCGGTGCTCCGGGAAACGGCGAGGGTCCCCTACGGGAGCACCGTCACCTATGGAGAGCTTGCGGCAAGAGCGGGGAGCCCGGGTGCAGCGCGGGCGGCAGGTGCGGCGCTTGCGCGCAACCCGTGGCCGGTCATCATCCCCTGTCACCGCGTCGTCGGGGTGGGGGGAAACCTGGTCGGTTTCGGCAAGGGTCTTGCCGCCAAGGACGCGCTCATCCGGTTCGAGGAGCGCCGCCTTTCCCCGTAAAAGAGTTGCCTAATAAAAGGGCAAAATGTATAACCCGTAAAAACTACGCGGGGGGAGAGGTATATCCACAAGGCATTCCACAGCCTCTCCACAGCAGGTGTGGAGAAAGAGAAAGGCTATCTTGTAACCTTTTTCGCCATCTCCCAGAACCGGTCCAGGGTCGAAAGATCTGATTCTTCAATGGAACCGCCTGATTCGGCGGCGATTTTTTCCATCGCCTGAAAGCGGCGCTCGAAGCGGTCGTTGGCGGCCCCCATCGCGACTTCGGGGTTGACCTTGAGAAACCGGGCGAGATTCACCAGGGCGAACAGGATGTCGCCGAGCTCGTGTTCCATCGCCTCCGGATTGCGCCGGGAGATCGCCTCCTTGAGCTCCGCCATCTCTTCATCGACCTTCGCGAGCACCTGTTCCGTGTTTTCCCAGTCGAATCCCGCTCGGGCCGCCTTTTTTGTGAGCTTCGTCGCCCTGAGCAGGGAGGGGAAGGATTTCGGGACGCCGCCGATCAACGAGGAGTGGATCCTGTTCTCGATATTCTTCTTGATGTGGTCCCACTGGAGCGAAACCGCCTCGGGGGTATCGGCCGAGGCGTCCGAGAAGACATGAGGGTGCCTTCGCACCATTTTCTCCGATATCGAGGCGATGACCCCGGAGATGTCGAACTCCTCGTTCTCCTTGGCGATCTGGGCATGGAAGAGGATCTGGAGCAGCAGGTCGCCCAGCTCCTCGCACAAGAGTTCCGGGTCCTTCCGCGTGATGGCGTCGGCCACTTCGTGCGCTTCCTCCAGCAGGTATTGCCGGAGGGTGGCGTGCGTCTGGGCGCGGTCCCACTCGCATCCCCCCTCCGCACGGAGGCGGGCCATGATCTCTACGAGTTTCCGGAAATCGTCCATGGCGGTTTTTCCGATTGAGTAATGATAACATAGAAGGTTAATGAGCTCGCGGATACCCATTCGTTGCCGCGCCGTTACGACCGCGGGGGTTCTCATCGCTTTCCTGCTGGTTCCGCTGGCATTGCCGCGGGCGGGGGAGGCCGGCGAGCTGTTCCCGGGATACCCGGAGATTGTCCGGACCCAGGCGGAACGGGTGCTCGCGATCGCGGGCCCGGGGAAGGAGGAGGCCCTGGCGAAGGAGGTCCGGCTTCTCCGCATACGGATGCACGCCATGGGGATCCTCTCCGTGAACGACCTCCCCGATCTCCTTTTCGAGCGGGCCGTCAGGGAAAAATGGAAGAAGGAGGCGACCCCCATCCTCCGCGCGGTGAGGGAGGTGTCCGCCCTGTCCGTGCCGATGTGGGCATGGCTGGTCAAGGAGGACATCCTCCGCTTGGACCTTGCGGATCTTTTTCAGGACGTGGAAGGGCTGTCCGGATCCCTCCGCCGGTTCGGCCCGGCGTTGATGGGATTTGCGGCATGGGCGATCTCTTTCCTGTCCGCTGCGGGCTGCTGGTTCGTCGCATGGTCCTCCATCTGCCTCTTCCTGCGGGCACGTCCTTCCCTGGAAGGCGATGTGCAAAGGTTCCTCAAGATCCCCTTCGGGGAATTTCTGGCGCCGGTTTTTGTCGTGCTCCTCTTTCTTCTGCCGATCCTTTCGGGCCTTGGTCTCGCAATCGTGGCGAGTTTCTGGATGCTCCTTTCGGCGGGATATCTCCGCAGGAGCGAACTCGCCGTGCTGACCACGGGGGTCCTGATCCTTGCCGGCCTCCTGCTTTGCGGCGGGGTGATCCAATCCCTGAAGGCCTTCGGCGGCGGCGCCGGCGGCAGCGTTTGGCTCGGGGGCGAGGGGAACCTTGCGATCGCCCGCTGGGAGGCGGGCGTGAAAGACCCGGAACCCTTCTCCGGCGATACGCTCTCCTGGATGAAGCGGTTCGCGAAGGCGCGCGCGGAGATGCAGTCCGGCCACGCCGTCGAGGCGGAAAAGATGTGGACCTCCCTCGCGCAGGAGGGGAGGGGGCTTCCCGAGGTCCTGAATAACCGGGGGATCGCGAGGGCGCAGCAGGGGAAGATCGCCGAGGCGCTGTCCGACTTCGAAGCGGCGTTTACGATGCGGCCGAACGACGGCTCCGCGCTTTGGAACGCTTACCAGGTCCACCTGCAGGTGTTCAATCTCGAACGGGCGCGCAGGATCCAGCCGGAGGCATGGGAGCGGATCCAGAAGATGGCCCCCTATCAATTCAGGCCCTACGAGATGGAGCAGGGGGAATGGGTGGCCTCCGCCCTGCCGGTAAGCGAGATCTGGAAGGTCGTCTTTCATCTCCGGGGCGGCTGGGTAAGGGGAGTGGGGGCGAGCGATATCTTCCGGATGTTTTTCCATCCTCTCTCGGTACAGGGGGCGCTTGTATTCCTCTGCGCGGTCTGGCTGTCCGCGGGGATCTGGAAGCTGCTTTCGCTCAAGGTCTGGATCAACAATACCTGCAGGGCGTGCGGAAGCCACGCGCTCATCGTCGGCAGCAGGGAAGCCTCCGACATATGCACCCCCTGCCGCGTGAAGATCGGGGGAGGGATCCGGGCAGGGGAGGAGAGGGACCGCCGCGTCCAGAGCATCGTGATGCACCGAAGGTATGTGAAGGCGTCTTCCGTCCTCGTGCCGGGGTCGGGGGCCCTCTGGTCCGGGAAAGAGATCCGGACGCTCGTCTACGGCGTGTTCCTCTCGCTGGCCCTTGCCGGCGTCTCCCTGTCGCTGGCCGGCGAACGGACGGGCCGCGCGCTGGTCTCCGAACTGGAGGCGACCCTCGCCATCTGGGCCGTACTCCTCGCCGGCGGCCTCTGGGCGGGAGGGACTTTGTGGGGGATCCGCTCCTTCTCCGTCCTCCAACGGCGCCATAACATCGCGGGAGAGCGGGGCTAAAAAGGGATGCAGGGAAAGATCACCGACTTCAGCATACCGGACATCTTCCAGTTGATCGCCAGCCAGGGGAAGAGCGGGTCGCTCAAGATCCGCGTGGGGGAACGGGAGACGGCTTTCCTCTTCTCGGACGGATTGATCGTCGACGTCCAGCCCGACCGGCGCGATCCCGCCGGGATGATCGGGGCCATGCTGGTGGACGGGGGGATCCTGACGGGAGAGCAGCTCCGGCGGATTCTCGCCCTCCAGGAAAAGAGCGAAAAGAAGCTCGGCGAGGTCCTGGTGGGGCAGGAGATGATCTCCAGGGAGGCCCTGGCCCGGTATCTCACCCTTCAGATCAAGGAAAGCCTGTTCGACGTCCTGAGGCACAGGGAGGGCGAGTACCGGTTCGAAAGCTTCGCGGTCCGGCCGCCTCTCTGGATGGGGACCCCGATCCGCGCGGACGTCTTGATGATGGAGGGGATGCAGTTCCTCGACGAATACGCGATCTACCGGGAGAAGTTCCCCCCGGGCGACTTCAGGGTGGCCCGCAAGCGCGGAGAGAAGATCGATACCGGGGCGCTGTCGGAGGAGGAGCGGGCGGTCTGGAAGGCGATCGACTTCTCCCCGGAGCCCCGCCGCATCTTCCGGAAGGCCGGCATCACCTGGTTCGAAGGGGTCAAGGGACTGTGGTTCCTGATGGACCGCGGCCTGCTGGAGATCACCCGTCCGGAGGAGAAGGCCGACGAGCCGGGCCGCCTCGTCCGGGAGGAGCTCGCCCGGCGCAGGAAGGTCGGGTACCTGCGGGCAGCGGCCTGGACGGTCGCGGCCGCCGTGACGTCGCTGTGGGTCTACACGATCCTGCTGTCCGAGGGCGCGACCCGCGTCTTCGCGGACTGGGTCAGGTTCTTCTGACGGGGAAGGAGGTCCATGGAAACGGCGGAAAAGCGTGAGGAGGCGCTGCGGTTCGACGACGCATCGGTGCTCGCGGATCTGTTCGGCAGCCACGACGACCACCTGAAGATCGTGGAACGCGCGCTGGCCGTCTCCGTCCATCCGAAGGGGAACGAGGCGGTGGTGGCCGGGGACTCCCTGCAGGTGGAGCTGGCGGTCAAGGTCCTCATGGGGCTGTACCGCGTGCTGCGCAAGGGGATCCCGATCACCTCCAACGACGTCGCCGCCGCGGTCCGGATCGTCTGTTCCGACAGGAACGCCGACGTCTCCACCGTATTCCAGGACGTCGTCTTCAAGTCCTCCCGGAACAAGATCATCACGCCGAAGAGCATTGCCCAGAAGAGGTACCTCGACGCCATGCGCGACTTGGACATCGTCTTCGGAGTGGGGCCCGCGGGGACGGGGAAGACGTTCCTCGCGATGGCGATGGCGGTGAGCTTCCTGTTGAGGAAGGAGGTCAGGCGGATCGTCCTCGCCCGGCCGGCCGTCGAGGCCGGGGAGAAGCTCGGCTTCCTCCCGGGGGACATGGCGGAGAAGGTCAATCCCTATCTCCGTCCCTTGCACGATGCCCTGTACACGATGCTCGAGTACGAGCAGGCGGCGAAGCTGATGGAGCGCGGCACGATCGAGGTCGCCCCGCTCGCCTTCATGCGGGGGAGGACGCTGAACGACTCCTTCGTCATCCTCGACGAGGCCCAGAACACGACATCGGAGCAGATGAAGATGTTCCTCACGCGCATCGGGTTCGGCTCGAAGGCGGTCATCACGGGGGACATCACGCAGACCGACCTGCCGTCGGGGCGCGTGTCGGGGCTGAACGAGGCGCTGTCGATCCTCGACGGGGTGGAGGGAGTCCGGTTCTGCTACTTCACCGAGATCGACGTCGTGCGTCATCCGATCGTCCAGGAGATCATCAAGGCGTATGAGCGATACGAAAAACGGGGCTAGGCGCCGCTCCTCCTTCCGCGAGGCCTCGATCGGCCTTCTCTCCGCGGCCGTTTTCGCCGTCCTGTTCTATCTCTGGGGCGAAGAGCTCCTGCCCCGGAGCGCGGGGCGCTTCGGGAGAATGTTCCCCTTCGTCGGGGCGGTCGCCCTGACGCTGGCGGTGGCGCTCTTCCTCACGGAATGGTTCGGGTTCGCCGGCCGGGAGGTCAGGAAGGTCCGCCTCGCCGCGAGGGACTTCCTCTTCCTGTGCTCGCTCTCCCTGGTCCTCTTCTTCCTGGCGAAGGCGGTTATGGACGTGCTTCCCGCGGTGCCGTCCCGGAACACGGCGATCCCGGCCCGCCTCTTCGTCTACCTGATCCCTCTCCCGGCGTTAGCCATGGTCGTCCGGATCCTCCTCAACTCGGAAGTGGCGATTCTCTTCACCGTCGCCGCTTCGGTTCTGTCGGCCGCGGCGGCTTTCGGGAGGTGGCCCACGCTCCTGTTCCTGCTCCTGTCGGGGACCGCAGGCGCGTCCCGCTCCGGGAGGATCCAGGACAGGTACCGGATGCTCCTGGCGGGGGTGCTGACGGCGCCCATCTGCGCACTTGGGGCGATCACCCTCGAGCTCGCGTTCCACGGCGCCGCGGGGATCTGGTGGGCGGGCCTCTTCGCCGCGATCAACGGCCTGGCCGCCGGGCCGATGGCCTTGGGCCTCCTGCCGGTTGCGGAATACGCGTTCGGCTATACGAGCGACATCCGTCTGATGGAGCTGGCGAGCACGCGCCACCCGCTGCTTCAGCGCCTGATGCTCGAAGCGCCCGGGACCTTCCACCACAGCGTGGTGGTCGGCACGCTGGCGGAGGCGGGCGCGGCCGCGATCCACGCGAACCCCCTCCTGTGCAGGGTTGCCGCACTGTTCCACGACGTGGGGAAGGTGGGGAAGCCGCAGTATTTCTCGGAGAACCAGGCGGGGACGGGAAACATCCACGACATCCTGTCTCCCGGCATGAGCCGCGTCGTCATCCTTTCCCACGTCAAGGAGGGGGTGCGGATGGCGAAGGAATACCGCCTCGGCGACCGGGTCGCGGAGATCATCGAACAGCACCACGGGTCCAGCCTGTTGTACTGCTTCCTCGACAAGGCGCAGCCGCTCATCCAGGACCGCAGGGCGTCGGAAGAGACTTTCCGGTACCCCGGCCCGTGCCCGCGAACGCGGGAGGCGGCGATCATCATGCTCGCGGATGCGGCCGAGGCGGCCGCGCGGAGCCTGAAGGACCCGGCGATCGCCGAGGTGGAGGAGACGGTCACCCGGATCGTGAACCGCGCCTATCTCGACGGGCAGCTGAACGAGTGCGACATGACGCTGCGGGACCTCCATGCGGTCGGGCAGGCTTTCAGCAAGGTGCTCGCGGCGTTGTCGCACGCCCGGGTCGACTACCCGGAGAGCGGGAAGGGGCCGTTGAGTCAGGTCCCGTGACCCGCCCCCGCCCACCCCACAGGATCAGCGTCCGGCAGCGCCTCCGGCCGGCCCCGTTCCAGGGAGATCGGCTGCGCGGCCTTGTGCGAGGCGCGCTTGCGCGCCTCCCGGTGGAGGCGTCGGACCTGCGCATCCTCGTCGTGGGCGACGCGGACATGGAGCGGTGGAACCGGGAGTTCCTCGGCAGGCCCCGCACGACCAACGTCCTCTCCTTTCCGGAAGAAGAGCCGGGCAGGCGGCCGGTCGGCCGCGTCGCCGGCGACATCCTGATCTCGGCGCCCACTTGTCTCAGGCAGACCGAGGGCTGGCCGGGCTCGGCGGAGGAACGGGTCTTTTTTTTCATCGTCCACGGTCTGCTCCACCTCCTGGGGTACGACCACGAGAGAGGGAGAGCGGAAGCCCGCGGGATGAGGAAGGCCGAGATGGA
>JACRIV010000118.1 GCA_016220005.1 Deltaproteobacteria bacterium
CCTGCTGTTCGGGACCATGACCATCTCCGGCGGCTCCGAGACCACCACGGCCGGAACGCCGATGTTGACGTTGACGTTCATCCCCGCCGACACCGGAGCCTCGGCCCCGATCAACCAGATCAGAAACAACGCCGCGAATCCCAACACCAGGCCTCTCCTCATTCCTGCCTCCCCCGCGGGCGTAAGCTTGCTGCCCGCCCTTATTGATTCCTTGCCCCGCCCTGGAGATTTTCGACGTAGCAAGTACGATTTTGTATCTCCCGATTCACGAATCGTAACGCCCGGAGGGGAGGGATCTCGTCAAACCGGTCGAATTCAAGCCGATTCTCCTTCCGGACCATGAAACCTGCAAAACGAGAATCCACGAACCGTGCCCGATCTTGCCCGAGAATCCGGAACCGGGACGAAAAGGCTGGAGCACTTAGTAAATCGCGGAGAACGGATTCGACTCGCGGAGCCGCTCGATGGTCTCCATGGCGCCGTCGAGAAGCGGCCTGAACCGTTCCCGGGAGATGCCGTACCGGGGCGCCGCCTTCGCTGCGTTCAGCCGGGCCAGCGACCAGGTGTCCTCAGATAGGATGACGTTCTCCGCAAGGACCTTCATATGGAAGACGTAGCAGAGGAGCGCCTCGCGGACGTGGGGCGCGAACTCCGCCCTCGAGACGTCCGCCGACAGGACGGTAACCATGGCCTCCGGGTCATCGGTAAAGCTCGCCCCGCACCCCTCCGCCTCGAGCGACGTCCTCACGTTCTCCGCGTGCTCCGCGGACCGCCGAAGCAGGTGAATGAACCGCATCCTGGGAAGACGGTAGGCCGCTTCCAGGTAATTCCCCGTCAGGTTCTCCCCAAACGCCCAGGATTCCCTGTCGGGGTGGACGCGTACCAGCCCCTCGAGGAGGAGGACGAGGCAGAGAAGGGCCTCCTCTTCGGGGAGGCCCTTCTCCTCGTCCTGGAAGTCCGGGGGTGGTCTTTTCGATCCGGCCGCCATTTTTTTATTGTCCCGAGCTTTCCGGCGAAAGTCCATAGACTCCGATTCATTCCCGCTACGTGAAAGGGACCTCCCTCATCATCGACGGGCGATGACGCTGTTCCCGGGATTCTCCGCGAACGGGTGACGCGGACGCGAGCTGGCCAAAAGGCTGCGGAAACCTGTCGAACAAATCGGGGTTTTCATTCGTCAGAAGGACGAGATCTCGCGATATCATGGCGCGGGGATCGAATCGGAGGCAGCCGCGAAACCGTTGCGGAGAACGGAGAGCAGGATGAGGGAATTCGCGAAGGTTTTGGGTTGGGGGACGATCGTCGGAGCGGTCCTCCTGTTCCCGGCGTTATCCGGGGCGGAACCTCTCGGGGCGATGCGGATCAGGCTCGTCCAGGGGGACGTGCAGGTGAAGATCGCCGAAACGGGAGAGTGGGCGCCCGTCTCGGTCAACATGCCCCTCGTCGAGGGGGACGAACTGTGGGTACCGGAAGACGGCCGCGCCGCGATCCAGACGAACAATGGGGCCTACGTCCGTCTTGACAGGAACACCGCTTTCCAGGTCCTCCGGATGGGCCGCGACTCCTTCCAGGTCCATCTCGCGCAGGGGCATGTGTACGTTCTGAACCGCGCCCCGAAGCGCAGCGTCCTCCAGTTCGACACCCCCGACGCCTCCCTCCGCGCCTTCGGGAAGTCGACGTTCCGGATCGACATCCCCGACGGGCAGACGGACGTCTCCGTGTTCAAGGGATCGGTCGTGGCGGAGAACGACTCCGGAACGACGAGGGTCCGGGCGGGCAACATGCTGGCCCTGGGGGCGGACGGTTACGCGGAACTCTCTCCGCTCCCCCCGCCCGACGACTGGCAGGAGTGGAACGCCCGGCGGGACCGGATCGTCCTCGCGCACCGGGAAGGCTCCCGGTACCTGCCGGAAGAGCTCCGGGTTTACTCCAGCGACTTCAACGACGGCCGCTGGGTATACGTGGAAGATTACGGGTACTGCTGGACCCCCAAGGCCATCGTGATCGACGACTGGGCCCCGTACCGGCACGGAAGGTGGGTGTGGAGGGGCGGGGACTACGTCTGGGTCGGCTACGAGCCCTGGGGATGGGTCCCCTACCATTACGGCCGCTGGGCCTTCGTCCCTCGCATCGGCTGGTGCTGGGTACCGCCCTCCCGTGGAGAAGTGTTTTGGGCTCCGGGATACGTGGGTTGGGTGCACACGGGGGATCACGTGGCATGGGTGCCGCTCGCCCCGCGGGAGATCTACTACGGGTACGGCGATTACGGCCGGTACAGCGTGAACGTCAGGAACGTGAACGTCACCCAGGTCCGGGCGACCAACGTCTACCGGAACGTGAACGTCGTCAACAGCATCACCGTCGTCAACCGGGCGACCTTCGTCACGGGGCGGCCCTCGCCCATCAACCGAAACGTTGTGGCAAACATCCGGGAGAACTTCGCGCAGCGGCGGGACGTCGTGGTGGGAAGGCCCCCGATCAAGCCCGTGGAGGCAAGCTTTCACCCGGTGATCCGGCAGATCCCGGAGTCGAAGCGCCCGCCTCCGGCGGTCCGCAAGATCGACGTGAAGGAACTGAGGCAGGCCCGCCCGTTGGTCAGGGAACCTGACCGGTCCGCCCTGCGGCCGCAGGCGCAACCCCGTCCCCTGGAGGTCAGGAAAGTCGAAAAACCGAGGTCCGTTGTCGAGAGGACCAGGGAACGGCAACAGGTTCGGCCCGCGGAGCGGCGGGGTCCGGATGTTCCACGAGACGGCCAGCAGCCCGGAAGGGTGAACCGGGGCGGAAAGCCGGTGCAGGCGGCCCCGGGGCCTCCGGCGCAACGGTTCGAGCGGAGGGAGGTGACTCCGCCAGCGCCGCCGCCGGAAAAGGTCGAGCCTTCCGCGCAGCCGCGTGTTCCCGGCGGCAGCGGGGAACGGGGAGGCAGGCCGGCGGAAGCGGCCCCGCAGGAAAGAGTGAAACCGCCGCGCCCGCAGGAAGCGCCGGAGCGCGGCCTCCGGAGAGGAAGGCCGCAGGCGGTCCCGGAAGAGAGAAGGATAAGGGAACCGGCCCCCGGACCCGAGCGGAGCATCGAGCGGGCCCGGCCGCAGGAGCCGCCGGCCGAGAGAGCCAAGCCGAAGGAAGCGCCTTCCGAGAGAGTGAAGCCGGAGGAGGCGCCGCCCGATAATGTCACGACGGAGACGCCTCGACGCGGAACGGAGCGGGGAAGAGGCGGTAGAGGTCGGTGAGGGAATCCGTCTTCACCCTTTAATGCCCAGTTCCTTCATTCGTCTCCAGAGGGTGACTCGGCTTACCCCGAGCTGCGCTGCCGCCTCCTTGCGGTTCCATCGGCAGCGTACCAGCGCATCCGTCACGCGATCCGCCTCCGGTCCTTTTGCCTTCTCAGCCGATAGCCCCGCTCCGCGGTACCCCGCGGCGCCTCGGCGGCGGATCTCCATCGGCAGCGCGGACTCCTCGATGAGTTCCCCGCGGGAACATATCTTCGCCCGCTCCACGGCGTTTTCCAGCTCGCGCACGTTTCCGGGCCATGGATATTCGAGGAGCGCCTGCATGGCCAGGGGCGAGAAGCTCCGCCTCGGCCCGCTCCGGTGCTCCTCGGTTCGGTTCAGGAAATGCCCGACGAGGATGAGAATGTCCTCCTTCCGTTCGCGCAGCGGCAGCGGGTTGATGGACACGACGTTCAGGCGGTAATACAGGTCATCGCGGAACGACCCTCCCGCGATCCGGTCTTTCAGGCACCGATTGGTGGCCGCGATGATCCGGACGTCCGTCTTCCTCGCTCGCGTTTCGCCGACACGGTTATATTCCCGCTCCTGGATGACCCGCAGGAGTTTCGCCTGCAGGTGCGGGCCGATTTCCGAGATCTCGTCCAGGAAGAGGGTGCCCCCCTCCGCCATCTCGAAGCGCCCCATCCTGTCCTTGACGGCTCCTGTGAACGCCCCCCGCACGTGACCGAACAACTCGCTTTCCATCAGGTTCTCGTTCAAGGACGCGCAATTGACGCCGAGGAACGGCTTGGTCATGCGGCTGCTCAACCGGTGGATCGCCCTGGCCACGAGCTCCTTCCCGGTTCCGCTCTCCCCCTCGATCAATACATTGGCGTCGGATTCGGCGATCGTCTCGACGAGGTCGAAGATCTCGTGCATCCGGGGATTCTTGCTCACCATCCCTTGAAAGTCCCGTACCTGCCCCTGGGAAAGGGGCAGAGAGTGCAGCTCCCGGAGATCGCGGAACGAGCAGATCCCGCCGATAGGCGCGCCATCCTCGTCTTTGAGTATGGCCGTGCTCGCCGCGATGGGAACCACGGCCCCGTCCCGGGCACGCAAGTTGATCTCCACGCCGCGAAGGGTTTCTCCCGTGCGGATGCGATGCCCACGCGGCCAAGGGGATGGTATGCGTCGACTGCCACGGCGAGAAGCCTCACGCCGACGAGGATTATGACCGCCACACCGCCCGGATCGCCTGCCAGACGTGCCATATCCCGCGGACGGGAGGCGCGTCGGCCAAGGATTTCACCCGGTGGACTCAGGGTTCCGACGGGTTCTACGAGCCCACTACGCTCCGTATGGAGGCCAACGAAACGGCGCCGGTATATGCCTGGTACAACAGGAGTGTCGTCAACACCCCCTCCTTCATCGGCCCGAAAGGAAGCAGGGAGGACAACGAGAGCAGGATCTACCCGTTCAAAATGTATGAGGGAAAGGCGTACTTCGACAGGAAAACGGGGCAGCTTCTTGCCATGGACTTTGCTCTCCCCATGGCAACCGGCGATACCCTGGCCGGGATCGCCTCGGCCGCCGGGACTTCAGGGATCGAGAATTTCGACCCCATCCCCGGCTGGCAGACGGTCTACTTCGGCAGCAGTCATCTCGTGACGAAGGAAAAGGCGCTTGGCTGTACAAGTTGCCACGCGCCGAACGGCGTGCTGAACTTCAAGGCGCTGGGGTATACCGACGAAGAGGTCCGCAAGCTCACCTCCGCCGAGATTTACTTCGACAAGATGGTCTTGAAACAAAAGGAGGGATGGTAGGGGATCGACTTCAAATATACAGTATACAGTTGAATGTGTGATATAGTTCGTGGCGATACTCCCAGCGTGACCAGCACTTCACATCCTCAAGGAGGCAGCCATGGCAAGGAAGAAGATTGCGATTATCGGGGGGGGCCAGATCGGCGGCGTGCTCGCCCAGCTTTGCGCCCAGCGCGAGCTCGGCGACGTCGTTCTGTTCGACATCGTCGAAGGGATGCCCCAGGGCAAGTGTCTCGACATCGCCGAGGCCTCTCCGGTCGACGGCTTCGACGTCTCCCTCAAGGGGACCAACAACTACCGGGATATCGCCGGCGCCGACATCGTCATCGTCACTGCCGGCCTCCCCCGCAAGCCCGGCATGAGCCGCGACGACCTGATCGAGGTCAACTCGAAGATCATGACCCAGGTCGCCCAGGGGATCAAGCAGTACGCCCCCAACTCCTTCGTCATCATCATCTCCAACCCGCTGGACGCCATGGTTACCCTCTGCCAGAAGATCACCGGCCTCCCTTACAAACGAGTCATCGGACAGGCCGGCGTTCTCGACTCGGCCCGCTTCGCCGCCTTCATCGCCTGGGAGCTCGGCGTTTCCGTCCGGGACGTGACCGCCATGACCCTCGGCGGCCACGGCGACGACATGGTTCCCCTGGTCCGGTACGCCAGCGTGAACGGGATTCCCGTCATGGAGCTGCTGGAGAGGAAATACGGCAGCGCCGCCAAGGCGAAGGAAGTCATGGACGCCATGGTGAATCGCACGCGCAAGGCCGGCGGCGAGGTGGTCGCCCTCCTGAAGACCGGTTCCGCCTTCTACTCCCCGGCTTCCGCCTCCATCGCCATGGCCGAGTCCATCCTCAAGGACCAGAAGCGCGTCCTCCCCTGCTGCGTCTACCTGAACGGCGAGTTCGGCGTGAAAGGCTACTTCGTCGGCGTGCCCGTCGTGCTGGGCGCCGGCGGCGTGGAGAAGATCATCGAGTTCAAGCTCAATGCCGAGGAGCAGGCGATGATGGACAAGTCGGTGGCGGCCGTGAAGGGGCTCGTCGACACCTTGGCGTAGATCACCGCGTTCATCGGCCTCTTGTCCCGTCCAGGCAGGAGGCCGCAGTTGCCCTCCGGCCGGGAGGGGCCAAAGCCCTCTTCCGGCCGGACCCGTTTTTCGACGCCTCCCGATTTCGACTCGTTCGCTCTTCCGCCATCCCCCATGGTGGAGAAATAAGAGGAGGTTGTATACTGGCCGCAATGACCCGATACGCCACCGGCATCTTTTACCACCCTTCTTTTTCCCGGCGCAGCTATCTGACCGTCGGGGCGCGGCTGGCCGACTTCCCCATGGCCCTGGAGAAGACCCTGAAGAGCGATAAAGTCAAACTTTACGAGCCGGGGTCTATCCCGCGGGAATTGCTGCTGAAGGTTCATACGCCCGAGCTGATAGAAGGAGTAAAAGGAGATCCCCTTTGCTCTACCGCCTGGCACTCGGCGGGCGGGGTGGTGATGGCGGGTGAGAAAATCGCCGGAGGAGAAATTGCCAATGCCTTTGCCTTCATCGGCGCCGGCGGGCACCATTCGGGGCGGGAATATTTCGGGGGCTACTGCTGCTTCAACGACGTGGCCCTTTGCATCGTCAACCTGCGGGAGAAATACGGCCTCAAACGTTTTGCCATCCTGGATACCGATGCCCACCACGGCGACGGCACCCGCGACCTTTTTTCCGACGACCCCGATGTCCTCCATGTCTGTTTCTGCGGCATGAACTACGAATCCCCCGACGGCACGAAGGTGGATGTGGCCTGTCCCGGCCCTTGGGGGAGCCGGCGGGACGAACGGCCCATGAACGACATTTATTTCGATCTGGTGGCGCAGCACTTTCCCCAACGGGTCAGCCAATTCAAGCCCGACCTTGTTTTCTGGTAT
Source organism: Deltaproteobacteria bacterium (assembly GCA_016220005.1). Classification (GTDB taxonomy): domain Bacteria; phylum Desulfobacterota; class Deferrimicrobia; order Deferrimicrobiales; family Deferrimicrobiaceae; genus JACRIV01. Next base: position 6,935 of record JACRIV010000118.1, read on the forward strand.
TTCGGCTTCGACACCCACCAGGGCGACTATGGCGACATCGGCCTTACCGGACCTTGCTACTGGAACATCGCCCTTCTGACGCGGGAACTGGCGGAGAAGGCCTGCGGAGGGAAATTGGAGGTGGTCCTGGGCGGCGGCTCCCAGACGCAATCGGCCACCTATCTTATACCGCCGATCATCGAAAGATTGGCGGGGCTGGCCTGACGGGAGTACAACTCATCGACGGGCGGATCATCCAATCATCAGGACGGGAAATCCGACGCGGGGGACTCCATGGGCTCGTTCACCAAGGTCATCGAGCTTCGCGGTCACATCATCGACTCCCTCACGTTCCCCAAGGTCCTTGACGAGATCCTGGACCACGGCGCCGAGTACGAGACGGAAGAGATCGCCATCGGGAAGACGCGCCGGGACGCAAGCTACGCGCGAATCCGCGTGACGGCGCCCTCGGAGGAGATCCTGACGAGGGTGCTGGGCCACGTCCGGCGCCTGGGCGCCGAGCCCGTGGAGGAAGAGGAGGTCCGGCTGGCGCCGGCCACCGGAGACGGCTTCTTCCCCGAGGGGTTCTACGCGACCACGAACCTGCCGACCCGGGTAAAGCATGGCGGCCGTTGGCTGCAGGTGGAGGACGTCTGCATGGACAGCGGCATCCGGGTGCTCCCCCGGGAGGGCCGCGCCCTCTGCGTCAAGATGTCCCAGGTGAGGGCCGGCGATCCGATCATTGTGGGACACGATGGAGTCAAGGTGGACCCCCTGCGGAAGGATCCTCTCCGCCGGGGTTTCTTCGAGTTCATGTCCAGCACGGTTTCCCCCGAAAAATCGAAGGGGTTGCTCATCCAGGAGATCGCCCGGGAGATGCGGGACGTAAAGGCGCAAGGGAAGGGAAAGATTCTCTGGGTGGTTGGGCCGGCGCTGGTGCACACGGGAGCCCGGGACAGCTTCTGCCGGATCATCGACGCGGGATACGTCGACGTGGTCTTTTCGGGCAACGGGATGGCGGCGCACGACATCGAGGCCTCCCTGTACGGCACCTCCCTGGGAGTGTCGCTGACGGCGGGGAAGATCCTCCCCCGCGGCCACGAGCACCACCTGCGGGCCATCAATTTCATCCGCTCCCTCGGAGGGATCGCCCGGGCTGTCGAATCGGGCCATCTCTCGAGCGGGATCCTGTACAGCCTGATCCGGAGGGAGATCCCCTTCGTTCTGGCCGGCTCCATCCGGGACGACGGCCCCCTCCCGGAGGCGATCACCGATACCCTGGAGGCCCAGCGGCGCATGCGTGATCTCTGCCGGGGAGTTTCCATGGCGGTCATGATCGCCACGATGCTCCACGCGATCGCCACCGGGAACCTGTTGCCGGCCGCGGTCCGCACGGTCTGCGTGGACATCAACACAGAGATGGTGACCAAGCTGGCCGACCGGGGGACGCATCAATCCCTGGGCCTGGTCACCGACGCCGAGCTGTTCCTGCGAGAGCTGGCCGGGAAACTGGGCGGATAAGGAGTCCGGAGGTGGGTACGCGTCGCATCCTTATGTGCCCGCCGGACTACTACGGCATCGAATACGAAATCAATCCCTGGATGTCCCGCAGCCGCCAGGCCGACCCCGAGGCGGCCCGGAGGCAATGGGAAAGCCTGTTCGATCTCCTTCAAGGCCGGTTGGGGCTCCGGATCTCCCTGCTCGCCCCGATGAAGGGGCTTCCCGACCTGGTCTTCACCGCCAACGCCGGCCTCGTCCGCCGGGGAACCTTCATACCGAGCCATTTCCGCCATCCGGAGCGGCGGGGGGAATCCCCGGTCTTCCGGGGATGGTTCGAGGAGGAAGGATACGAGATCCGCTCCTTGCCCCGGAACCTCTATTTCGAAGGGGAAGGGGATGTCCTCCGTGTGGGCGGCGATCTCTTCGCGGGATACCGCATCCGGTCCGATATCCGGACCCACGCGGGGGTCGGGGAGATCCTGGAGGAGCGGGTCCTGTCCCTGGAGCTGACGGACCCTCGCTTTTATCACCTGGACACCTGCTTCTGCCCGCTCGCGGAGGATGCCGCGGCCTACTACCCTCCCGCCTTCGATCCTTACGCCCGGAGGGTGATCGAGGCCCACGTGCCTCGGAGGGTCGAGGTCTCTCCGGAGGAGGCGATGCGGTTCGCCTGCAACGCCGTGGTAGCGGAGAGGAAAGCGGTGATCAATACGGGCTGCGAAAACCTGAAGACGACCCTTCGAGGGATGGGCTACGAAGTGTGGGAAACGGACCTGTCGGAGTTCATCAAGGCGGGCGGCGCCGCCAAGTGCCTGGTGCTGTTCCTGGATTGAGGCGGACAGAAAAGGTGCCGCTCCTTGATATTCACATGCTCTCCCGGGCTGCCTCCACGATCGCCCTGATGGCCTGGGGGTTGACCGAAGAGTCGATGGAGCAGCCGGCGGCGAGGAAAAATTTATCATTCCCCCCCAGTGTTCGCCCTTCGCGAACATGATCCCTCAGGAATCCGCAGGTTCTCTTTGAGACGATCTTGTGGTCGATGCCGCCCATGACACTGCCATTTATCCTCCCCTTCACCGACTGAAGGGCGGGCCCCCCGGGGCCTCTGTCCCACCAATTGAAAACATCGACCGGAAAGTCGAGGCAATCATCGAGGTACAACTCATCCCCGTGAATGTGTGCGGTATTCATCACTCCCCGGCCGGATATTTCCTCCAAGATCCTGTGTGCAAACGGTTTCACGAATTTGAGGAAGTTTCCCCTGCTGATGAACTCCTTGCAGGCCGGCACGGACAGGAAAATCCCCGCCGACCCGATGTCGAGCGACTTCATGCAATAGGCGATCAGGTTCTCCGTGATGACGTCAAGGGCTTCCAGCATGGTATCGGGCTCATTCTCCATCAGGTGCTCCACGTTTTCCCCTGCCAGACTTCGCCTGAAAGTGAACCAGGGATCGAACACCGTATCAAGAAAATAGGCTTTCCCCTTCAACTCCCTGTTCATTATTTCCAGCGCCCGGAACTGCTCCCGCCAAGGAGACTCCGCGAGGTTGAACCTGACGATCCGTTTCAGATCCGTCCTTGTCCTGACGGCCTTCAACCCTTCAGGCATCGGATAAAAGTAATCGTTCATGATTTTTAGAAAATCGAGGTCGTAACAGCGGAAGTATTCGAGCGTGAGGCGGGCAAACTGATCTCCGCTGCCATGCTGGACACCGAAATGGTGCCAGAGTGAGAGCGGAGGGCTATCCACTTCCTTGCCGTCCAGCACGCGGTCGACCAGTTCGATCTTATTCATGTCCAACCCCATCGTCTTCTCCAAGCCGGCCGAAAAGGAATTTCGCAGTTCGAGCGCAGGGCAACACAAAGGAGGGACGGAAGCCGCGCCCGCCCCTCCTCGGCCCTGGTGTCCTTTACGGGCTGCATGCCTTGAGCCGCGAATGGGTCCCCTTACGCCACCTTCTTCTCGCCGGTCTTGACGGCGCGAACATGCCGGGACGCGCTTTCCAGTTCTTTGCGGAACTGGTCGTAGTCGATCCGCAGCCCGTTGACATAAGTGCTCAAAGCCGATGCCGCTGCGGCAGAGTGCACCGCATGCTCGATCTCCCCCGGGGTTGCCCCGTTCACCATCGCCACCTCCCTGAAGAACAACTCGGTGTAGCGGCACCTGGCGGCCGCGGCAACGCCGAGCCCGATGAGGGCGCGGTATTTGGAGGGAATCGGGCCTTCGGTCAATTGAAGGGTTTTGAACAGGTTCCATTCCGGCTCCAGCACGGAGTCGGGTATCCCCTTGATGAAGCTCGGGACCACCCCGAACATCTTCTCCATCTCCTTGTAGATCGCCTCGCGTGCCATGGCGTACCTCCCCTTCACATCGCTCTGTTCACCGGGATGACTTCCTCCCACCTTCACATTTTTAGATGATTTTCGCCATCCCTTTGCTGCTTGGCCCGATTCCCCCCTTGATGCTGCGCCGCCAACCGGCATGCTCTCTCCGGCGGCAGGGACTCTTGCCGCCGGACCTGTTGCTTCCCGGCCCCGTTGTCGGGTAATTGTAATAATGGGAGCCGGTCCGTGGAGGAACCGGTGTCGGAAATGCCCTTGTCGCCAAGACAACGGAGGAGGCAAAGGGGGACATGGAAAGGGTATTGCACGTCGGACTTCGCACGGTGACGCCTCTTTTTCCCGATGAGACCGATCCGGCCGGGGAAAGCGTGCTCTCGAGCGTGATCGGGAACTCCCTGCGTTTCTGGTGGCGGTACCTGGAATGCCTGCGCGTGGGCGGAGGGGGGGATCGAATCCTCTCCGAGGAACGGAGGATATTCGGCGGCCCGGAAGGAAGGTCCGGGATCATGGAAATCCGGTGGGATCCCGGGAAGGTGAGGGTCGCCAAGGCGCAAGACGCCTCGCCCGCCTACCGGGAATTCTCCCCCGACCTCGCCCTTCTGGCGGAAGGCCTGGTGAAAGAAAGGCCGCTGCCCACACTGGAAAGGGAGGTGCGGGCGAAGGCGCGCAAGCCGACCCGGGTATACGAGCCGTCCCGCGACTTCGTGGATGCCCGGGAACCGATCGCCTTCGACGTGACCTTCTCGGGAGAGTCGAAGCCGGATGACCCGCAACGGCTTTACGAGGCACTGTGGGCCTGGTGCCACCTGGGCGGAAGCGGCATCCTGGCGAGCAAGGGGTGGGGCTCCCTCCGGCTCGAGTCGCCGGGCAACATGGCGCCGCCTCCCGCGGAAGGGAACCTTCCCTATCTGATGACGGAGAACCTGCGGAAAGAGCTTGCCGGGATCCTCGCGGGCCCCGGCGGGCAGGATCCGGGAACCAGGGACGCGCCGGGAAACCCTGTCGTCATGTGCCCCCACGTGGCGGACAGCTGGCCGAAGGCGGTGGATTGGGCGGGCGCGAAGATCCGGGCGTATTCCCGGCGCGGTCGGGAGGAGGCAGCGAAGGAGGAGGCGCGGGCGCGCCTTACCGGACTCTTTTCCTCTCCGCCTTCCGCCCCGTCACCGGAATCCCCCAGGGAGGCGCCGGGTGGGGTGCCGCGGGTCGACCCCGAATTCTTCCGGAGACCGGTCTCCAAGGCGGGCCCCTGGGGGACGGAGGAGACGGTCCCGGAAGACGCGGAGAGCGACGAGAGCGGCGACCTTTTCTCCCTGCCCTTCTTCATCCACTTCCACGCGGTTGCGACGGGAAGGGTCGCGGTGATCTTTTCCTGTCACCCTGCGCTCCGGGCCGGTTCGGGAGAAGAGCGGATGCGGATCGTCCACGCGGCGAAGCGCTTTTTCTCCTTCCTGTCCACGCCCTGAAAGCAAAAGCCTCCTGATTGGGCGTTACCCTCGCACGGCGCGTCCGAACTCCCGGCGGGACACGGCGAGCCCCTTTTTCCCTGCAACCCTTTCAGGCACGCGATCTCGCCGCCGTGGGAGAAGGCATGGCCGAGGACGGCGTTGTTGAGCATGAACCCCACCGTGACCCGTCTGAATCGCACTCTACAAAGCCCTCGGCGGAGGGTGGGAGGATTTCCGAGCTTTGTCGCTAATGGCAGAGAACACCGCCAAACGCGTGCGCGAGAAGGTGGACGCCGTGTACCGATCGGAGTCGCGACGGATCCTCGCGACCCTGATCCGCCTGCTCGGCGACTTCGAGCTCGCCGAGGAGGCGCTTCACGATGCCTTCACGGCCGCATTGGATCAATGGCCGAAAGAAGGTGTGCCCGCCAATCCCCGGGCGTGGCTCGTTTCGACGGGCCGTTTCAAGGCCATCGACGCGATGCGTCGGCGAGCCCGGTTCGATTCAGCGCAGGCGGCTCTTGCCGAGCGGCTCGACGCCGACACCCGGGACTCCGCGCGGTGGGACGATGAGGGTGTCGAGGATGACCGGCTGCGGCTGATCTTCACCTGCTGCCATCCCGCCCTGGCCCCGACGCCCGGGTGGCGCTGACGCTCCGGGAGGTATGCGGTCTCACGACCGAGGAGATCGCGCACGCTTTCCTCAACGCTCCGTCCACGCTGGCGCAACGCATCGTGCGAGCCAAGGCGAAAATCCACGACGCACGCATTCCGTATCAGGTACCGTCAGCTCAATGGACATGAATTCTTGGCTTTGAACGGTGGCCCGATTTTCATCTTCTCCCCGGCCATATCATTCATCGTGAACTGCGAAACACAGGAAGAAGTAGATGAGTTGTGGGAGAAGCTATCCGATGGTGGAGCGAAAGAACAGTGCGGCTGGCTTACAGACAAATACGGTGTGTCATGGCAGATCGTTCCCTCGGTCATCGGCGAGATGATGAGCGATCCGGATCCCGCAACGTCGGAAAGGGTCATGCAGGCGTTGCTTCAAATGAAAAAACTGGACATAGCCGGTTTGAAGAAAGCATTTGAC
>JACRIV010000119.1 GCA_016220005.1 Deltaproteobacteria bacterium
AGTGGAACCGAGCTCCGAGGCAGGCGCCGACCAACGGGAGGAAGAGCGGCCATGGATGGCCGCGGAAGCCTGCCGAGGTGGACGCGACGCCCGGACAGGATGTCCGGGCAGGAGCGGCAAGGCGCGCGACCGAGGGCCCCGGAGACGTAGTCGACACTACGTCGAGGAGCCCGACCGAGCGCAACGCAGTAGACATGCCCGTATCCGCCGCCGCAGCAGAAGCCTGGCGAGAAATGCGGGCTAGCGAAAGGGAAGGGCCGATGACCGAGTACGGGCAGGACGAGATCCTGGAACTGATCTGGACGTTGCGCGAGGAGAGCCGTTCCACGAAATCGCGCCTGATGGAGCGGTCGGAGGAAGAGCACCCCGACAGACTCCTTGAGGAGCTGGTTCATGCGGGCCTGGTGGAGATTTCGGGGGACGACGTCCGGCTGACGCGTACAGGCGACGAGCGGGCCCGCGGGATCATCCGGAGGCACCGCCTTGCCGAGGTCCTGCTCCACAACCTGTTCGATCTGGATTCCTCCCAGATGGAGAACAGCGCCTGCAAGTTCGAGCACATCCTGACCACGCCCGTGACCGAAAGCGTGTGCACCTTCCTGGGGCATCCCCCGGTGTGCCCCCACGGGCGGGCCATCCCGCGCGGGGACTGCTGCGACCGGATCCGCACGGAGATCCAGCCGCTCGTCACGCGCCTCTCCGATGCCGGCCTGGGCGATTTTCTGCGGATCGTCTTCATCACCCCCAAGTCGCGCAAGCGCCTGGAGAAGCTGAGCTCCTTAGGCATCGTGCCGGGCAGCCGCCTGCGCCTGCTCCAGCGAAACCCCTCATACGTCCTGCAGCTCGGAGAAACGACCGTCGCCGTCGACCGGGACATCACGGATGAGATTTACGTCAAGCGCGCATAAGGGGCTCGCCCTCGTCCTGTGCGCCGTCCTGGCCATCGAATGGAGCGGGGCGGCGGTTTTCGCGGACTCCACCCCGGAGCCATGCCTCCTTCTCAAGTTTTCCGATCCCTCGATCCCCGCGGACCTTGCCCGGGAACGCCTGGAGCCCCTCCCCCGGCTCCTGCTCCGGGATCTCAGCGTGCAATGGGTGTCGCCGCCGTCGGAAACGCAGGCGGAGAAGGGCCTGAAAGAACTGTTCCTCGAACCGGACGACGCGGCCCTGGAAAGGATCTCCGGAAGGCTCGCGGAGGCGATTCGGCGGATGGACCGGATGGAGACGGCCGAAGCGGCCAGGCTCCTTTCCGAGGCGGAAGGGCAAGCGAGGACATTTCGGTTCGGCGACGCAACGCGCCCCTATTTCGCGGAGATCTTCCTCCGGCGCGGACTGCTTCTCCTCTGGGAGGGGAACCGGGGCGGCGCGGAGGAGATGTTCGCACGCTCGCGGGTCCTCCGGCCGGATTTCGCTCCCGATGCGGGGCTGTTCTCGCCGACGTTCCGGGACGCGTGGGCGCGGGCGGGGGATCGCTCTCCTCCCGAGGCCGAAATCCTGATCCACTCCATTCCTCCGGGGGCAACCGTTTACCTTGATGGAAAGACCGCCGGGACCACGCCCGGGAGGTTCAAGGTCTCGGCGCGCGGACCGGTGCGCGTACGGCTTGCGTACGCCGGTTACCGGGACGTCGAGAAGACTGGGCAATGGCTTCCGGGGGATTCCGAGGCCGTCGAATGGGTTTTGACACGCGACCGGATGGCGACGCTCGGAGAAATCCTGGCGGCGTCTCCCGACGGGAAGGGTTCCGGCCCATTGCTGTCGGAATTGGCGAGTGCCTGCGGCGCGTCGCGGGTCGCCCTTATCGTCCTCGAAGACAAGGGGAACGGTCCCGCCGTCAGGCTTTTCGCCGCAAGGACGGGAGATGCGGCCCCTGCTTACCTGGGCCGATTCGACTGGCCCGCGGGCGATGAGGGGACCGCCGAAGCCGCCAGGACCGCGGCACGCATGCTCCGTGACGCAGGGTGGCCGGCGACGGATGAGTCCGGCCCAAAGGCCCGGACTCCGTGGTATTCCAAGTGGTGGTTCTGGGCCATAATGAGTGTAGCTGCCGTCGGCGCGGCAGCGGGGCTGGCCGGCGGCGGGAGCGGGGGCGGCTCAGGGAGTTCCACCGGCACGATCGGCGTGACCTTTTAGAACGGCTGCCGCCGCAACGAAGCGGCATGGCACGCACGGATATTCCATGACCTTACGCGAAAGATCGATCGAAGCCTCCACGCCCCTGGCGGATGGGGCGTCCGTCGGTGTCATCGGGGCGGGTCCCGCGGGGACATTCTTCGCTCTTCATCTCCTGGAGCTGCTCCGGGAAAGAGGGCGCACAGCGCAAATCACCTTGATCGACCGGAAGACGTTTGCCAGTTCCGGGCCTTCGGGGTGCAACATGTGCGCGGGCGCCATCGGCCCCGCCATGGTGGCGAAACTCCGCGGCCTTTCGATTCTCCTGGACGAGACCGTCATCCGGCGGATCGCGGACGGGTACGAAATCCACGGAAGCGGGGTCTCGGTCACCGTGCGGAGTCCGGAGCGCGGGGAGATCTACACCGTTTTTCGGGGGGGAGGCCCCGTCGCTCCCTCGAGGAAGACGAAAAGCTTCGATCAGCATCTCCTGGATACGGCCGTTTCCCGGGGAGCGGGATTCCTTCACGAACGCGTGGAGCACATCGTGAGGACCCCTTCCGGTTTCCGGCTCGGACTTTCGGGAGGGAAGGAGCGAGACTTCGAATTTCTCGTGGGGGCTTTCGGCGTCAATACCTCCATCTCGCGGAAACTGGACATCGGATATGCACCCCCGAGGACCTGGCATACCGTCCAGGCCGAGATCCCGGCAGACAATGACTTCATCGAACGGCGTCTCCGCAACAGGATCCATATCATCCCCGCCACGAGCAAGGCCATCCGGTTCCTCGCGATCACGCCGAAAGACGACTTCCTGACGCTGACCGGCATCGGCGAACACGTGAAAATCGGGGAACTGGAAAGGGAGAGGGAGCGGAACCGCGTTCTGGGGGGCCTGCTGCCGGAAGGGGCAAATGTGCTTTGCCATTGTCACCCCCAGGTGCCGGTTGGCGTCGCGAGGAACCCCTATTCCGACAGGATCGCCATCGTCGGGGATGCATTCATCTCGCGGTACCTGAAGAACGGCATCGAGTCGTCGCACGACACGGCGCGTACGCTGGCGGAGGCGGTCGTCACCTACGGCATTTCGGCGGATGCGCTGCGCGACCATTTCTATCGTCCCTGCATCGGGCGGTTCCGGTATGATAACGTCTGGGGGAGGATGCTGTTCGGCATCTACGAGAGCGTGCTCCGGAAAGGCCACCTCTCGGATGCCTATCTCCGGTCGGTGTCGGCCGGCGAAGCGTCGGGAAGGACGGCCCAGGCGCACATCCTCTGGTCCGTGTTCGCGGGAGACGCCCCCTATCGCGAGATCGCGGGGGAGGCGTTCTCCCCCCGTTCGATCGTGGAGCTGTCGAGAAACTTCCTTGGCGGGAGATGACCGAATGGAGCTGGCGCAGGGACCCTCCTGGTGGAAACCGAGGCTGCCGCTCCTCATCGCGTGCGCGTTCGCCGTCGTGGCGCTTCTTTTCTCCCTTTTCAGGGATATGGGGATCGTGGGTACCTTGAAGCTGTACAAAACCCAGCAGCAGGTCTTGGAGGACAACGCACGGCTGCGCGAGGAAAACGCGCGGCTGCAGCAGGAGGTCCGGAAACTCCGGACCAACCCATCCTACATCGAGGAGATCGCCAGAAAGGAGCTTGGCCTCATTCGCGATAAAGAGAATGTCATTGTCCTCGACCGGAAAAAGGATCCCTCTCCGGCAAAGGGGGGAACGGGCCGTCCGTAAATATACCGTTCCCGCTCTTTCGCTCGTTCACCTCCTCTTCCTTCCTGCCGGCCGGCATGGGGATGCCTGGGCGCGATGGTCGTCCTATTGGGCGGCTTCGGCGTTCGCCGCAGTCGTCATCCTGCTCCTCCGCGACCTGATCTCGTCCCGAAGCGAAAACAGGCTGCCGGACGTTCCTTCCGTTCTTGCCTGGGCGGCGGCGGGCCTCCTCGAGTTCCACGCCCTGATTCCCGCCGTCGCGGACTCACGTCTCGTGCCCGCGGTGCTGTTCCCGTCGGTCGCCTTCCTGCTTCCCGGCCTTCCTGCGGCGATCTACTCCGCTGCCGCCTCGGCATGGCTGCTCTGGTCGCCGGGGTCCGCCTGGCCGATGAGCGCGTGGATGCCGTCGATCGCGGGAATGGCGGTTCTCGGGACCTGCGCGGGATGGGCCGCGCGAAGGAGGATCGGCCGGCCGGGGGCCGGGAGGGAGATGATGCAGGAGGCCATCAAGGAAAGCCGGTCGCTTGTCCTTCCCTGGGAGGACCCGTTCGCCGGAAGGGAGCGGAAGCTTCCCGCCGACATCGAACACCTTGGATTGCTGCGCGTACGGGAGGAGCACATGGATGCGGTCCGGCGCACGCTTGAGGGGCTGCTGCCGGTTACCGGCGCCGAGAGGATCTATTATGTGCATCCGTCGCCCGGCCCCGGGAGGCCCTTCCGCGTAGGCGCGGCGGCGCACCGGGGCGGAGAGGGCGGCGACGGGGACCTTGCGATCCCGGACCACTTCGTGCCGCTGCGCGAGGCGATGCTGTTCCGGCGGACGTTCGTATCCGAAGCGAAGGACGCGGGAAGCTGGACCGTCGGGGAGGCAAAGCGGGAAGAGCGGGCGAAAGGGATCGCCACGGCGCCGGTCGTCGTCGAAGGAAACGTGGAAGGGGCGATACTGGCAACGCGGTTCGCGGAAGGCAGGTGGACCGAACCGGTGGGACAGATGCTGGAGATGGGGGCCTATTTCATCGCGAAGGAGCTGGAGGGAGCGAGGCAGCGGTATCAGGAGGCCCTGCACCTGGCGAAGCAGGAGGGGTTCCATCGGCTCGTCCGGAGGATCGCGGAGATTTCCGAGAAGGCGGACGGTGGGAGGCAGGAGAGCGTTTCACCGCGGGGCGAGGTCTACCGAGTTGCGGCGGAGCAGGTCCGCCGGCATCTCGACGTCGACAGGGTTCTCCTCGTCGAGACGGCAGAGGACGGAAAACGCGGACGGATCGCCTGGGAGGCCGGCGGGACGACGTCCCGGGACGGAGAAGAATGGGTGCCCGTGGAAGGGACTTATCTCGAATGGGTCACGAGGCACGGCGTTCACCGCATCTTCTCCGACGCGGGGACAGGGCGCGGCAAGTTCCCCGTCCTCCCTCCCGCCTGGTCCGACGACTCCGGAGAGGCCCATCTGCTCGTGCCTGTTCCGGGGACGGGCGGATTTCGCGGAGTCCTGGCATGCGCCTCACGGAGAGACAGGAACTTCGACGGGCGCGACGCGGAGGCCGTCGCGGAGATCCTCGCCATCATGAGGATGGGGATCTCCCACGCGCTTCGTCTTGAGACGCTGGAGAAGCAGGCCGAGTGCGACGGGTTGACGGGGCTCCTGAACCGGAAGACCTTTCAGGAGCGGCTGAACAACGTCCTCTCCCGCCTGGACGGGCGATACGCCTGCGCCGTGATCATGATCGACATCGACCATTTCAAGAAGATCAACGATACCTACGGCCATCCCGCAGGCGACGAGGTCCTGAGGAAAGTATCGAGCGTCATCCGGAAGACCGTCCGGAAAGTCGACATGGCCGCACGCTACGGGGGAGAGGAATTCGTCCTCTACCTCCACATGACCGACCGTCAGCACGCGGTCCAAGTGGCGGAACGCCTGCGGCTCATGATCCGGCAAACGAGGTTTGTCTTTGGCGGGAAGGAGCTGGGGGTGACCGCCTCATTGGGGGTCGCCTGCCATCCCGCGCATGGACGGACCGGCGAGGAGCTGCTTGGGCACGCCGATATCTCCCTGTATCGTTCCAAGGAGAGCGGACGCGACCGGACCTCTGTCTATTTAGAACAGTGATTGATAATTTACCCTTTCCTTTTAAGGACTTATTGACAACTGTCGGGTCGCCGTGTTAATCCAAGTCCAGCTTACACCCTTGTTGGAGGTCTTGCGATGAAACGTATCGGGACCGTGAAATGGTTCAACGAGACGAAGGGATACGGGTTCATTGAGCAGGACGGCCAAAGGGATATTTTCGTGCATTACTCCGCTATCCGGATGGACGGATATCGGACGCTCAAGGAAGGACAGGAGGTCGAGTACGAGGCGGTCGAGACGCCCAAGGGGCTCCAGGCCACCGAGGTGACCTGCCGATAGGCCGTGAGGCGTGCCTCGCACGGCATTAGGAGCCTCTCGCGCTCGCGGTTTTACGTTGACTTCCCCCCTCATAGGGTAATAAAGTATTTACTTTATTAACTTTTTCCTATTTTCGAGGCAGTGCGTGGATGTCCGAAAAATCACCGAATCCATCCTTCAGGCCGGAATAAAACGGAAATTGAGGGATTGGGGGATCGACCAGGACGTCTTGGTTGCCGTCGAGATCCCCCGGCAGGAGGAGCACGGGGATTTCTCGACCAATGCCGCGATGCAGCTTGCCAGGCTGGTCGGGAAGAAGCCGAGAGACGTCGCCGCGCAGCTCCTTGAATCGATCCGCGCGGAAGATGAGCGGGGCTGGTTCGGGTCCCTCGCGGTGGCGGGGCCGGGCTTCATCAATATCGTCCTGTCCGATGGGGCCTGGAGGGAGGTCCTGTCCACCGCCCTTCGCAAGAGGGCCGGGTTCGGCGCATCCGACCAGGGGAAGGGCCAGAAAGTACTCGTGGAATTCGTGTCGGCGAACCCGACCGGGCCCCTCCACGTCGGTCACGGCCGCGGGGCGGCCGTGGGGGACGCGCTTGCCCGGATCCTCTCGTTCGAGGGGTATGAAGTCACCACCGAGTATTACGTGAACGATGTCGGGAACCAGATGGACAATCTGGGCCGATCCCTGTTCGCCCGGTACCTGCAGGTATGCGGGAAGGACGCGGCGATGCCTACGGACGGTTACCGGGGAGAGTACCTCACGGAGATCGCGCGCGAGTTCCGGAGCAAGGTCGGCGACCGGTATGCGGGGGAAACCTTCGGCGAGGCGCTCCCCGTCTTCCGCCAGGTCGCCTGCGAACGGATCCTCGACGGGATCCGCAAGGACCTCGAGGACTTCCGGGTGCGGTTCGACCGGTGGTTCAGGGAGGAAAAGCTCCACAGGGAAGGGCATGTCGCCGCCGCCATCCGGGACCTGCGGGACCGGGACCTGGTCTACGAGTCCGAAGGGGCGGTATTTTACAGAAGCGAGGCCCACGGGGACGAGAAGGACCGCGTCCTCGTCCGCGCCGACGGACGGACGACCTACTTCGCGGCGGATGTAGCGTACCACCGCCTGAAGTTCCGGCAAGGATACGGCCGGATGATCGACATCTGGGGGGCGGACCATCACGGGTACGCCCCGAGGCTCCTGGCGGCGATGAGCGGGCTGGGCGAGGACCCGGAGCGCCTCGAGGTTCTGCTCGTCCAGTTCGTGACTCTCGTCAGGGAGGGGAAGGCGGTCCAGATGTCGACGCGGTCCGGGGAGTTCACGACCCTCCGGGAGGTCCTGGACGAAGTGGGCCCGGACGCGGCCCGCTTCTTTTACCTGCTCCGGAGCTTCCATTCCCACCTGGACTTCGACCTCACGCTCGCCAAGACCCAGGGGAGCGAGAACCCGGTGTACTACATCCAGTACGTCCATGCCCGGATCTGCAGCATCTTCCGGGAGGCCGCCGCGCAAGGGGTCGAGCTGTCGGACCATCCTCCGCTCTCCTCGCTGTCGCTGCCGGACGAACTGGGGCTGATGAAGAAGATCGCCCGTTTCCCCGACGTCGTGTCGGAGGCGGCCAGAACGAGAGAGCCGCACCGGATCCCGTTCTATCTGCTTGAGCTGGCGCGGGAGTTCCACGCCTTCTACCAGAACCACCGTTTCCTCGGGGAGACCCCGGAGAGGACGGAAGGAAGGCTGGCGCTCGCCAGCGCGGTCAGGACCGTCGTCGCCAACGGGTTGTCTCTCATCGGCGTTTCCGCGCCGGAGCGCATGTGAAATACCTGTACAATAAGAAAGGGATCAGGCGAGGAGAGGGGGAGAGGCATCAGTTCGCCTTTTTCGCGATCGGTGCGATCGTCGTCCTCGTGGCCGTATTCGTGATCGGACTCCAGGTGGGGAGGGTCGTCGAGAAGAACGCCGCGCCGCCCGAGGTGAGGTCCGGGAAGACCGCGCCCGCGGCGGAGACCCGGAAGTCGTCCGCGCAGGCCGGCGCTGCCGACATCCGCAAGGACCTCGGCGCCTTCTCCGAGGATGCGACCAAGGTTCCCGTCGTCCCGCCTCCAGATGCGAAGAGTGCCGTGAACGAGGTCGAGAAGAACCTGACCTTTCAGGAGACTCTCGCCAGGAAGACCGCGGAACCGGTCCCCCTCGTCCGGAGCGCGCCCGCCGACAACAAGGCCGCCGCGGAGGCGGAACCCGCACGCGGCGGAACGGGACGGAAATACCTCGTCCAGGCCGGCGCCTTCCGCGACAAAGCGATTGCGGATGGATATCGGAAGCGGCTGGCCAAGGCGGGGTATGCCGTAAAGGTCGTGAAGGGGACGGGGAAGGACAAGGAAAAGTTGTTCCGTGTCCTGGTGGGGCCGTTTTTGGACAAGGAGGCGGCCCGCAAGACGGTCCGGAAGCTAATGGCCGAGATGAAGATCGACGCATTCCTTCTGGCGGGGTGAATCGGATGAGGATCCGTCCCACGATCGAGGAGTTCCGTTCGCAAGCAGGAAACGGTTCGGTCATTCCCGTCTGGCAGGAATATCACGCCGACCTGGAAACCCCCGTTTCAGCATACCTGAAGATCTCCGCAAGGTTCCCGGACGACCACTTCCTGCTGGAGAGCGTCGAAGGCGGTGAGAAGTGGGCGCGGTATTCCTTCATCGGCTTCGACCCGTACTTCCGCTTCCGTGCGGAGGGAAAGACGGTCACGGTGAGGAAGGGAGACAAGGCCGTCGTCCGAACGCTTGAAGGGGACCCCCTGCGGGAGCTGGAGGGGATTCTCACCGGAATCCGTTACCGGCAGGCGGCCGGGCTGCCCAGGCTGTCGGGCGGCGCCGTGGGATTCATCGGGTACGACTACGTCCGGTACATCGAGAAGATCCCGGACACGCGCCCTGCGGAGGGGGCTCCCGATGCCCTGTTCCTGTTCCCCTCCCGCCTGGTCATCTTCGACAATACCAAGCACACGATCCTCATCGTCGCCCACGGGGAAGTCACGGACGAGAGCCGGGCCGACGAAGTCTACGAAAAATGCCTCAGGGACATCGAAGAAGTGCGCAGGATCCTCACGGGTCCGGTTCCGCCGTCGGAGATCTCCGAGGAGACGGAGGACGGGGCTCCCGATTTCGAGACCCCCCGGGACGGATTCGTCACTTCCGTGCGGAAAGCGAAGGAGCACATCCGGGACGGGGACATCTTCCAGGTGGTCCTGTCCACCCGGGCGCGGGTGCGTACGCAGAGGTCCGAGTCCGAAGTCTACCGGGTGCTCCGGGCGTTGAACCCGTCCCCCTACATGTACCTGCTCAAGATGGGCGATATTTCCGTCGTCGGGTCCTCCCCCGAGATCCTGGTCCGCCTGGAGGGCGACGTGGTCCAGCTGCGGCCGATAGCGGGGACGCGCCCGCGGGGAGCCACGCCCGAGGAGGACCGGCGCATGGAGGCGGAGCTGCTCTCGGACCCCAAGGAGATCGCCGAGCACGTGATGCTCGTCGACCTGGGGCGCAACGACGTCGGCCGCGTCGCCGACTGGGGGACGGTCAAGGTGGATGAGCTCATGACCGTCGAGCGGTACTCCCACGTCATGCACATCGTCTCGAACGTCGTGGGACGGCTTCGAAAGGGCCAGACGGCGTTCGACGTCCTGCGCGCCACGTTCCCGGCCGGCACGGTGACGGGGGCCCCCAAGGTCCGCGCGATGGAGATCATCGAGGAGCTGGAGCCGTTCCGGCGCGGCGTCTACGCGGGCGCCGTGGGATATTTCGACCTGCAGGGGAACATGGACTTTTGCATCACCATCCGCACGATCGTGATGAAGGAGGGCGAGGCGACGATCCAGGCCGGCGCCGGGATCGTCGCCGATTCCGATCCGCAGCGGGAGTGGGAGGAGATACGCAGCAAGGCGCGCATCCTCTTCCGGGCGATCGGCTTCGAAGACCGGGGAGGAGCGCCGACGTGATCGCCGTCATCGACAACTACGATTCCTTTACGTACAACCTCGTCCAGTACCTCTCCGAGCTGGGTGCGGAGGTCCGCGTCTTCCGGAACGACGCGGTCTCGGTGTCCGCGCTGGCCGGGCTCAATCCTTCCGGCATCGTGATCTCTCCCGGTCCGGGAGGGCCGGACGACGCGGGGATCTCGCTCGAGGCGATCCGCGTCTTCTCGGACAGGGTCCCCGTTCTCGGCGTCTGCCTCGGCCATCAGTGCATCGGGCAGGCGTTCGGGGGAAAGGTCGTCCACGCGCGGGCGCTCATGCACGGCAAGACCTCGCGGATCCGGCACAACGGGAAGGGGATCTTCTCGATGGTCGAAAACCCGTTGACGGCGACCCGCTACCATTCGCTCGCGCTGGAACGGGAATCCCTTCCGGCCGAACTGGAGGTCAGCGCGGAGTCGGAGGACGGCGAGATCATGGGAATCCGCCACGTCTCCCGGCCCGTCTTCGGCGTCCAGTTCCACCCCGAGTCGATCCTCACCCAGTTCGGGATGCGGATCCTGGAGAATTTCCTCTCACTCATCAACCCGCAGCAGCCGGTGCTCCGGTGCTTCGGCAACATGCGCGAGGCGATCTCGGCGGTGTCCGCGGGCAAGGACCTCTCGGCGGACGAGATGCGCGACGCGATGCGGATGATCATGGGAGGGGAGGCGACGCCCGCCCAGATCTCCTCGTTTCTTTCCTGCCTGGCGATGAAGGGGGAGACGACCGCGGAGATCGCGGCGGCCACCGACGTGATGCGCCAGAAGGCGACCCGGATCACGACGCCGCCGGGGGAGGACGTGCTGGACACCTGCGGGACGGGCGGCGACCGCGCGGGGACCTTCAACATCTCGACCACGGTGGCGTTCGTCGCGGCGGGCGCGGGGATCCGGGTCGCCAAGCACGGAAACCGGTCCGTCACCAGCCGGTCCGGGAGCGCCGACGTCCTCGAGGCCCTGGGGATGGACCTTTCCGCGTCCCCCTCCCAGGTGCAGCGGGCGCTGGACGAGGCCGGGATCACGTTCATGTTCGCCCCCAAGTTCCACGCGGCGATGAAGTACGCAATCGGGCCGCGGCGCGAGATCGGCATCCGGACGATCTTCAACATCCTGGGGCCTCTCAGCAACCCCGCAAGGGTCAACTGCCAGGTGGTCGGGGTATTCAGCGAAGAACTCGGGGAGATCTACTCCCGCGTCCTCGCGGAGCTGGGTCACGAGCGGGCCTTCGTGGTCCACGGGACCGACGGGATGGACGAGGTGACCCTCTCCGCCCCCACGATCGTGTGGGACGTGAGGAAAGGCAAGGTAAGGCGGTATCTCTTCGATCCGAGGTCGGCCGGGTTCGAATACGCCTCCGTGGGTGACCTGAAGGGGGGAGACGCGGAGACGAACGCCTGCATCCTGAAGGATGTGCTGTCGGGAAAGAAGGGGCCGGCGAGGCAGGCGGTCCTGCTCAACGCGGCG
This sequence comes from Deltaproteobacteria bacterium, assembly GCA_016220005.1. Taxonomy (GTDB): domain Bacteria; phylum Desulfobacterota; class Deferrimicrobia; order Deferrimicrobiales; family Deferrimicrobiaceae; genus JACRIV01. The sequence goes on from JACRIV010000119.1 coordinate 11,669, forward strand.
TTCGCCGTCGTCGCCGGCGGGAAAGCGGAGGATGTCCGCGAAGGCGTATCCGTGGCGTCCGAATCGATCGACTCCGGTGCGGCGATGGAGCGCCTGAAGGCCTTCCTCGGGATCCTGGGTCGAGGGAAAGGGAGCTGAAAGGGTTGCAGGCCGTCCTCGACAAGATCCTTCAAGGGGTTCGCGAGGAGCTGGATAAAAGAAAGGCGGCTCTCCCGTTCCCGGAGGTGGAGAAGAGGGCGAGGCAGCCCCGCCCCCGCCGGGACATCCGCAGGGGGCTGGGAAAGGGCCCGGGCATCATCGCCGAGATCAAGCGGGCCTCCCCCTCCAGAGGGTGGATCCGGAAAGGGCTCGACGCGGCCGCCACCGCTCGCGCCTACATGCGGGGAGGGGCCTGCGGCGTTTCGGTCCTGACCGAGGGCCGCTTCTTCGGGGGGAGCCTTGCCGACCTGTCGGAGGCGAGCGGGGCGTGCGGGTCCATACCGGCCCTGCGGAAGGACTTCGTCCTCGACGAGTACATGCTGGCGGAATCCCGGGCCTTCGGGGCGGACCTCGTCCTGCTGATCGTGGCCGTCCTGGGGAAGGAGACGGGCCGCATGGTCCGGGAGGCGTCCGGCTACGGGATGGAAGCGCTCGTCGAAGTGCACGACGAGGCCGAGATGGAGATCGCGGCCCGGTCCGGCGCGACCCTCATCGGGATAAACAACCGGGACCTCAAGACGCTGCGCGTCGACCTGGAAACCTCGGCCAGGCTGCTCCCCATCGCACCTGGCCGCGCGGTCAAGGTCGTGGAAAGCGGAATATCCTCCCTCTCGGAGGTCCGGCGTTTTCACGCGATGGGGGCCGACGCGTTTCTCGTGGGGGAGTCCCTGGCCGGTTCCGCGGATCCCGCCGAGGCGATCCGGGCCCTCCGGGGGAATATCCATCGCACCGGGGCTTGAAGAGGAGCGGAACGCATGGAGACGAAGATCGTCCTGAAAGACTCGGAGATCCCGAAGACGTGGTACAACATCGTCGCCGACATGCCCAACCCGCCGGCCCCTGTCCTGCACCCGGGGACCGGGAAGCCGATCACGCCGGACGACCTGGCCCCCCTCTTCCCCATGTCGCTCATCGAGCAGGAGGTCGCGTCCCAGCGGTTCATACCGATCCCGGGGGAGGTGCGGAAGATCTACGCGCTGTGGCGGCCCACGCCGATGTACCGGGCGAAGCGCCTGGAGACGGCCATCGGCACCCGTTCGAGGATCTATTACAAGTACGAAGGGGGCAGCCCGGCGGGCAGCCACAAGCCCAACACCTCCATCCCCCAGGCGTACTACAACAAGATGGCGGGACGGAAAAGGATCGCCACCGAGACCGGGGCCGGCCAATGGGGCTCGGCGCTCGCGCTGGGGGCGTCCTTCTTCGGCCTCGAGGCCAAGGTGTACATGGTCAAGGTCAGCTACCGGCAGAAGCCGTACCGCCGGATGCTGATGGAAGCGTACGGCGCGAAGGTCGTCCCTTCACCGAGCGAGGACACAAAGAGCGGCAGGCGGATCCTCGAAGGCGACCCCGATTCTCCGGGGTCGCTCGGCATCGCCATCAGCGAGGCCGTGGAGGACGCGGCGACGCGCGAGGACACGAGCTACGCCCTCGGATCGGTGCTGAACCACGTCCTTCTCCACCAGACGGTGATCGGCGTGGAATGCCTGGAACAGATGAAGATCGCAAACGACTATCCCGACGTCGTGATCGGCTGCTGCGGCGGCGGGAGCAACCTCGCGGGGATCGGGTTCCCGTTCGTGCGCGACAGGATCGCGGGGTCGAAGAAGACGCGGATCGTCGCCGTGGAGCCTTCGTCCTGCCCCACCTTGACCAAGGGCGTGTACGCCTACGACTTCGGCGACACGGCCCGCCTCACCCCCCTGTTGAAGATGTACACGCTGGGACACGACTTCGTCCCGGCGGGGATCCACGCGGGCGGCCTGCGGTACCACGGCGAGTCTCCCCTGGTCAGCCAGCTTTTTCACGAGGGCCTGATCGAGGCTCAAGCCTTCCAGCAGACCGCGGTGTTCGGGAGTGCTCTGACGTTTGCCCGGGCGGAGGGGATCCTGCCCGCGCCGGAATCCTCGCACGCCATCCACGGGGCGATCGTAGAGGCGAAAAAGGCGGACGAGGAGGGGAAGGAGAAGGCGATCCTGTTCAACCTGAGCGGCCACGGGTTCTTCGACCTCGCGGCCTACGACGACTACCTTTCCGGGAGGCTCACCGACTACGAGCATCCGGAGAGCAAGATCAGGGAGGCGCTCGAGCGCCTGCCGAAGGTCTCGGAGTGAAGGAAAGGGATGTTCCGGATCAAGATCTGCGGAATCACCTCCGCGAAGGACGCGTCGATGGCGGTTGCCTGCGGCGCGGATGCGATCGGGATCAATTTCTACAGGGGGTCCAGGCGCTACGTGGCGCCCGAGGAGGCGGCGCCGATCGTCGCGGCGGTGCGGGGGAAGGCAACCCCGGTGGGCGTCTTCGTGAACGAGCTTCCCGAAGCCATCGTGGAGGTCTGCCGGCTGCTGGGGATCGAGGTGGTTCAGCTTTCGGGGCGGGAGCCGGCCTCGCATTCCGCATCCCTTCCGTTCCGGAAGATCAAGACGGTTCACCTGCGGGAGGGCTCGGAGCACGAGGCATATCGCGACTACCCATGCGAAGCGTTGTTGCTGGACGCCCATCTTCCCGGTGAGTTCGGGGGGACCGGCCGAGTCCTCGACTGGGAGGCGATCGGCGGCAGGAAGCCCCGGAAAACGTGGTTCCTGGCAGGGGGGCTCACCCCGGAAAACGTGGCCGCCGCGATCCGCCTCGCCGGCCCGGACGGAGTGGACGTGGCGAGCGGTGTGGAGAACCACCCGGGGCGGAAGGACCCTGAAAAGGTGAAGCGATTCATTAAAAACGCGAAGGAAGGATTTGATATTGCGGGAGTATAAGTCATCGAAATTGCCGGATCAGGCGGGACATTTCGGTCCGTTCGGGGGCCGCTATGTGGCGGAAACCCTCATGACGGCCCTCATCGAGCTGGAGAAAGCTTATCGGGCGGCGGCGAAAGACCGCCGGTTCGCGGCGGAACTTTCCGACCTGCTCCGCAACTATGCAGGCCGGCCGACCCCCCTCTACTTCGCCAGGCGGCTGACCGAAAAGCTTTCGGGCGCACGAATCTTCCTCAAGCGCGAGGACCTCGCGCACACCGGCTCCCACAAGATCAATAATACCCTCGGCCAGGGGCTGCTGGCGAAACGGATGGGGAAGAAGCGGGTCATCGCCGAGACCGGGGCGGGCCAGCACGGCGTGGCAACCGCGACCGTTTGTGCGATGATGGGCATGGAGTGCGCGGTTTTCATGGGCTCGGAAGACATGAAACGCCAGGAGCTGAACGTGTTCAGGATGCGGCTCCTGGGTGCGGAGGTGGTGCCGGTCGAGTCGGGGAGCAGGACCCTCAAGGACGCGATGAACGAGGCCTTAAGGGACTGGGTGACCAATGTCCGCACGACGCACTACCTCATCGGATCGACGGCCGGGCCGCATCCTTACCCGATGATGGTCCGGGACTTCCAGTCCGTGATCGGGAAGGAGGCCCTGCGGCAGTTCCGGGACGCCGCCGGAGGCCTCCCCTCCGCGGTGGTGGCCTGCGTCGGCGGGGGCAGCAACGCGATGGGCATCTTCACTCCCTTCATCCCCAGGAAGGAGGTCCGCCTGATCGGGGTCGAGGCGGCGGGCCAAGGGCTCTCCTCGGGGCGGCATGGAGCGACCCTGTGCCGAGGCCGGGTCGGCGTGCTGCACGGAAGCAAATCCTTCGTGATCCAGGACAATGAAGGCCAAATCCGCGAGGCGCACTCCATTTCCGCCGGGCTCGACTACCCGGGCGTGGGGCCCGAGCATGCGTATCTGAAGACGACCGGGCGGGCCGAATATGTCGCCGTCACCGACGAGCAGGCGCTTGGGGGGTTCGACGCCCTCTCCAGGCACGAAGGGATCCTGCCCGCCCTCGAGTCCTCCCATGCCGTCGCCCACGGGATCCGGCTGGCGCGCCGGATGCGGCGGTCGGAGAGGATCCTCATCAATCTTTCGGGCCGGGGGGACAAGGACATCACGATCATCGAAGGGGCGCTGGGGGGTGGACGTGTCGCGCATTGACGCGGTCTTCACGGGCCTCAAGGAGCGGGGCGAGAAGGGGCTGGTCGTCTACCTGACCGCGGGCGACCCGGGCGCGTCCTCCTCCCTTTCCTATCTGCGCGCCGCCGCCGACGGGGGGGCGGACATCCTGGAAGTGGGGATCCCGTTCTCCGATCCGACGGCGGACGGTCCCACGATCCAGGCGGCGTCAAGGCGCGCGCTCGACGGGGGGATGACCCCCGGGCGGGCGCTGTCGCTGGTCTCCGACTTCCGGAAAACGCATGAGACGCCCGTCGTGCTCTTCGGATATTACAACCCCTTCCTCCAATACGGCATCCACCGATTCTGCCGGGACGCGGGAACCGCGGGCGCCGACGGAATACTCTCCGTGGACCTGCCCTTCGAGGAGTTCGACGAGATGGCGCCGGAGGCCATGCGGGCCGGGCTCGACTGGATCCCCCTTGCCTCCCCGACGAGCGGCCTGCCGAGGATCCGCCGGGTGGCGGCAAGGGGGTCCGGATTCCTCTACCTCATATCGGTGACGGGGATCACCGGCGTGCGAAAGGCGCTCCCCCCGGCGGTCGCCGCCTGGACGCGGGAGGTCAAGGCGCGGGTTTCCCTGCCGCTCGCGGTAGGGTTCGGCATCTCCACCCCCGCGATGGCGAGGGAAGCCACGCGGCATGCCGACGCGGCGGTCGTGGGAAGCGCGTGCGTCAAGGTGGTGGAAGCCAACGGCGCGAACCGGACCGGGCCCGAGGCTCTGAAACGTTTCATCCGGTCCCTTAAAAAAGGAATTGAGGTGGAATGATGGCCATCCGACTTTTCCGCAGGAAGGAAGAAGGCGAAAAGAGGATAAAGATCCCCGAAGGGATGTGGATCAAGTGCGACGCCTGCCTCGAGATCATCTACAAGCCCGAGGTGGAGCGGAACCTGAACGTGTGCCCGAAGTGCAACTACCATTTCCGGATCCCCGCGATGGAGCGGATCCGCTCGGCGACCGACGAGGGGACCTTCCAGGAGTTCGGAGATGACCTCGAGTCGGTCGACATGCTGACGTTCACGGACACCAAGAAATACACCGACCGCCTGAAGGAGTCCAAGAAGAAGACGGGCAGGAAGGAGGCGGTCATCACCGGCACGGCGAAGATCAACGGGATCGACATCGTCCTCTCCGTCCTCGACTTCGAGTTCCTCGGCGGCTCGATGGGCTGCGTGGTCGGGGAGAAGGTCGCCGCCTCCGCGGAAGTCGCGCGGGAGCTCGCGCGTCCCCTCCTCATCTTCAGCGCCTCCGGCGGCGCGAGGATGCAGGAAGGCACGCTCTCGCTCATGCAGATGGCGAAGACGAGCGCGGCGCTCGCCAGGCTCTCCGACGACCACCTGCCGTTCATCAGCGTCCTGACGGATCCCACGACGGGGGGGGTCGCCGCGAGCTTCGCCATGCTGGGGGACATCATCATCTCGGAGCCGGGAGCGCTCATCGGGTTCGCGGGGCCGCGGGTCATCGAGCAGACCATCAAGCAGAAACTCCCCGAGGGGTTTCAGCGGGCCGAGTTTCTCCTCGAGCACGGCATGATCGACATGATCGTGGAGCGGACCCGGCTCAAACCGACCCTGACCCAGATCCTCCGGTTCCTGGCTCGCACTTCTCCCCAGGGTTCGTAGCGAGGCGGTGGCGACGGGCGTGGATACAAGGCGCGCGACCGAGGGCCCCGGAGGCGTAGTTGACACTACGTCGAGGAGCCCGACCGAGCGCAACGCAGTAGACATGCCCGTATCCGCCGCCGGAGTAGAAGCCTGGGGAGAAATGCGGGCCAGCGCGCCCTCCGGGAAATGACCGGGAGGAAAGGGCCGGGACGTCCGGAGGAGATCCGGCCGGGCCTCGAAAGGATCCTCGCGGCGTTCGAGATATCGGGGCATCCGGAGCGCGCCTTCAGGGTTCTTCATGTGGCCGGCACGAACGGGAAGGGATCGACGGCCTCCTTCGCGGAAAGGATCGTCAGGGGCTTTTCCCTCGGGCCGGTCGGATTGTTCACCTCCCCCCATCTCGTCTCTCCCGAGGAACGGATTCGCGTCGACGGCCGGAAGATTCCGCGGGAAGCGCTTTCAAGAGCCTTGCGAAAGGCCGCGGAATTCTCGGACTTCATCGCCGCGGCCTGCGGCGCTCCGCTCTCCTATTTCGAGGAGATGACCTGGGCGGGATGCGACTGGTTCAGGAGGAAGACGGCCTGGATCGCGGTGATGGAAGCGGGGCTGGGAGGGCGATGGGACGCGACGAACGCCTGCATGCCTGCGGTCTCCGTCATCACGACGATCGGGATCGACCACCGGGAGTGGCTGGGGCGGACGCTCGGGGAGATTGCGTCGGAGAAGGCGGGGATTCTCCGGCCCGATGTCCCCGCGGTCATCGGAAGGCTCAAGCCCGCGGCCCGCTCCCTGGTCGTCCGCAGGGCCGGGGAAGTCGGCGCCCCCCTCTGGGAGCTGGGGCGGGATTTCCTGTGGGAGGAAGGCGGCCGAGGACGCATCCGCATCCGCCTTCCGGGATTGACCGTTCCGGCGACACGGGTCGGCATGGCAGGGGAGTTCCAGCGCGATAATGCCACCGTGGCCTGCGCCGCCGCCTGGAGACTGGCGGTTTCCGGGGGAATAGGCGCCGCGGAGTTCGTAAAGGCCGCCCGGCGCGGAATCGAGTCCGCCAGGTGGCCGGGCCGTTTCTCCCGATTGCCGGGGAGGGGGAACGCCGGGGCGTGGGTGGACGGCGCCCACAATCCCGATGCGGCAAGGGCCCTTTCGCGCGAGCTTTCGAAACTCAAGGAACGGGGGAGAGCCGGCAGGATCATCGCCTTGTGGAGCATGCTTCGGGATAAGGATGCTCACGGTTTCCTCCGCGAGATGAAGGGGGCCGTCGACGGCTGGGTCGTCTTCCCCCTGGAGCATGAGAGGGCGGCTTTCACGAAGGATCTTGCCGCGGCCTGCCGCAGGAAGGGAGTCGCCTGCCGCGTGGCGGAGACCTTTCAGGATGGATGGCGGGACGCGAGGGATTGGGCGGGCAGGAGCGGCATGGTGATCGTCTGCGGATCGCTGATGGCGGCGGGGGAGGCTTTCCGGTATCGCGTCGGAGAGATCGCGTGAGGATCCCCATCGCGTTCGTCTCCGCGGCGCTTCTCGCCGTCTTCGTCCTTCCCGCGCGGGGAGAGATCAACCTCCCTGGAAACGCCAAGGCGCCGGCGCTGGCGCGGTCCGGGATCGTGCTCGGCGCTCCGGTCACGCTTTCCGCCGACACGCTCTCGTACAACGAGGACACGGGAGTCGCGCTCGCCGAAGGAAACGTGGAGGTCGGATTGGGGAACCGGACCATCCGGGCGGACAGGATCCGGTACGATTCCAGAACCGGTGACGCGGAACTCACGGGGAAGGTCCGCTACAAGGACGCAGGGGACGAGTTCGCCTTCGACCGGATCGTCCTGAACTTCGAGACCGAGCTCGGGGTTCTGTACAACGGAAGCATCCGCCTGAGCTCCAACAATTACCTGATCTCGAGCGAGCGGTTCGAGAAGATCGGAAGCCGCACCTTCCGGATCAAGAAGGGCTCCCTGACGACGTGTCCCTGCGACCCCGAGCCGGACTGGAAGTTCGAGGTGAGGCGGTCGGAGGTGACGATCGACGGGTACGCGGTGGGGAAGGACGTGACGTTCAGGATCCGCGGGATCCCGGTCCTCTGGCTGCCGTGGGCAGCGTTTCCCGTCAAGCTCTCCCGCCAGAGCGGATTCCTGATGCCGAGCTTCGGCCGGAGCGGAACGAAGGGGTATTCGTTCCAGCTGCCCTTTTACTGGGCGATAAATCGATGGAGCGACGCGACAATTACCGTCGAGGAGATGAGCCGGCGGGGGATCCGGCCGGAAGCGGAGTACCGGTACGTCCTGAAACGCGATGCGGAGGGAGAAGTAAGAGGTTCCGTCTACCATGACAAGGAGACGGCGGACGAGCGGTACAGGTTGTACGGCACCCACAAATATCGGTTCGGGGACCGGTGGACCTCCAACGCCCAATGGGACCTGGCCTCCGACGACCGGTACTACGTGGATCTTGTCGACACCGATATCCTCCGTACAGGCCGGCACGTTCCCTCCCGGGGATTCATAAGCCTTGCGGGGGACGACGACTCCTCGGCGCTTTCGGCGGTCTGGGTCAAAGACGTGCAGGGGACGCCGGACGACAACACGGTCCAGCGGCTGCCCGAGTACTCGGCCACTTTCCTTCCACGCTCCCTGTGGGAGACGCGATTCGACACGTCCGGGGAGGCCGAGGCCGTCTACTTCTACCGGAATGCCGGGAATCGCGAACTGCGGGGGAGGGGCTCCGGGGAGATCTCCCGCACCTTCATGCTTTACCCCTCGGTGACCGCCACCCCTTTCCTCTGGCTGGACGTGCTGGGATCGTATCCGGCGTCGGACGGGACAGGGACGCAGAAGGGGGGGAGGATCCTTCCCGGAGGAGGGGTCCGGCTCCAGGCGGACATGTCGAGGAGTTTCGAGAAGGAAAAGGGGAGCCGGCTGATCCATTCCGTCCAGCCCGCCGTCGGGTTCAGGTGGATCCCGTCTCTCGACCAATCCGACATCCCGATCACGGACCTGTGGTCGCGCATCGGGGCGCAGGAGCAGGTCACCTTCTCCCTCACCCAGAGGCTCTTCCGGGTCGGAGGAACTACGGGTCCCTATGAGATGGCGTCCCTGGTTCTGGAATGGGCGCTGGACGTCGGGGGAAGGAAGCCGGCCGGCTCCCCTTACGTCGACCCCCTCTCGCCCTTCGTCAGGACGCTGCGGGACCAGATCGACCTGGCCGCAGGCAGGGCTTCCGAGAGGAAGAGAGCCTCCTCGGACATCTACAGCAGGTTCCTGATCCGGCCGAAGGAGAGGTGGAACCTCTCGGGGGAGACGCTGTTCGGGACGGAAAGCGGAAAGTTCACTTTGGCGGCCCTGGGAGCCGAATGGAAGAAAAGCATGGAGAACCGCGCCCTGCTGGAATACCGCATCTCGCGCGACCTCTCCGAGGACGTCCACGCCCTGCTGGCCGTCCGCCCTATCCGATTTTTGGGATTGCAGACGAACGTGAACTATTCTATCAGGAATGGGGAGCTGACCGACGGGTCGGCCACCCTCACGATGTTTCCGCGGAGCGACTGCTGGAGCGTCGGGTTCGTGACGACCCGGAGGACGCGGCCCGACGAGACCGGTTACAAGCTCGTCTTCTCGCTGAAGGGGATCGGGTCGATCGGCCAATAGGAAAGGGGTCGGATGGACCGGCTGCAGAGGTTCACGGCGAAGCGGCGACCGCCGAAGAAAAGGATGCTGGTCACGGGGGCGAAAGGGCTGCTCGGGCGGGAGATCTTCCATTCCTTCTGCCGGGAGTACGAGGTCAGTGCGGCCGGCGTGAGGGAGTGCGACGTCACGAGCCCGATGGAATGCCGGCGGGCGATACTGGGATTCCGCCCCGACGTGGTCGTCCACTGCGCGGCGTACACGGCGGTCGACAAGGCGGAGAGCGAGGAGGAGACGGCCTTTTCCGTCAACGCCTTCGGGACCCGGAACGTTGCCCGCCTCTGCAGGGAGACCGGCTGCCTGATGGTGACCTACGGGTCGGACTACGTCTTCGACGGGAAGTCCACCCGGCCGTACGAGGAGGAAGACGAGGCGCATCCCCTGTCCGTATATGCCCGGAGCAAGTGGGGGGCCGAGCAGGCCCTCAGGGAGGAGGATCCGGAGTTCCTCCTGATCCGTTCGCAATGGATCTACGGCCCGCACGGGAGGAACTTCGTCTTCGCCATCCTGGACAGGGCCAGGAGGGGGGAGCCGTTGCGCGTCGTCTCCGACCAGACCGGCTGCCCGACGTACGCCCGCGACCTGGCGGAAGCGACGAAACGGCTGATCGACGTTCGCGCCCGGGGAACATTCCATTTCTCGAACGAGGGAGAGACGACATGGTTCGAATTCGCCCGGTTCATCCTTGACCATGCCTGCCCCGGCCCCGTATCCCTTTCCTCCGCACGGACCGACGAGCTGCCCTACCCGGCGCCGAGGCCCGCCTATTCCGTGCTCAGCAAGGAGAAATACCGAAAGGCGACCGGTGTCGCTCCCAGGTCCTGGGAAGAAGCCCTGCTCGAGTTCCTGAAGCGAACCTACGAAGGGGGTGTCGCATGGTAAGCCGTATCATGATTACCGGAGGGGCCGGATTCATCGGGTCGAACATCGCCGACGCATGCGTTGCCGCCGGCCACGAAGTCATGGTGATCGACAATCTCTCGTCCGGGAAGAAGGAATACGTGCCCGCCGCCGCCCGGTTCGTCCTCTGCGACGTGAACTCCGACACCGCCGTCGAGGCGGTCCGCGCCTTCCGGCCGGAGGTCATCAGCCATCATGCCGCGCAGGTCAACGTCCGCGCCTCCGTTGCGGACCCGCTGTTCGACGCCCGGGTCAATATTCTCGGATCGATCCGCCTCCTGGAGGCGGCGCGGCAAAACGGGGTGAGAAAGCTCCTCTTTGCGTCCTCGGGGGGCGCCGGTTACGGGGAGCAGGAAGCCTTCCCGGCTGACGAGTCCCATCCCGTCCGGCCTGTCAGCCCTTACGGGGCCGCCAAGATGTCGGTGGAGCTCTACCTGCATTACTACCTCGTCGAGCATGGCCTTTCGTACACCGCCCTGCGCTATGCGAACGTTTACGGGCCGAGGCAGGACCCGCACGGGGAGGCGGGAGTCGTCGCCATCTTTACGGAGAGGCTCCTGCGCGGTCAGGCTGCGATCGTGAACGGCGACGGGGAGCAGACCCGCGACTTCGTGTACGTCGGCGACGTCGTCCGAGCGAACCTCGCGGCCATCGAGAGGGGGGACGGACGCTCGATCAACATCGGGACCGGGATCGAGACGAACATCAACACCATTTTCAGGACCTTGCGGGACCTCTCGGGAAGCCGGCAGGAGGAGATCCACGGCAAGGCGATGCCCGGGGAGCAGCAGCGTTCCTGCCTGGAAAACCGGTTGGCGTTCGACGAGCTGGGGTGGTATCCTGAGGTGTCGTTGGAGGAAGGTCTCGCCCGGACCCTGGAATTCTTCCGCGAAAAGATCCGAAACACCGCCAAGTGGTAGGCATGCGCATCGAACACATACGCAATTTTTCCATCATCGCCCATATCGACCATGGCAAATCCACCCTTGCCGATCGCCTGATGGAGTTCACCGGCACTCTCTCGGAACGGGAGAAGGTCGACCAGTTCCTCGACAAGATGGACATCGAAAGGGAACGGGGGATCACCATCAAGGCGCAGACCGTACGGATGCGGTACAGGGCCGGTGACGGCAGGGAGTACGTCCTGAACCTGATCGACACTCCCGGCCACGTGGACTTCTCCTACGAGGTGTCACGCAGCCTGTGCGCCTGCGAGGGGGCCATTCTCGTCGTCGACGCCTCGCAGGGGGTGGAGGCCCAGACTCTCGCCAACGTCTACATGGCGCTCGAACAGAACCTCGAGATCATCCCCGTCCTCAACAAGATCGATCTCCCGAACGCCGAGCCCGACCGGGTCAAGCGCGAGATCGAGGACGTGATCGGCCTGGACACGATCGGGATCATCGCTGCGAGCGCCAAGAAGGGGACAGGGGTCGAAGAGATCCTCGAGACCGTGGTCCGCCGGATTCCGCCCCCCACGGGCGATCCGGAGGCCCCCCCGAGGGGCCTGATCGTCGACTCCTGGTTCGACAACTACGTGGGCGTGGTCATCCTGGCCAGAATGTTCGAAGGGACGCTTCGGCCCTCGCAAAAGATCATCCTGATGTCCACGGGGAACGCCTTCGAGATCCAGAAGGTGGGCGTCTTCTGCCCGCATCCGAAGGAGGTCGATGCCCTCGGTCCGGGCGAAGTGGGGTTCGTCATCGCCAACATCAAGGACCTCAAGGAGACCAAGGTCGGCGACACCCTCACCGACGCCAGGAACAGGGCCGCCGTGCCGCTTCCGGGATTCAAGGTCGTCCGTCCGATGGTTTTCGCAGGCGTCTATCCGGTGGTCTCGGACGAGTACGGCCAGTTGCGCACCGCGATCGAGAAGCTCCGGCTGAACGACGCCTCGTTCACCGCGGAGCCGGAGACCTCCGTGGCGCTCGGGTTCGGCTTCCGATGCGGCTTCCTCGGTCTGCTCCATATGGAGATCGTCCAGGAGCGGCTGGAGCGGGAGTACGGGGTCGAGCTGATCACCACCGCTCCCACTGTCGGGTACCGCGCGGTGTTGAAGGATGGGACGGTGGAGGAGGTGGACAGCCCCGCGCGGCTGCCTGAGCCGCTCGCCCTCGAACACATCGAGGAGCCGATCATCCTGGCGACCATCCATCTCCCGGCGGAATACCTGGGGGCCGTGCTCAAGCTGTGCGAGGAGCGGCGGGGGGCGCAGCGCCAGCTGAAGTTCGTCTCCGCAAGCCGGGTCATCCTCGAATACGAGCTGCCCCTGAACGAGATCGTCCTCGATTTCTACGACAGGCTCAAGACGGCCTCCCGCGGATATGCCTCCATGGATTACGAATTCACGGAGTTCCGGCGCTCCGACCTGGTCCGGCTGGACATCCTCCTTAATGGGGAAAAGGTGGACGCCCTCTCCCTCATCGTCCACAAGGACAACGCGTACCTGAAGGGGAGGGACGTGACCGAACGGCTGAGGAAGCTGATCCCCCGGCAGCTTTTCGAAGTGGTCATCCAGGCGGCGATCGGATCGAAGGTGATCGCCCGGGAGAGCATCAAGCCGATCCGGAAGAACGTGATCGCGAAGTGCTACGGCGGGGACATCACAAGGAAGCGGAAGCTCCTCGAAAAACAGAAGGAAGGGAAGAAGCGGATGAAACAGGTCGGGACGGTCGAGATCCCGCAGGAAGCCTTCCTCTCCATCCTCAAGGTCAAGGGATGACATGGAAACGAAGACGAGAACCGGCGTGAAAATCGAAGGAACCCCGCCCGGGGGACGGGTGGGTCGCAAAGGGAAGGTCCGGGAGTACGTCGAGGCCTTTGCCGTCGCGCTCCTGATCGCCCTGGTCGTGCGGACGTTCGTCATCCAGGCGTTCAAGATCCCGTCCAGCTCGATGGAGAACACCCTGCTGATCGGAGATCACATCTTCGTCAACAAGTTCCTCTACGGGTACCACATCCCGTTCACCCACGGGCGCGTCCTCATGTTCTCGACTCCCCGGAGGGGGGACATCATCGTGTTCGTGTTCCCGGAGGACCGGAGCAAGGATTTCATCAAGCGCGTCGTCGGCGTTCCGGGGGACACCGTCGAGATTCGCCGCAAGGTCCTCCATGTGAACGGCCGGCCCGTCGACGAGCGATACGTCCGTTACGCGGACGGCGCCGTGATCGACGGGTTCATACGCTCGAGGGACAGCATGCCGCCCGTCAAGGTGCCCCCCGGGAAGCTGTTCGTCATGGGGGACAACCGCGACAGGTCCTACGATTCGCGTTTCTGGGGCTTCGTCGACATGGACGCGGTCATCGGGAAGGCGATGTTCATCTACTTCTCCGTCGACTGGAACAGCGGCGTCAGGTGGTACGAGGTCCTGCGGTACCCCGAGCTCGTCCGGTGGGACCGGATCGGCCACGTGCTTCGCTAGCGGGCGGGAGCGAGAATCCAACCGGCAAAGATGCATGAAGGAGGATTCGGGCACGGCTCCGCTGAGGATAACTGTTGACGGCCAGCTCCTTGGCCGGTATCATCGCAATGGCCTTTTAAGCTAATCCCGTGAGGTTAGCAAAGGATGAACAGACCGATTCCGCCGTATGCCGCCTCCCCGAGCTGCCGGGGAGGTTTTTTTTTGCCTCCATGGCCCGAGTCGGGCCGCCTGGACGGAAACCGCATCCTTTGCGGGAGGGAGTTGTGCGATGAAGAAGCCGGGTAAGAAAGTGATATTGGACTCCAAGGGGATGGAGCGGGTGCTCTCCCGCCTGACCCACGAGATCCTGGAGAAGAACAAGGGCGCCGAGGACCTGGCCCTGGTCGGAATATGGTCCGGCGGGGTCCCGCTCTCGAAGTTCATCCAGGAAAAGATCCGGGCCATCGAGGGGGTGGAGGTCCCCGCGGGGTTCGTGGACATCACCCTTTACCGGGACGACCTCTCGCGGGCGGGATACCAGCCGCGCCTCAAGCGGACCGAGATCCCCTTCTCGATCGACGAGAAGAAGGTCATCCTGGTGGACGACGTCCTCTTCACAGGGCGGACGATCCGCGCCGCGATGGACGCCCTGATCGATTTCGGGCGCCCCAAGAACATCCAGCTTGCCGTCCTGATCGACCGGGGTCACCGCGAGCTTCCCATCCGGGCGGACTACGTCGGCCGCAACGTCCCCACGTCCCGCAGCGAAACGGTCGATGTGATGGTCCAGGGCGGCAGGGAAGAATGGAAGGTCGTGCTCAACGAAGCCGCGCCCGCGAGAGGAGAGTAGATCCATGCAATGGAGACGAAGGCACGTGCTCGGTCTCGCCGATTTCCGGGTGGAGGAGATGGAGTTCGTCATCGACACCGCGCGGTCGATGGAGGAGGTGCTGACCCGGGACATCAAAAAGGTCCCTGCCCTCCGGGGAAAGACCGCCGTGAACCTCTTCTTCGAAGCGAGCACCCGCACCCGCACCTCGTTCGAGATCGCCGGAAAGCGGCTCTCGGCGGACGTGGTGAACTTCAGCGCGGCGACGTCCAGCGTCACTAAGGGCGAGACGCTCCTCGACACCGCGAGAAACATCGAGGCGATGAAGCCGAACATCCTTGTCGTGCGCCATCCCGCCTCGGGAGCCCCCCATTTCCTCTCCCAGCACGTCTCCTGTTCGATCATCAACGCCGGGGACGGCGCCAACGAGCATCCGTCGCAGGGGCTCCTGGATCTTTACACCATACTTAAAGCGAAGGGAAAAGTCAGCGGGCTCAAGATTGCTATAATAGGGGATATATTGCACAGCCGAGTCGTGCGATCGAATCTCCATTCCCTCGGCCGCATGGGGGCGAAGCTGTGGCTGTGCGGCCCCTCCACCCTGGTTCCGAAGGAGATGGAACGGGCCGGAGCAAGGGTGACCTACGACATGCGGGAAGCCGTCAGGGACGCGGACGTCGTCATGATGCTCCGCATCCAGCTCGAGCGCCAGAAGACCGCCTATTTCCCTTCACTGCGGGAATATTCCAGGATGTTCGGGCTCTCCAGGGCCGTCTTCTCCCTTGCCAAGGAGGACGCGGTGATCATGCATCCGGGGCCCATCAACAGGGGGGTGGAACTCTCCGACGACCTGGCGGACTCCGCGCAATCCAGGATCCTGAACCAGGTGGAATCAGGGGTTGCCGTCAGGATGGCGCTCCTCTATCTTCTGGCGGGAGGACACGATGCTGCTCATTAAAGGCGGGCGCGTTATCGATCCGGTCAGCAAGCGTGACGAAACCGGCAGCATCGTCCTGGAAAATGGAAAGGTAAAGGATTATATCCCCGGGGGCAACATTCCGAAAACGTTCGATGGAAAAGTCATCGATGCCGCCGGGAAGTGGGTCCTGCCGGGTCTGATCGACATGCACGTCCATCTGCGGGATCCCGGGTACGAGTGGAAGGAAGATATCCGTTCCGGGACGTTGTCGGCCGCAGCGGGGGGATTCTGCTCCGTCGCATGCATGGCCAACACGAAGCCCGTGAACGATCATCCGGAGATCACCGGATCTATCCGGCGGAAAGCCGCCGAGGAAGGGGCGGCGAACGTCTACCCCGTCGCGGCCGTCACGAGGGGGATGGAAGGCAGGGAGATGACCGACTTCGCGGAGCTCGCCGAGGCGGGGGCGGTCGCCTTCTCGGACGACGGGAAGCCTGTCGCAAGCTCCCTGATGATGCGGCGCGCCCTCGAATATGCCAAAGCGTTCGACCTGCTGATCCTCTCCCACGCGGAGGACGCCGAGCTCGCAGGGGAAGGGGCGGCCCACGAAGGATGGACGGCGCACAGGCTGGGGATCCCCGGCATCCCCTCCGCCGCCGAAGAGATCGCCATCGCTCGGGACATCCTCCTTGCGAGGCTTTCGGGGGGAAAGATCCACATCCAGCACATAAGCACCAGGATGGGCGTCGACCTGCTCCGGATGGCCAAGAGATCCGGCCTCCCCGTAACGGGGGAGACCGCGCCGCACTACTTCACGCTGACGGATGCCGCCATCGAGGGGTACAACACGAACGCGAAGATGAACCCGCCGCTTCGGGCGGAGGAAGACCGGATGGCCGTCCTGGAAGGGCTGATCGACGGGACGATCGACGCGATCGCCACCGACCACGCCCCCCACGACGACTACGTGAAGCGGTGCGAGTTCGTTGCCGCCGCGAACGGGATCATCGGGCTCGAGACGGCCCTCCCTCTCTCCCTCGCATTGCTTGCGGGCGGAAAGATCACGCCGCCCCGGATCGCCGAGCTGCTCTCCGCCAACCCGGCGAGGATCCTGAAACTTCAGGGCAAGGGATCCCTTCGGAAGGGTGCGGACGCCGACGTCACCCTCGTCGACCCCGACGTGGAGTGGGAGTACCGGGAGCAGGACGTCCGGTCGAAATCCAGGAACAGCCCGTTCTTCGGATGGAAGCTCCGGGGCCGGGCCGCGGCGACGATCCGCGGGGGACGGATCACCCATTCCCTCATGCCGGGGGTTTCGGTGAATGACTGAAAGAAGCGCGAAACTCGCCCTTGCGGACGGGACTGTCTACCGGGGCGCCGCCTTCGGATATGAAGGGGAATGCGGCGGGGAGGTGGTGTTCAACACCGGGATGACGGGGTACCAGGAGGTGCTCACCGACCCCTCCTACAAGGGGCAGATCGTAATGATGACGTACCCCGAGATCGGGAACACGGGGATCAACCCCGACGACGTCGAGTCCACCCGTCCCTGGGTGGAGGGGTTCATCGTGCGGGAGGCGTGGCGGCTTCCTTCCAACTGGCGCCACGTGGAAACCCTCGACGGCTACCTGCGCCGGTACCATATCTGCGGAATCGCGGGGATCGACACCCGGGCCCTCACCCGGCGGCTCCGGGACGGGGGCTCCCAGATGGGGATCATCTCCTCGGCCGACCTGGACGAAAAACGGCTCGTAAAGAAGGCGAGGGAGCTTCCCTCCATCGTGGGGCGCGACCTCGTCCGGGAGGTCACCACGGACCGCGAGCTGCACTGGGAGACCGGGGACTGGGATCTCGAAAAGGGATACCTGCCCGCCGCCGAGTACCGAAACCGGCTCGGCAAGGTGCCGAAGATCATCGCGATCGACTACGGGATCAAGCAGAACATCCTGCGGATGCTGGTCTCCCACGGGTTCGACGTCACGGTCGTCCCCGCCGAGACGACGGCGGCGGGGATCCTGGCCCGGAAGCCGGACGGCGTCTTCCTCTCCAATGGCCCCGGGGACCCGGAGGGGGTGCCCTACGCCGTGGAGACCGTGAAAGGGCTGCTCGGCAGGCTCCCGATGTTCGGCATCTGCCTCGGCCATCAGATCATGGGGCTCGCGTTGGGGGGCAGGACCTTCAAGCTGAAGTTCGGACACCACGGGTGCAACCAGCCGGTGTCGGACCTGGCCACGGGCAAGGTGGAGATCACCAGCCAGAACCACAACTTCGCAGTGGACTCGGACTCCCTCGGCGAGCGGGCCCGGGTCACCCACATCAACCTGAACGACCGGACGGTGGAGGGGCTCGCCGTCCCGTCGCTTCGGTGCTTCTCCGTGCAGTACCATCCCGAGGCATCCCCGGGCCCCCACGACTCCCGGTACCTCTTCACGCGGTTCTACCGGTACCTCACCGGGGAAGAGGACCTCTGAGCGCTCATGCGACTGCTGCCGGTATCCGACCGCTCGGTTCCCCCGTTTCAAGGCGCTACGCCTCCGGGAACTCCGATGCCGTGCGAGCCGCCGCAACGGGGTGCCCCTTGCGGGGGCCTGAGCGACGAAGTGAGAGACAGGGATGTCGGAGCGAGGAGCGACGGAGCCGCCGCCCATCCAGGGACGGATGAGCGAGGATTCCTCCGTCGCGCCAAAGAACGGAATCCGAGCTCCGAGGCAGCGCCGACCAAGTGGGAGGAAGAGCGGCCAGGGATGGCCGCGGAAGCTGCCGAGGCGGCCCGCGCAGCCCGGAGAGGACATCCGGGCGCGAGCGGGCAAGGCGTCCCCCGAAAGGGGTACCCCGTGAGGCGTGCCTCGCACGGCGGCGAACCGGCGCAGGCGAAGCGCCGGTGACGGGCGTGGCGCCATGCTGACGTTGCGCGAGCTTCGGATACGTTACGAGGAGGCGCACGAGTCGCTGCATTCCTGCCGGCTGTGCCCGAGATATTGTGGGGTGGACCGGCTCGCGGGGGAACTCGGTTTCTGCGGGGCGAACGGGGGGGCGAGGGTGGCGGCCGTCTCCGTCCACCATGGCGAGGAGCCGCCGATCTCCGGCGCCCGGGGATCCGGCACCGTCTTCTTCAGCCACTGCAACATGGCGTGCCTTTTCTGCCAGAACTACCCGATCAGCCGGATGGGGGCGGGCAAACCGCTGACCGACGAAGAGCTCGGAATGCGCCTGCTGCGGCTGGAAGGCAAGGGGGCCCACAACGTGAACTTCGTGACCCCGACGCCGCACGTACCCCGGCTCATCGGCGCGGTGCTGTCCGCGCGGGAAAAAGGGTTCACCCTGCCCGTGGTCTACAACACGAGCGGCTACGACTCGCTCGAGACGCTCGCGCTGCTGGCGGGCGTCGTCGACATCTATCTTCCGGACATGAAATACCGGACGGCGGAGATCGCGGCCGAGGCGTCCGGGACGCCCGACTACGCCGGGCACAACGCCAGGGCAATCGAGGAGATGATGCGCCAGGCGGGACCGCTCTCGGCGGGGGAGGACGGGATCGCCAGGCGGGGGGTGCTCATCCGGCACCTGGTCCTGCCGGGGAAGGTGGAAGAGACCCGGCGAGTTCTTGCGTACCTCCGCGAAACGTTCGGCGCGGATTGCCACCTCTCCCTTATGGGGCAGTACTTCCCGGCGCACAGGGCCGTGGGCCTTCCAGGATTCGACCGGAAGCTCGCGAGACGGGAGTACGAAGAGGCGATCCGGGAGGCCAAGCGTTTGGACCTGAACAACGTATACATCCAGGAGATCTAGTGCCGAAGAGAACCGACATCCGGAAGATCATGCTGATCGGCTCGGGCCCCATCATCATCGGGCAGGCCTGCGAGTTCGACTATTCGGGGACGCAGGCGTGCAAGGCCCTCAAGGAGGAGGGCTACACGGTGGTCCTGGTCAACAGCAACCCGGCGACCATCATGACCGACATGGAATTCGCGGACCGCACCTACATCGAGCCGATCACTCCCGAGATGGTGGGGAAGATCATCGCCCGCGAACGGCCGGACGCCCTCCTGCCGACGATCGGAGGCCAGACGGGCTTAAACATCGCCGTCTCCCTGCACGAGATGGGGATTCTGCAGGAGTACGGCGTCGAGCTGATCGGCGCCAGCTTCGAAGCGATCCAGAAGGCCGAGGACCGCGACCAGTTCCGCAAGGCGATGGAGAAGCTCGGGCTCGTCGTGCCCCGGTCGGGTTACGTCAAGTCGGTGGAGGAGGCGCTTAAGGTCATCCCGTCCATCGGGTACCCGGCCATCATCCGGCCCTCCTTCACCCTGGGGGGGACGGGCGCGGGGATCGCCTACAACAGGGAAGAGTACGAGGAGGCGGTCCGGTGGGCGCTGGACGCTTCCCCGAAGCGCACGGTGCTCGTCGAGCAGTCGGTGATCGGGTGGAAGGAGTTCGAGCTCGAGGTGATGCGGGACCTCAAGGACAACGTGGTCATCATCTGCTCGATCGAGAACCTCGACCCGATGGGGGTCCACACGGGCGACTCCATCACGGTCGCCCCCGCCCAGACACTCACCGACAAGGAGTACCAGCTGATGCGCAACGCCGCGCTGCGCATCATCCGGGAGATCGGCGTCGACACCGGCGGGAGCAACATCCAGTTCGCCGTCCACCCGGACACGGGAGAAATGGTGGTGATCGAGATGAACCCGCGCGTCTCCCGGTCCTCCGCCCTGGCCTCCAAGGCGACCGGGTTCCCGATCGCCAAGATCGCGGCGAAGCTCGCCGTCGGGTACACCCTCGACGAGATCCGGAACGACATCACCCGGGAGACGCCGGCCTCCTTCGAACCGACCATCGACTACGTGGTGACCAAGATCCCCCGTTTCACCTTCGAGAAGTTCCCGCAGACGCAGGACGT
The DNA here is from genome assembly GCA_016220005.1 of Deltaproteobacteria bacterium. GTDB lineage: Bacteria > Desulfobacterota > Deferrimicrobia > Deferrimicrobiales > Deferrimicrobiaceae > JACRIV01. The sequence goes on from JACRIV010000119.1 coordinate 32,070, forward strand.
CCTTGGGACCCAGATGAAGTCGGTGGGGGAGGTGATGGCGATCGGCCGCACCTTCAAGGAGTCGCTCCAGAAGGCGCTCCGGTCCCTGGAGATCGGCGTTTACGGGTTCGAGGAGGTCCTCCCGGCGGGAGCGGCCGCCCCCGCCGCCCGGAGGAAAGCGATCGAGGAGAAGCTGCGCGTCCCCAACTCGCAGCGGCTCCTTTACATCGGCGAGGCGCTCCGTGAAGGCTGGAAGATCGAGGAGATCAACCGGGTGACCGGGATCGACATCTGGTTCCTGGAGAACATCCGGCAGATCATCGCCTTCGAAGAGGAGATCCGCCGAAGCGCTCCGGAGCTTCGCTCCCTCGCGGACGGGGGGGCGGTCCCGGAGGAGGCGACGGCGCTGCTCCGTCGGGCCAAGTCGTCCGGGTTCTCGGACAGGAGGCTGGCAAGGCTGCTGGAATCGAGCGAGGACGCGGCCAGGAACCTGCGTATCCGGGCCGGCCTGCGGCCCGTGTTCAAGCGGGTCGACACGTGCGGCGCGGAGTTCGAGGCCCACACTCCCTACCTCTATTCCACCTACGACGAGGAGGACGAGGCGAGCCCCGAGGACCGGAAAAAGGTGGTCATCCTGGGAGGGGGACCCAACCGGATCGGTCAGGGGATCGAGTTCGACTATTGTTGCGTCCACGGCGTCTTCGCGCTCCGGGAGGAAGGCTACGAGACGATCATGGTCAACTGCAACCCGGAGACCGTGTCCACCGACTACGACACGTCCGACCGGCTCTACTTCGAGCCGCTCACCAAGGAGGACGTCCTCGCCATCATCGAGGAAGAGAAGCCGGAAGGCGTCATCGTCCAGTTCGGCGGACAGACTCCTCTCAAACTCGCGGTCCCGCTGGAGAAGGAGGGGGTTCGGATCCTGGGGACCACCCCCGACAGCATCGACCGGGCGGAAGACAGGGAGCGCTTCAAGGAGCTGCTCGACCTGCTCGCGTTGCGGCAGCCCCCCAACGGGATCGCCCGGTCCACGGCGGAGGCGGTCGGGATCGCGTCCCGGATCGGGTACCCGATCCTTCTGCGCCCCTCCTACGTGCTCGGCGGCCGCGCCATGGAGATCGTCCACGACGAGGAGGGATTGCATAAATACCTCACCCACGCCGTGCAGGCCTCCGAGGAGCGCCCGGTCCTCATCGACAAGTTCCTCGAGGACGCCATCGAGATCGACGTCGACGCGATCTCCGACGGGGAGACCGTCGTCATCGGGGGGGTGATGGAGCACATCGAAGAGGCGGGCATCCACTCGGGCGACTCCGCGTGCTCCCTGCCCCCTCACTCCATCCCGAACGAGCTCGTCCGCGAGATCGCACGCCAGACGAAGGCGCTGGCGAGGGAGCTGCGGGTCGTAGGGCTGATGAACGTCCAGTTCGCCCTCAAGAAGGGGGAGATATTTATCCTCGAGGTCAACCCCCGCGCTTCCCGTACCGTTCCTTTCGTCAGCAAGGCGATCGGGGTTCCGCTGGCCAAGCTGGCGGCGAAGGTGATGACGGGGAGGAAACTTGTGGACCTCGGCTTCACGGAGGACGTGACGCCCGCCCACATCAGCGTCAAGGAAGCGGTATTCCCTTTCATCAAGTTCCCCGACGTGGACACGATCCTGGGGCCGGAGATGAAGTCGACAGGGGAGGTGATGGGGATCGACGTCAACTTCGGGAGGGCGTTCGCGAAGGCCCAGATCGCCGCGGGGATGATGCTCCCCCGTGGAGGGCGGGTGTTCATCAGCGTCCGGGATGAAGACAAGGACGGGGTCCTGCCCGCCGCAAGACTCCTGCACGAGTCGGGGTTCCGGATCGCCGCCACGGGCGGCACGGCGGCGTTCCTTGGCCGTAAAGCCATCCCGGCGGAGTCCGTCCTCAAGATCCAGGAGGGGCGCCCCCACGTCGCCGACCTGATCAAGAACGGCGAGATCGCCCTCGTGATAAACACCCCGCTGGGGGCGCAGTCCAAGGCGGACTCGTTCTACATCCGGCGCACGGCGCTCGTCTACAACATCCCCTACGTCACCACTCTGGCGGCGGCGCGGGCGGTCGCTCATGCCATCTCCCACCTGATCCGGGAGGACCTTGGCGTCCGCAGCCTGCAAGAGTACCACGGCCGCTGACGGGACGGTGACGGAAGCCCCTTCCATCCAGTACGTCAAGGGGGTGGGGCCCAAGCTTGCCGAGAAGCTGGCGGTCAGGGGGATACGCACCGCGAAGGACGCCCTCTTTTTTTTTCCGAAAGGGTACGAGGACCGGCGGCACATCCTGCCGCTCCGGGCGCTTAAGGCCGGGATGACCGCGCCCGTGAAGGGGACGGTTGTCGGGGTCCACGGCGGCCACCGGGGATTCGGGGGGCAGCGGGTCTTCGAGGTGGTCATCTCGGACGGGACGGGACGCCTCTCCGCCAAGTGGTTCCACTTCCATCCCTCGCTTGCGGAACGGTTCAAGGTCGGCGAGACGGTCGTTCTGTGCGGCCCCGTCCGGTTCTTCCAGTTCCAGAACGAGATGCACCATCCCGAGATCCTGGGGACAGCGGAGGAGCACGACCCCATCCACCTGGGCCGGATCGTCCCCGTCTACCCGGAGGTCGAAGGGGTCCCCCCGCGGGTCATGCGGCGGATCCAGTGGGAGGTCGTCCATCGCTACGCCCCGAGCGTGAAGGAGTTCTTCCCCCGCTGGATGCTCGAGTCGGCGGGCGTGCCGCCCATCCAGGAGTCGCTTTCGGCCCTGCATTTCCCTCCGTCCGGCGCCGACGCTTCGATGCTCCTGTCCTTCTCCTCCCCCGCCCAGCAGCGGCTCATCTTCGGGGAGCTGTTCTACATCCAATGGAGCCTGGCCAAGCGCCGGGCGGGTGCGATGACGGAGGCGGCGATCCCGCTCCACTGGGACAAGGAGATCGTCGACGAGATCAAACGGCGGCTGCCGTTTTCCCTCACGGGCGCCCAGCGGCGGGTGGTGAACGAGATCCTGAAGGACATGTCGCACCCCCACCCGATGCACCGCCTCCTGCAGGGAGACGTTGGGAGCGGGAAAACGATCGTCGCGTGGATCGCGGCGCTCGTCGCCTGGAAGAAGGGAGCCCAGACAGCGCTGATGGCGCCCACCGAGATCCTCGTCGAACAGCATTACCGGCGGTTCCTCTCCCTCTCCGAAGGCCTGCCGGTCCGCATCGTCCTGCTGACCTCCTCCCTTTCGGCGGCGCGGCGGAAGAAGCTCCGGGCGGAGATCCGGGAAGGGGAGGCGCACATCGTGATCGGGACGCACGCGATCATCCAGGAGGGGGTCGATTTCCAACGGCTGGGCCTGGGCGTAGTCGACGAGCAGCACCGTTTCGGGGTATTGCAGAGAGCTACGCTGAGAGGGAAGGCGGCGACCGCCCCGCACCTCCTCGTCATGACCGCCACGCCGATCCCCCGGACGCTGGCGATGACGCTCTACGGGGACCTCGACGTCTCCGTCATCGACGAGATGCCTCCGGGCAGGACGGCGGTCGAGACGAAGGTCGTCCGGGAGGGGGAGCGAAAGGCGGCCTGGGAGAGGGTGCGCAGAGAGATCGCCGGGGGCGGTCGCGTCTACATCGTCCTGCCGCTGGTGGAGGAGTCGGAGAAGCTGACGCTGCGGGACGCAACGCGGACCGCCGATCGGGTCAGGGAAGCCTTCCCCGAAATCGGCGTCGGGCTTTTGCACGGGCGGATGAAGGCGGAGGAGAAGGAATCCGTGATGCGGCGGTTCCAGAGCGGGGGGATCCGGATCCTCGTCTCGACCACGGTGGTTGAGGTAGGGATCGACGTCCCCGAGGCGACCGTGATGATGATCGAGCACGCCGAGCGGTTCGGGCTCTCCCAGCTCCACCAGCTCCGGGGAAGGGTGGGGCGGGGCAGCCGTCCCTCCTTCTGCCTGCTCCTTGTCGAGGGGCTCCAAGGGGAAGATGCGGCGGCCCGCCTTTCCGTGATGGAGAGGACGACCGACGGATTCAAGATCGCCGAGGAGGACCTCAAGATCCGGGGGCCCGGCGACTTCGCGGGGGTCCGGCAGTCCGGGATCCCCGACCTGGTCTTCTCCGACATCGTCCGAGATGCGCGGATGCTGTACCGGTCCAGGGAAATCGCCAGTGATCTCCTTGCGCGCGACCCGGGCCTGTCCCATCCGGAACACGCCGACCTCTCGCGCTGGATCGCGTCGAAGGACGCCGCCCTCCCCACCATCGCCTGAACACTCCCTCTCGCACATGCGGTCACACAATGAATCGCCGACCTCGGTGCCGACGTCGTGGCGACATTCAAAACGTGTTTCATGCGACGCGGATCCGACGGACGGGTGGCAATCTGTAATCAATCTGTAACCCTCCCCGTGCTCCAATTGCCCCGCGCCCCGGGGGGTGTGCGTTCAACGGGCGGGATTTCCAGTACGAGGTTCGGGAAGGGGTGCTCCGACATGGGACTCAACGTCAAGCCTGGGGGAAGTCGCGAGCATGTGGGAGGGGAACGATCCCGCGGGATCACGGAGCGGGAAAGGGAGATCTTGAAATGGCTTAAAGCCGGCAAGGACACATGGGACATATCGACCATCATGAGGATCACGCAACGCACGGTCCACTTTCACGTGCAGAACCTCAAGAAGAAGTTGGACGTGAGCACGCGGGCCCAAGCCGTCGCCGTGGCCATCGAGCGGGAACTCATCGACCGTGGGTGAGTCTTCGGCGCCTGGAGAGGATACCTGCCATTAGTGACAGGTGACAGGCTGCGGCGTTCCATAGTATGAGGGATACGATGTTTTGCATTTCGTTTCCCGAATGGTGCGATGGTCCGGTGACCGTGGGTTCGCAGTGCGCCACCGACTGGATCGGCGACGAGATCGCCGTCAAACTGGAGCAGATCGTCAATGCCTTGTTCTAGACTAACGTTTGATTCTTGACATTGCGGCATCTTGTAGGGTAGTCGGATCGGCAACTTTTCGCGGCATGATGATTTGCCGCAGTCCTGATCCACGTTGCGGTTTGGTCGGACGCAAGGCTGTAGTTCGATCCGTATCCAAGATCGGGTGGGGCCGGGAACGACCAACTGGAAGGGGGATCCGGTTCGGACGTCGCCTTGGGCGGTTTGGGAAACGACCAGGTATTCGGAGAGAACTCGGGAGAAATGGAGGATCTGATCGCGGCGGGGGAGATTGCGGCGAGCATCAACGCGCGAGGGGACCTGCTGTCCGGAAATGACGGAGACGACTACCTGTACGGGGCCAACGCCAAGGACCTGTTGTTCGGAGGCGCCGGTCACGACCTGATCGTAAGCGGGGGCGGAGACGACATCATACTTGGGGATATGGACAGCACCGCTGCAACGAGTGAATGGACGGCGGAA